>JAILIB010000059.1 GCA_024695505.1 Saccharofermentans sp.
TGATACCGTGCTGTCCAAGAGCTGGTCCGACCGGCGGCGCGGGTGTTGCTTTGCCTGCAGGTATCTGAAGCTTTACATAACCTGTGACTTTCTTAGCCATACTGGCCACCTCCCAAATAGATTTTTATTATCAATGGCCCGTAGGCCAATAATAAACTGATTAGACTTTTCTTACCTTGATGAAGTCGAGCGTTACAGGCGTCTCACGGCCGAACATGGATACCGTAACGGTAACCTGCTGCTTTTCTTCGTTGATGTCCTTAACGACAGCCTTGCTGTCCTTGAAAGGACCGTCGGTGATGATGATGAGATCGCCGACCTTGTAATCGACCTCGACATTCACGGGAACGATGAGGCCCATCTTTATCTGATCCTCTTCCGTCATCGGGGACGGCTTGTTGGGATCGGGTGCTACGAAACCCGTAACGCCGTTGGTGTTGCGGATCTTGTACCACAGGTCCTTGTCAACCTTGTCATTATTGCCGAAAACAAGCTTCAGGAACAGGTAGTTAGGGAATCTGAGCTTCTCAACTTCCTTACGCTTGCCGTTCTTCGTCTCAACAACGATATCGGTAGGCAGATAAACCTGCTGGATGATGTCTTCCATGCCCTGAGCCCTGGCATAGTTCTCAATGGCGATCTTGACCTTCTTCTCGTAACCGCCGAAGGTATGGATTATGTACCACTTCGCTTCATTGTTATCCGGCATTTATTAACTCCTAAATATCCTGGGGTCCCTTAGCCTGCACTTGACTCTGTAGATGCAGCAGTCGTCTCGGAAGCGGCAGTCGTCTCAGACGCAGCCGTTGTCTCCGTTACCTGTGTAGTCGCAGTTGTCTCTACGATGTCGTAGAAACCGATCTTATCGAGTACCCAGCGTCCGCCGGAACCGATGATCGTAAGATATACGGCGAAAAACACGATGACCAGCAGAACTACTGCAGAAGTCTTCGCGAGCTTGTCCTTAGTGGGCCAAGTGACTCTCTTCAGCTCCGCAATGACGTCTGTAAACGACTTTGCGATACGCTGGAAAATATTACCCTTCTTGTCAGCCATCTTATTAGTCCCTCGGGATTACTTGGATTCCCTGTGAATGGTGTGCTTACGGCAGAAAGGGCAGTACTTCTTGAGTTCAAGCCTTTCCGTGTTGTTCTTCTTGTTCTTGTATGTCTGATAATTTCTCTGCTTGCACTCTGTGCATGCGAGTGTCAGCTTATCACGAGCACCGGCCTTTGCCATGGTCCTAATACCTCCGAAACCTTTGTTTCCTTGCTTTTCAGGGCTCCTCCGAAGCGTTTTGCACGCAAACTAAAAAAGCCCCCTTGCGGGTTAGCGTGAAGATTTTATCACAGCACCCTTGGAAAAGTCAACAATATATTAACTTCTGCGTGATCTGAGTTCAGCCTCGACGTCGTCGATCGTGATACCCCTGTCGACCATCAGGACGAGAAGATGGTACTGAAGATCTGCGATCTCGCCGATGATCGCCTTTCTGTCACGCTGTGAAGCGGAGATAACGACCTCGACAGCCTCTTCGCCGACCTTCTTGGAGATCTTGTCGGTTCCCTTGTCGAAAAGGTAGTTTGTGTATGAACCCTCGACCGGATTCGCCTTTCTGTCGGTAATAACGCTGTAAAGCTCTCTCATAATGTCCATGCCGTTTTCTCCTTATTCTTCTTTATTATCTTTAGTGTAATCCCATTCATCCAGCGGGGTGTAAAAACACGAGCGGTTTCCGGTGTGGCATGCGGCTCCGGTCTGATCGATCCTGTAAAGGAGCGTGTCCCTGTCGCAGTCGATGCTCGCGCTGATGACCTTCTGAACGTGACCCGAAGTCTCGCCCTTCTTCCACTGCGCCTTGCGCGATCTGGAATAATAGTGCATATATCCGGTCTCACAAGTCATGCGGAAAGCCTCATAATTCATGTAAGCCATCATGAGGACTTCGCCGGTTTCAGCATCCTGGGTAATGGCAGGTACAAGGCCGTCACTGTTCTTTTTCATGCGCGACCACATGTAAAGGCTCTGCGGAAGCTCCCTTACCGGGATCCCCTTGCCCGCAAGATAATCCTTAAGGTCGCTTATCGCTATCTCGCCGAAGTGGAAAAGGCTGGCGGCGAGCACCGCATCAGCTTTGCCGTAAACGATCGCGTCCTCGAAATCCTTAAGGCTGCCGGCTCCGCCCGATGCTATCACGGGGACGCCTACTGCCTGTGAGATCATAGAAGTTATTACGTTGTCATAGCCGGACTTTGTTCCGTCCTTGTCCATCGATGTGAGAAGGATCTCTCCCGCGCCAAGTGCCACGGCCTTCTTAGCCCATTCGAGAGCGTCAAGTCCCGTAGGCTTTGTACCGCCCGCGATAACGACCTCGTATCCTGAAGCGAACCTGTCGTCGCCTTCCCTGGATTTTACGTCGATCGCGGCAACGATGCACTGCGAACCGAACATTTCGGAAGCCCTCTTTATGAAATCAGGATCCTTTACCGCCGCGGAATTGAGCGAAACCTTGTCCGCGCCCGCATTAAGGAGCGCCCTGATATCATCTGTCGTGCGGATGCCTCCGCCTACGGTAAACGGAATGAAGACCTGCTCGGCAACGCGGCGGGCCATCTCGACCGTCGTGTCGCGGGACTCGAGTGTTGCGGTTATGTCAAGGAAGACCAGCTCATCAGCACCGGACATGTTGTAAGTCCTTGCGCATTCGACCGGGTCGCCCGCATCCCTTAAGGATACGAAGTTGACGCCCTTAACGACTCTTCCGTCCTTTACGTCAAGGCACGGGATTATGCGTTTCGTAAGCACTTTGCCAGATCCACCTTTCCTTCGTATATGGCCTTGCCGATGATAACGCCGGCACAGCCTGAGGACTTTATCAGTTCAACGTCGGCATCTGATCCGATACCGCCTGAAGCGATAACGTCTAGGCCTGTCTTCTCAACCATTTCCTTTGTTGCTTCCGTAGCGGGTCCCGTGAGCATACCGTCTCTTGAGATATCGGTAAATACCACGGTCTTTGCTCCGATCTCCTTGCACTTGAGCGCAAAGTCGACTGCCTTGAGAGTGGAATCGGAAGTCCATCCGTTCACCGAAACGTAGCCGTCGTGGGCATCAATGCCGATAGCGACCTTATCGCCGTACTTTTCGATGGCCTTTCTGGTGAACTCGGGATCCTTAACAGCCGCGGTTCCGAGGACTGCGCGCGATACGCCGTAATCCTCGATCCACTTTGAAAGCGTATCCATGTTGCGGATGCCGCCACCCGTATCGACCTTGAGTCCGGTCTTTTCGGCGATCTCCTTTATGATCAGGTGGTTTTCGGGAACACCGCTCTTCGCTGCATCAAGATCGACCACGTGGATCCACTCGGCTCCCGCTTCCTTGAAGGCATAAGCCTGCGCAAGAGGAGAATCGTTGTAGACGGTTACGTCATCGTATTTTCCCTGTCTCAGGCGGACGCATTTTCCGCCGATCAGGTCGATTGCGGGAAGTATTATCATTATCTGGTCCTCATTGCGAATTTATTCAGGATCTGGAGGCCGGCCTCGCCGCTCTTCTCAGGGTGGAACTGCGTTGCGAAAACGTTGTCATGCTCGAGCGCGCAGCAGTACTTGATCCCGTACTCAGCATAACCTGCGGCATCATCCTGATGCTCGGGAATGCAGTAGTACGAGTGGACGAAGTAAACGTAGTCGCCTTCGGTAAGGATCGATCCCTTGCAGTCAACCAGCTTATTCCAGCCGATCTGCGGAACCTTGAGGCCTTCAGTCTCAAACTTTCTTACCCTTCCCGGAATGATCCCCAGGCCGGTAACGTAATCGCCCATCGCAGAACCTAAGTTGACGCCTTCCTTTGAACCGTCCATCAGCAGCTGCATTCCGAGGCAGATGCCGAGGAAAGGCTTTCCGCTGTATGCCGATTCAATTATGACGCTGTCCAGACCTTTGCTCCTCAGGTTATCCATTGCGGGAGCAAAAGCGCCGACGCCCGGAAGGATGACCCCCGATGCTGCGGAGATCACCTTAGGGTCGCTCGTAATGACCGAATCGTAATTCAGGTATTTGAGGGCTTTCGCGACAGACGCGAGATTGCCCATTCCGTAATCTATGATCGCTATCAAAGGATCAGATTTCCTTTCCTGTCAAAAGTCTGTAGCACTCGCGGTACTTCTCGGCAGTCTTGTCGATGATCTCCTGAGGCAGATGCGGTGCGGGATATGTCTTGTCCCAGTCGAGTGTCTCGAGCCATTCCCTGAGGAACTGCTTGTCGAAGCTCTTCTGTGCGCGGCCCGGCTGATAGTCCTTGAGATCCCAGAACCTTGAAGAGTCAGGCGTGAACATCTCGTCGCATACCGTGAGAACACCGTCGATCTTACCGAATTCGAACTTAGTGTCGGCAAGGATCAGGCCCTTTGTAAGAGCGTATTCCGAAACTTTCTTATAGAGTGCGAGTGAAGCGTCTCTCAGTGCGGATGCGTCTGCCTCACCGATGAGGTCAACCAGCTGCTCGTATGTGATGTTGATGTCATGGCCCTCGTCAGCCTTTGTCGAAGGCGTGAAAAGAGGCTCAGGGAGTTTGTCGCCCTGGACCATTCCCTCAGGCATCTTGATGCCGCCGACTGTGCCGGACTTCTTGTATTCCTTGAGTGCGGAACCTTCGAGGTAGCCTCTTACGATGCACTCTGCGGGAAGCATCTCGGCCTTCTTGACGAGCATCGAACGACCTTCGAGCTCTTCGGCATACTTATCGAATCCCTGAGGATACTTGGAAACATCGGTCGTAATGACGTGGTTCGGAAGGATGTCCTTGGTGAAATCGAACCAGAAAGCGGAGATGGAAGAAAGCACTCTTCCCTTGTCCGGGATCAGCTCGTCGAAGATGACGTCAAAAGCGGAGATCCTGTCCGTAACAACGAGCAGGAGGCTGTCGCCTAAGTCATAGATGTTTCTTACCTTGCCCTGTGCGAGCAGCGGCTTGTCGATAAAACTTGTGTCCTTGATCAACATATTATGTACCCTCCGGTAAATTATAAGCTTCCTTTTGTGGAGACGATCTGGCCGGCAAACCTGGGATCGGTTTCCGTTGCCTGTCTCAGTGCGCGTGCGAGAGCCTTGAACATGGCCTCGGCCTTGTGGTGGTCGTTCGCGCCGTATGGTGCGCTGATGTGGAGCGTTATGCCTGCGTTGAAAGCGAAGCTCCTGAAGAATTCCTCAAAGAGCTGCGTATCCATCTCGCCGCACTTGTCGCCTGAGAACTCAGCGTCAAACACGATGAACGGTCTTCCCGAGATGTCTATGATGGCCTTTCCCAAAGCCTCATCCATAGGGACTGCGCACGAACCGAAACGCCTGATGCCTACCTTGTCGCCCAAAGCCTTGCATACGGCCTGTCCCAGAACGATACCCACGTCCTCGACTGAATGATGAGCATCAACCTCAAGATCACCCTTGCACTTGA
>JAILIB010000069.1 GCA_024695505.1 Saccharofermentans sp.
ATAACTGGCAGGGGCTTATCAGCCTTTTCGGACTGCAGCTGGCATGGCTTGCCATCCTGACTCTGGCGGGCAATCTTTTCTGGAATCACGCGGTGAAGAAAGTCACCGTGAACGGAGGCTGACATGCATAAAAGAGGATTAGGGTTTTATGCCCGTATCTACAGAAAGATACTCATTCAGGATCTCAAGAGCAAGATGAGCTACAGGGCGGACTTTATCATCTCGACGTTCGGAATGATAATGACCAATCTGTCAGGCTTCATCACCTTCATGATCCTGTTCCAGAACTTCCCGACGATCAACGGCTGGGACTACCATCACATGCTGTTCCTGTACGGCTTCTCGCTCGTTGCGCTGACACCCGTTCAGTGCTTCTTCGACAACAACTGGAACCTGAGATTTATGGTCCAGAGCGGCGACTTTATCAAGTACTGCTTCAGGCCGGTCAATGTGTTCTTCTACTTCATTTCCGAAGTGTTCGACGTTAAAGGTCTGGGCCAGCTTGCTTTCGGTATTGGAACGATCGTATATGCATGGATAAAGATCGGAATACCCGTGACACCTCTGGTGATCCTGAAACTGCTGATATTCCTTCTGACCGCATCGCTCTTCATGATAGCGCTCATGAACTTCGCGGCCGCGACATGCTTTTGGATCAAGGGCTCGGGATACGTAATGGTCATAATGTTCCGTTTCAAGGATTTCGCGAAATATCCTTCGTCGATCTTTGAAGGGATCTTCAGGATAATCTTTACGTTCATCATCCCGATCGCGTACATCGCTTACTATCCGAGCCTCGTGATCCTTACTCCTGACAACGTGCCGCTGCTTTCATGGTTCTCGCCTTTGTACGGTATCCTGTTCGTATACTTAAGTTACAGATTCTGGATGCTCGGAGTCAGGAAATACGACTTTACGGGCTCTTAAAGGAGGTTCTATATGAATGATCTGGTAATGATAATAAAACGTACTGTTGTCCCGAATTTCCTCAATATCAGGACATCGATAAAGGCTTACGACAGAGACGCTCTGTGCTGCGGCGCACCTTGCTGGAGATGGGTTTATCATGCGCTTCATTCAGCGGATAAATGGTTCATCAATCCCAATATATATGAAGAACCCGCCTTCCATGAAGAAGGTATGGACAACCCCGATAATCCGACTTCAGTAGTGCTCTCGGATGAGCAGCTTTTGGAGTATCTTGATGCCGTCGAAAAGAAAACACTTGATTACCTCGATACGCTTGACGATTCGATGCTTTACGAGTGCCCCGAGAACTGCAGGTTCACGAGGATGGAACTTGTGCTCCGTCAGTACAGACATCTGTCTTTTCATACGGGTATGCTGAACGGCCAGGTTGCCGTCAATACGGGCAAGTTCCCGATGTGGGTCTCCGATGCCGATAAGTATATTGATGACGGAGTGTTCTTCGGCAGATACAGGAACGGTCAGACGAAGATCTGAGATCAGCTGTTGCCTTTTACAAATTCGCACAGCGGATTATCGTAATCGCAGCTGCTTTCCGTGCAGGTATATGCTTTGATTATCCTGCCATACTGCCTTGATGTAGAGATCAACGCATAACGCGGCTCACCGTCAGAAGAGGCCAGTTCATAGATGTAGGTGTAACTGCCGCCGTTATTATTTGCTATGGCAACGTTGGGTTCGCCGAGCTGTTCGATTATGGGCTTGATCCCTTCGTTGCGGTTACCGGTAAGAAGTTTTCTCATTTCATCTTCAGTAATCTTCTTGGCACCGGTATCAAGCCATTGATAAGGCGTATTGTTGATGAGCCTTGCCTTTACGGTGTCTTCGCCCAATATAATGCAGACGATAGGCACTTCCTTGTAGTAATCGTAATCCGGGTTCTCATACAATTTCGCGTTGTTATCGGTTATGAACAGGGCATATCCCTCAAGGTTCATTATCGAAAGATACTTGATGCCGAGTTCTTCAGGATGCTTGGTGTTCCTGTAGCAGTAACCCATGTGGATCCAAAAATGCTGACCTTCAAACGTTAAGGTGTAGCTGCAATGTGCGGTTTCCTTTTTTTCGCCATTTTCATAAGATCCGCTGGAACCGCCGGCATGGTATTCCGTCTTGCATTTGGACAATCCCTTGGGATATTTTTCGAAGAAGGCATCGAGGAAGACGCTGAAGCCGGAACCGGTGCGGACTTCTTCCGTGAAGTTGTCGGCAAAACGCTCTTTGTCGCCTTTTTCTGCAGCCTCGAAAAGCTTTTTGTATGCCTGGTCGGCTGCCGTTCTCTCAGAGTTGTAGTGGCTTTTCCAATACTCCCTGACGTTTTTGCAGGAATCAAGGCTCTTCAGGAA
>JAILIB010000101.1 GCA_024695505.1 Saccharofermentans sp.
CTCATTCTGGATGTCACTCAGGATCATCATCAAAGGAGTCTTATCGTTCTTGTGACGATCACAGATCTCCGTAATCTGAGCGACAGCAGCTTCTTGTAATTTTGCCATAAAAACCTCCTGCCTCTTTGGGAATATTCCAACGTATCAATTATACTTGGCGGGGTTCGGTTAGTCCACGCTAACTGCCTCTTCAGAATGATGATTTATGTATCAAAAGTGTAAAAAAATTAACGCATTTGGATGAGTATCAATTTCCGCCCCGGGAGGCTTCGGGAAACGGAATAAAAAAGCCGCCCGGAGGCGGCTTTTAAAAGGATCAGAATCCGTGATGTCCTTCGCTGTTACCTTCCAAGGTATGTTTGCCCTTTTCCCAGTGGTCG
The DNA here is from genome assembly GCA_024695505.1 of Saccharofermentans sp. Lineage (GTDB taxonomy): Bacteria > Bacillota > Clostridia > Saccharofermentanales > Saccharofermentanaceae > Saccharofermentans. The sequence continues at coordinate 381 of JAILIB010000101.1, forward strand.
TTCAGCCAGATTTTGTCATCTTTACGTCTGTTACAGATAACGTAGAACCTCAAAGGAATTTCTTCTCCCCCGGAAGTTTTCAAAACATTCCTGTTCATACCCTGCTTATTGCCGATCATTATCAGATCACCGGTATCTCTTGGCCACTTAAACTGCCATTTTCCGTCAAGATAGAACATAGCCGGTTTCCCCAGATCGTCTATATAACCCACATAATAGACAGTATTCTTTTGAATTTCAGTAAGCTGGGTAGCTTCATCATGGCCGACGCCTACAACTAAGATATAAGGTTCGCCTTTGTCCTGGCCACTGCCATAGCCTACTAACTCAAGAGTTTCATCTCCGTATTTTTTAAGTTTCCTTTCCACCAGTTTACATTCGTGGCAGTACTGGTGGAACCATCCAAAGCCTCGGTCAGATCTCCTTGGTAATATGCATAAAACTTCGAGATCTCAGCCTGCGCGGCAATACGGAACTCATCTGCCTTCTGGATATACTTGGTTCTCCTGGCTTGCTTGACATAGCCGGTCAGGGCAGGAACGAGGATTCCCGCGAGGATCGCCAGAATCACAAGGACAACGATCAGCTCGACAAGCGTAAACGCCTGCCTGCACTTGTGCTTGCTTTTAGTGATCCTCTTAAACATGTTCCGTACCTCTCCTTATTTGCTCAACTAATATTATTCTCCGCAATAGCAAAGCGTGCCATATTTACAGCTGGCGCTTTACCGTCGTCTGGTATTCGTCGCCGTTTTTGTAGAACGGGCACTCCTTGCTCTTACTCTGGGCAAATCTTATGACCTCATCCTCATCGAGGTCAAGATCGCAGACGGCTTCGCCCGTCATTTCATCAATGTATGCGTACTGGCATGTTTCGCAGCTGGCCATATAACCTCCGTTTACTTACCGTCTTCGCCAGGAAGGAATTCCATGACATCATCGTCCGGCGGGAATTCGGTGACCTCATTGTCATCGGGATCCAGTCCGTCCTTTGGGATAACGGATCTGATGACCGCGGTGACAACTTCGTATTCTTCCATAAGGAGATCGTGCTCAGTCTTTATCGTTCCGCTGTCGCCCGCGTTTGCCGCAGCCTCGAGCTTGCCCGCGCGCATCGACAGGGCAGTCGCGCCGATCATCTTCGAAGAACTCTTGATGGAATGGACATAGATCGAATAATCATGCCAGTTGGAATTGTCGTAACTCTTTTGCAGGTTGTGCGACTTTTCGAGTTCCCCATAGGCATATTCGGCAAGGAGCGAGCGGTAGAGCGACTCGTCATCCTGACAATACTTGAGGCCCGCCTTGGGCTCTATGCCGACTGAACGGAGGGAGATGAACATGTCTTCAACCGTTCCTTCACCGTCAATAGCCTCCGACGGCTCGTCAATGACCTTTTCAACCTTCTCTTCAGGCAGGTACTTCACGATCATCTTCTCGAGCGCATAGTTGTCGATCGGCTTTGTCAGATAGTCCGTAAACCCTTCGGAAAGATAACGTTCCTTTGCTCCGATGACCGCGTCCGCAGTAAGGCAGATGACCGGAACGTCTCTGCTCTCCCCGTCCGAAGTCCCGCGGATCTTGTGGAGAGCCTCGGTTCCGTCCATCTCGGGCATTCTCTGATCCATGAATATCATGTCATACCTTGTCTTTGCCGCCATGGATACGGACTCTTCGCCGAAAGTGGCTGTATCGATCTTTATCTTGGTGTTCTTCAGAAGGTTGACGGCAACCGTCAGATTTATCCTTGTGTCATCGACGATAAGGATGTGCGCACCGGGTGCCCTGAACGACTCTTTGTATGGCCTGTCGCCCGGAATGTGCTCCTGCAGGCGCGACTGGAAATCTCCTATCGGCGTGTCGGAAACGACGTTCTGGGGGATGGTCACCGTAAAGACGGATCCTTTGCCGTATTCGCTCTCGACTTCTATCTTTCCGCCCATGAGTTCCACGAGATGGTGCGTGATCGTAAGGCCGAGGCCGGTGCCTTCAACGGTGCTGTTGCGCTCCATGTCGAAACGCTCAAACTTGTCGAAGAGCTTTGCCTTGTCTTCCTGCTTGATGCCGATCCCGGTATCCCAGACGCTTATTATCAGAAGGATCTTTCCTTCTTCCTGCTTCCTGCAGCGGAGCTTGAGATTGACCGATCCCTTGTCGGTGAACTTGACGGCATTGTTAAGGAGATTCGTGAATATCTGGCGGACGCGGATCTCGTCACCCGAAAGCTCGTCCGGGATCGACGGATCGACTTCCACGGAAAACTCCAGGCCCTTGTCCTGCGCTTTAAAGAGGGTCATGTTATGAATGTCGTTGATGAGGGAACTCAGCTGGTAAGGCGCGGTTACGAGGCCCATCTTTCCTGCTTCGATCTTCGAAAAATCGAGGATGTCGTTGACGATCGCCAGAAGATTGTGGCCTGCCTTCTTGATATCGCGCGTATAGACACTGATGCTCTCAAGGGCTTCCTGGGCGGCCAGCGGATCGCTCTCGACCACGTCCATCGCACGGTGGTCCTCCCTGATGACCATCTCGTTCATGCCCAGGACCGCATTGATCGGCGTGCGGATCTCGTGCGACATGTTCGCAAGGAAGTCGCTCTTTGCGTTGTTTGCGCTCTCAGCGCGGGTCTTCTCTTCGATAAGCTCTGCCTGAGCCTTGACGTAAGGCCTTACCGTAAGCAGCGAAAGGACTGCTCCGACGAAAAGGGAGATTATGAGGATGACTATGTAACCAAAGACCGTCTGACGGGTCTGTGCGGAAAGCTGTGATTCAAACCAGGAAACAGTGAAGTCCACGGCAACGATGCCGACGACTTTGCCCGAAGCATCGAAGACCGGGCTGTAGGCACTATAGAAGGAGCCCCACTGATCAGTGTAAGGAACCTCGTCGACTGCGGCCTTTCCCCTGCCTGCGCTTGCGAGCGCATCGGTGTATTTGACCTCGTCGCCATAGCTTGCGGGACTGACCTGATCGAGGTCGATCGTGAAGATGTAGTGTCCGGGCTGGTCTTCCTTAATGCAGTAAACGTATTCGAACTCGACGTTCTCCCTGAAGACCGCGAGGGTGTCATATATCTTTTGGTAGGCATCGCTTCCGACTGTATCCTCGGACAAGGTCTTCATTGCCTCGCCGCTGACTGAACCTGACGCGCAGTTTGCGATGTCCAGCATGCGCTGCTGGATCGAATTGCGGATGGAAGATCTGGAAACGTAGATGGAGACGGAGCAGAACAGGATGCTGGAGATAAGCAGTATACATCCGACCATCAGGATTATTCTGGTTGACAGACTGGTCCTTGATGACACGTGTTTTCCCCTCCGATTAAGAATAATTAATAATAAATTAAAAATAGCGTCTTATCAATGTTGTAAAATTTTCTTTACCAGGCTTGGGTTTCGTTCTATATTATATTTATTTGATATTCGGAGGTAACGGCAGTGCGTAAATATGCAGTCTGATCAAAGCGGCGGTTGTTTCTTTGCTTGTAGCCCTTGTTGCAGGCATCTCGTTCCCTCTGGCGGTCAGCGCGGAAGAAAGCAGCCGCAAGACGGTAAGAGTCGGCTGCCACGAAGCCCCTTATTTCATCAAGGATAAGAACGGCAGGCTCTCCGGTTATTCCTATGAATACCAGCGCAAGATCGCGGCGTATACAGGCTGGAAATACGAATACGCCGAAAGGACTCGAAGCAGTCGCCAGAGGAGATGCGGACTGCGTCATCATCAGCAGCTACCGTTACAGCAACATTTCCAAACTGTGCGATACGCTGCATCTGTCAACGGTCTATACCGGCGTCGAAATGGATTACTGCTTCGCCGTACGTGCGGAAGATACGACACTTTATTCCATCGTCTCAAGGATAACCGGCGTCGTTCCGTACTCTGTTGTCCATTCCGCCCTTACCTATTATTCGGCTGAAGACGTTAAGGCAAACTTAGGCGACATCATCAAGGACAACCTTTTCATCATCCTGGCGGTCATCGCGGTCATCCTCCTGATCATCGTGATCCTTCCCCTGCACAACATCCGCGCCGAGAAGAAGATCCTCGAAAAGGAGCACCAGGTACAGGATCTCAACAGGCTTGCCTATGTTGACTCCCTTACTGCCGTGCGAAACAAGGGTGCATATTCAGACTACATAAACAAGTTTCAGGAAAGAATCGACAACGATGAGAAATTTGACCTTGCCGTCGGCATCTTCGACTGTAATGATCTGAAGACCGTAAACGACAGGTTCGGGCACGACAAGGGTGATCTCTATCTCAAGAACAACTGCCAGATGATCTGTAAGATATTCGGTCACAGCCCGGTATTCAGGATCGGCGGCGACGAGTTTGCGGTATTCCTGATGAACGGCGACTTCAACAAGCGCGACGAACTGATCGCCCAGCTTGAAAAGAAGCAGACAGAAAGGGACTCAGCCGTCGAATATAAATGGGAAGAAGTCCATGTCGCTTACGACATCGCTGTCTTCGATCCCGTACATGACTCAGGCGTCAGTGACACAATAAGGCGTGCTGACAAAGCCATGTACGAAAACAAGAATAAGATGAAGTCAGACGGAGAATGACGGCTGATCACTCGCCGGTCGGAATATCCGGATTCAGGCTCTTATTGCGGTAGTTGAGGTTTGTCCTCAACGAATAACCCTGGCTTTCCCAGAATGCGTTGGCCGTATCGTTATCCTTGAAGACCAGTCCGAAGATCTTCTGGATTCCTTCTTTTTTCAATGCCTGCTCGGCTTCTTTGACGAGCTTTCCCGCTATGCCCATGCGGCGGTGATCGGGATGGACGCACATGTGATGGATTATCGCCCTGCGGCCGTCGTGGCCAGTAAGGATAACGCCGATGATCTTTCCGTCTGATACGGCGGCAAAGCACGTATCAGGATTGCGCTTCAGATATCTTTCAATACCTTCACGGGAATCATCGACAGGATTTAATGCGCGGCGGCTCTGCTCGGTGGAATTCCAGAGAGCGAGCAGCTGGTCGTAGTCTTCTATAGTTACTTTCCGGATATCGTAATCCAAGTGAGCTTAATCCCTTTCAGAACCCTGTCTGTCGTTTTCGCGCTGGTCGGCAAAAGCACTGAAGAACATAGCCACGTATATGATCATGAAAATGAAGAATGCGATTACCGCACCCGTGATGAACCACGGAAGGACATGAAATATCGAACTCGCTATCACTCCTGCCATAAAGAGCACAAGGAATGAAACAAGCTTGAATACCGAAAGCGGCCTGTTGCATTTGCCCGTGCCGTTATGGCCGCTGGCAACAACGTTGTAGATCTTTCCGCCGTATCTGCATCCCGTAAGCCATACGGGGACCAGTACGTATCTGTACCTGACGTTGTAGTACTCCGTTGAAAGCTGCATATTCGAATAAGAATCTGCGCACTCTTTAGCCTTCGCCGCTTCCATAAACTTCTTAAGGTTGCCGGCTTTCGCATTTGCCCAGGCCTCATCAATCCCGACTGTGTAAATCTCAGCGGGCATGCCCGAAATGATCTCGGGAGAATAAGGCATAAGCTCCTTCGGCTTAAATGAGCTCACGGAATTGAACATGGGGTCATTTGCGAACTTTCTGCTTCCGCAGACGCAGCAGTCATCAATGTGCTTTTCGACTATGCCTTCCCTCATCTGCCTGGTAGTTCTCGCGCTGTCTCCGCTGCCTACAGTAAACGAGAAATTGCCGCGGTAAGTCGTAACGGTATCCGCATCAAAAGTCCAATAAGGAATGTAGAGCGGCACAAGATCTCCTAATACCTTTCCCCTTCTGAACTTTTCAGGCGACCAGAACGCGAACTTGTTCCATCTGTAAAACCTTCCGGAAACCTGTTCCTTTGTAATGGAGAAAGGGATTATCGCATTGGGCGCTATGCCGCAGTTTGCTTCCTCAGGTGAAAGAACGATCGCAGAACCGCAGAAAGGGCACATGCCGGACATCTGGTCGGAATCGTAGAGCATCTGTGCACCGCAGCTCTTGCAGACGACGAGTCTTCTCGTAACGCCCCAGTTCGTGCCGGCGCCCCTGAGCGCGGAAGCGAAATCCATTTCGCCTACGACTACGCCTTCTTCCGGACGGTGAAGGGGTTTTATAGTTCCGCAGAAATCACAAACAAGACCGTATCTTGCTATGTCGTATCGCAGCGTACCGCCACAGCCGGCGCATTTCATTTTTCAGATCCCCTTTGTCTTAATCCGAGCAGACTTTGTTCCTGCCGGTCTCTTTTGCCTTATAGAGTCTCTCATCAGCAGCGCTGACGTTTTCTTCTATCGTCTTCTGCGGATCGAACACTGCACAGCCGAAGCTCATCGTGCAGTTAAGCTTATTGCCGTCCGCAATGATCTCGGATCCCATGAGCTTGACCCTGATCTCTTCAGCTTTTTGAACGGCCGCATCAAGATCCGCATCGCACATGATCATGATAAACTCCTCACCGCCCCATCTGTAAACGCCGTCATTCTCAGCGCAGAAAGTATCGATGAGATGTGAAGTGAACTTGAGGACATCGTCACCCGCGTTATGGCCGTATGTGTCGTTGACCCTCTTGAACTTGTCGATGTCGCAGATGAAAAGAGACATCTTTCTTCCGGATCCGGGAAGAAGGAAATCCTTGTATTTCTTGCCGAAGTCATAGTAGAAACCCATCCTGTTCTTGAGACCCGTGAGCCTGTCGTGATGGGAGTCTTCAAGGAACGTCTCTGACTCGAGCGCGATACCGCAGACGAGAGCCGCGAGCGAGAGCTTTCTTGCATCTTCAACCTCGTCAAAGCCGTCGGTGCTGTGCTTGTTGATAAGCTGAAGCGCGCCGATGAATTCGCCGTTGATGTTTGCCACGGGAAGGACCAGAACGGACTTGGTCCTGTAACCGCTCCTGAGATCGACATCCTTGTTGAAATCGGGATCCGAATAAGGATCGTTCGTGACAACGATACTCTTGCTCCTCAGAGCCTTGCCGACGAGACCCGTGCTGTCCGGAATGACGATCTTGTCGAGATCCGTAGAGGACATCGTCCAGAGCTGGTTCCTTCTCTTGTCCCACTTCCAGAAGCTTGCCCTGTCGGCATCAACGATCGTTTTTCCGAGCTCGGTGATGTACTTGAACAGCTTTGTGTGATCCTTGATCCTGTTCGTGCAGGTATCCTTGTAAAGGCCGTCCATGATCTCGAAAACGTTGTCGAGCGTCCTGGCGATATCAGTAAAGTTGAGTTCTCCCTTTATGAGCGGAGCGAGCTCTGCGCCCGTGTCTTGCAGAACGGCTTGAATACGCTTCTCGTCATCCATGTGCATCAGATAAACGTGTACGCCTTTGGAAACAAGCTCCGCGATCTTGTCGTGCATGTCGATGCAGTATAGGTGGACAGGGCTCCTGTAAGCCGATATCTCGATATATGCATAAGTGCCTTCCACAAGGTATTTTTCGAAAGGCTCAAGAGTGTTAGTGTCACCTGTATAGACGACTTTGTTGCCGCCGACCGTCAAGGAATAGCCGAAGCATTTCCCTTTGAGCTGCTCAGTATGGAAAGTGGGGATGACGCATACAAACCAGTCTTTCTTGAATTCAGAGGCATTTGTCAGTCCGTACCATGAATCAGCGCAGCCTTCGATGTTCCTGAGCAGGTATCTGATGTCGTTTTCGACTTCTTTTGAAGGAGCGACTACGGTTATCGGAGTCTTTACGGAAAACTCCATAAGGTCGATCAGCATCCCGAGGCCGCTGACGTGATCGCCGTGAGTATGCGTGATCAGGACATATATGTGCTTGAACAATGTCATGTTCATGTCGTTGAGTTTCTCGAAAGAACTCATCGCACAATCGATCAGGACCAGTTCATCGTTTTCGACAAAGAAAGCGCTGTTGTGCTCGTCCGTAAAAGCAGAACCTCTGCCTAGAAATGTCAGCATCTATTATCCTCCGGTCCCATAATTAGCCTCTGATCAAATATTATAAACTCTTAACAAAATAAAGAGAAGATAATATTGCCGTTTCCGTCAAGCTTCATCCACCGGTCCGAGAAGACGGAGGATCTCAAATCCATCAGCCTTACCCTTGAGTTTTATAGGTTTTTCGAGCGGCTCGAACTTCATGCGGCCCTTAAGACCGTCGGCAACAGAACGGCTGATATAGACCGTTCCACCAGGTGCGTTGGCTTCAAGCCTTGCCGAAGTGTTGACGGTATCACCGATAGCGGTGTAGTCCATTCGTCTTTCAGAACCCATGTTTCCGACGACGGCAGGCCCGTAGTTTACGCCGACGCCGACGTGGATCTCTTCATGGATCTCTTCCTTGAGTTTGGCTGAAAGCTCCTCCGCTCCCTTGACGATGTCGAGGGCTGCCATTGAAGCGTGGTAAATGGCTTCATCATCCGCGAGGGGCGCGCCCCAGAATGCCATCGTTGCGTCGCCGATGAACTTGTCCAGAGTTCCCTGGTATCTTTCAACGCAGGCACTCGTCATGGACAGGTAACGGTTGAGGATGAAGACGACTTCCTCAGGCGAGAGTCTTTCAGACATCGTCGTGAAGCCTCTGATATCAACGAAGAGAACGGCAATATCGACCGTCTTTCCGCCGAGCTTGAGGTTTTCGGTTCCCTCCTTCAGGATCTCGCCGACGACGTTCGGAGCAACGTATCTTTCAAATGTCTTTGTAACGTTCTGTCTTTCGATGGCGGCACGGATGTAGTTGCCCGCGACGCTCGCAACGAACAGCACGGTCAGTCCCAGAGGGATCCACAGCACGTGCAGTATGAAGCCTAATGAATAGAGCCATATGCTGATACCGATCGACATAGCGACCCCGATGATCAAAGCAGGGATCGTGTGCAGAAGTCTTCTGTTGTTGGAGAAAAGATAGAATGCCAGACAGAGGATCCATAAGACTCCGATCTGGAAATAGTCAGGTGCCTTGTGTTTGAAGTTTCCTTCGAGCAGGCACTGAATGACGTTTGCCTGTACTTCGATACCGTACATCATCTCACTCTTTTGAATAGGCGTGATGTAGGAGTCCTGAAGTCCCGTCGTGTAAGGTCCGATAAGGACGAGCTTGCCCGCATAGAACTTCGGATCGACATCTCCCTTGATGAGCTTGCTCAGGGTAAGTCCTTCATAGAAGTCGCCGGGCCTTCCCGAGAATGAAACGTAGAAATGTCCTCTTTCATCCGTTTCGGGCATCTGTACCGTCATGCCCTTGCTCTCGGCGTAAAGCTTCGCGGACTGGAAAGGCATCGAATAGACCTTTTGTCCTTCAGGTTCAACGTAAAGAAGCGAATGACGCGCGACGCCGTCCGAATCGTACATGATGTTGATGCAGCCCTGCGTGGTTACGTCCTTAAGTTCGGTATAGGGTTCTTCATAATCGAGAACCGAGAAATTGTCGATAACTACTGTCGCGCTTCCGAAAGTCCTCTTCTGGCCAAAAGTCGCGGTGGTCGCCGTGATGACGTTTCCGAGATCGGCAGCCGCTTTGGCAAGGCGGTCGTCGCCCTCTTTATCCATCCTGCCGGAATACTGAATATCGATCGCGACTACTGCGGGCTTCTTTGTTGCATCCTTGTTTAATGCTTCCAAAGCCCTTGCCATTACCGTTCTGTCCCATGAGTAGTACGGTCCGAATTCCTTGATGTCATCCTCTGTTATGCCGATGATGCAGATGTCATCAGGGATGTATTCAGGCTGCTGATAGAGCACATCCTGAAGCCATAGCTCAGGGCTTCTGAAAACACCCAACACGCATAAAACAGTAATCGAAGTTGCCCATACAAAGGCAATTAACAGATTCTTGGTCTTCTTATTCATGGATCAGCTACACCTTTTTCCTGTGTGATTCACCATACGCCATCGGCAACGGAGCCATAAGGAACGGTCTTCCGGTAATAGACTTTTCCTTTATATTTGAATGTATGAACATATGCCGTATCAGTCTCTTGCATATCGTATGAAAGTTTGACCCACTTTTCATTTACCCATCCTTTGTAAGTTTCCCCGTTCTTGGAAACTACTACATAAACAGTTTTCTTTTTATATCTCTTTCCCCAGGCATACTTTTTATAACCCGAAGGAAGAGTTGGCTTTTTGGGCGTAGTTTTTGTCGTCTTCTTTTTCCTGGTAGGTTTTTTTGTAGTCGGATTCGGCTGTGGATCATCACCCGTGTTTTCCGGGTTCTCGGTATTTTCCGGATCTTCCGGATTCTGCGGATTCTGCGGATCTACAGGCTTCTGAGATTCTCCGGGTTTCTTATCATCCGGATCTCCCGTATCCGGATTATTCTTAGGCGGGAATTCTCCGTTTTTAAATTTCTTCACCAAGTCCAAAAGCTTGTCTTTGGTCCAGTTGTTATTCTGGCCGGCGACCCTTCCGACGAGATCCTCGTCAAGACCGAGTATCATCCAGATAAATTCCGAATAATCTTCCGGAGTCAGCTCAAGGACAGAGAACTCGACGCTGTCATGCTCTCCGTCATTATTATTATAAAAATACACTTTTACCAGCTGGTTGGCTCCTATCGTAGTGCTCTTCGTCTCTTTGGTAACGGGATTTGTTGCCGAGATCTCGGCTGAGCCTTCCAGAAGAGCTGCAACTTCTCTGTTGTTATCTGTCTTGTCATGATAAACCCATAACAAGGTGCCTCTTATGCCTGCCGTCATGTTTGAGGTCTTGATCTCAAATTTCTCATCACTCTTGAGCTTCTCGGTGACATTAACGAACACGGAGCCTTCTGTGACCTTGAGTTCCAGCTGCTTATTCTTTTTACGGAATTCGGTTCTGCTGTCGTGATCAAGAGTGACGATCTTTTTGTCATCAAGACCGATGGTTGCATAGCCGTCATCACCGGTATTCAGAGCATCTCCCGACTGGAATCTCAGGCCGTCGGCAACAGGTCTGTTTCCGCCCTTGGAGTCCTCGATATTAACCTTTCCTTCGGCTTTGAGGAGCCTCATTGTCGTCGCAAGATAGCCCTGGCGGGCAAATATGATGCCGGCTATAGCACCCGCCGCGACAAGGACTGCGGCAACAACGATGATTATGATCTTCTTCTTGGAAACGGTCTTGCTGTTGTCGGTCATGGTGATCACCTCTCAAAAGCCTGAATCGCGCTGTAAAACACTTAAATTATACACCACCGGAGTGGCCGTTACCCTGCACCTGAATGCAGGCAGAGTTTATCTGGTGGTGGATTCCCTGCTGATAACGGAATGGTAGCTGCTTGTGGAAGACTTATTCGTTGATGACTTCTTCTTGGAACTCTTCTTTGATGAACGCTTTACGGATCTCTTGGAAGACTTCGATGAAGACTTCTTTTTCGGATTCTTTCCTACTGTCGTCGTCGGCGGATTAGTATCGCTCGGATCTGTATCCGACGGCTTTGTCGGCAGCGCATCCGTCGGTTTGGTTGTTCCCGGATTTGACTCGCCGGGCATAGACTCGCCGGGGTTGCCGCCGTTTCCTGAAAGATCCTTAAGGACCTTCCTAAGCTTGTCGGGATCCCAGCCTGTGTAATCGCAGATCCTGCTGATGAGTTCATCGTTTTCGGCGATAATGCCAAGCGAGAATATGGAAAGATCTTCCTCGCAGATATCCTCGAGGAGGAAAGAAATGCTGTTGCCTACATCGCTCGTGAGATAGACCTTCAGCTGCTGACCGCCTTCAACTCTGGCAGTCTTTGTCTCGCCCGTCTCGGGGTTCGTTGCGGAGATCTCGACCGCGCCGTCAGTAACGGCAATGGTCTCTCGTCTGTCATCCGACTCGTCATAGTAAACGATGCCCGACGTGCCCTTGATGCCCGCGGTCATGGTGGATGTCTTTATCTCAAACTTCTCGTCGCTCCTTAACTTCTCGGTAACGTTGAAAAACAACGCGCCCTTGGTAAGCTTGAGCTCCAGATGCTTCCCGTTCTTCACGAACTCGGCTCTGCTGTCGTTATTGAGCGTAACTATCTTTTTATCGTCAAGTCCGACGGAAGCAACTCCGTCTGAACCCGTGCTCAGTGCATCGCCCGACTGGAATCTCACGTTGTCAGCGACAGGCTTTGTACCGCCCTTCTGATCCTCGATGTTAACAGTTCCTTCAACGCGAAGAAGCCTCATCGTCTTGGCCAGGTAATCGTTCCTGGTCAAAAGGATACCGGCAACAACGGCAACCGCGGCGACTACCGCCACCGAGAGTACCAAAATGGTTATCTTTTGCTTGGAAAACTTTGGGGATTTGTTTATCTGAGTCATAATAATCACCTTCCCGGTTTGAGCTCAGTCAAACCATATTAGTATATCACAATCAGAAAGCTGTAACAGTACTTTTTTTGAAAAAAGGATAACAAAACGGCCTGTCCCCGCATTGGGAACAGGCCCGGATCCGACTGTTCAAAAACGGTCAGCTGCGCTCGGTGATCTCCTTGCACATGTTAAGGAATTCGATCGTTATCTCTCTCAGTTTGAAGGACATGTGCCTGAGGAGCATGTTTATCTTGACGGGGCAGGCACGGAAAATGCCTTCAAGGTCTTCCTTATAGACGGCCTCGATGCAGGTGCCGTCGGTCTCTGCAACGGCAGTTGCATTGCGGGCTTCGCCTTCAAAAAGACCCATTACGCCGATGAAGGAGACGCCTGTCATTTCCGAAAGCCGGGTCTGGTCCTTTTCGCCATATCCCCTGTACATGCCGACGCTGCCGTCACGGACAATGTACATGCAGGTTCCGGGTTCACCTTCGTAATAGATGACCTGGCCCTTGTTATATTCCTTGATGGAACCCGGGCCCTCGTCCGTTATATTCTCAAACTCTTTCCTGTAGGACTCCGGCGTCGGTTCGTCGAGTCCGGTCTTGCCGGGCTGGTACTGATTTATGCGCTTCTTGAACATTGCTGTCAGGAAATTCTTCTTTGCAGCGTCAGCCTCGCGGGCAGACCTGAGCAGTTCCTGTGCCTCTGCATAGTCGTTGGTCATGGCCTGGAGCTTGTTTGCAAGGTGCTTCAGGAATTTATAGATCTCCTCGGGATTCTCGTCGAAGAGCGTATCAAGGTCTTTTTGCGAGAGCTCCTGGACGCGCACCGTGCGCTCCGCAACTATGGTCGCGCTCCTGGGAGAGCCGTCGATCATGCCCATCTCGCCGAAATAGTCTCCGGCCTTGAGGAATGCCACCCTGAACTGTTCCTTTTTTCCGTAATTGGTGTAAACGCCGACGTTTCCCTCAACAAGCCTGAAGAAAGTGTCGCCCGTGTCGCCCTCTTTGATGATCACTTCGTTACTTCTGAAAGTCTTCTCAATAATGCTCATACGGAAGTGCCCCTCTCTCAAGTCGATTTTCTAAAGCATTTTTATTATAACATGCCTGCCGTTTCTCTTTACATAACAAAAAGAGTTCAAGCCCGTCCGATTTAAGAGTTATTTAAGAAACACATAATACTTATGTAAAGTATCCCGGGCCGGGAGGTAATAAAGTATAGTCATAAACATCGAGAGGTGACGAGCTTTGAATAAGACGGACAACAATTACGGAAGATTCCTCCTGCTCTGGGCAGGCGAACTGATCTCATCGATCGGCGGAGGCCTTACGAGCTTCGGTCTGGGTCTTTATATCTTCCAGAAAACTGGGAGTGCAGCCGACATGGCTTTCCTTACGCTTCTGGGCTTCCTTCCCGCACTCGTACTTAAGGTTCCCGCGGGCGTTCTGGCCGACAGGTATGACAGGCGCCTTCTCATGATGATCGGCGACGGCCTTTCGGGTCTTGGCGTTCTCTTCATCCTCATCTGCATGTTAAAGGGTGACGCGGCCCTCTGGCAGATCTACCTCGGTACAACGATAAGCTCCGTCTTTTCGGCACTTTTGGAACCGTCTTACACCGCAACGATCACAGACCTTCTGACCAAGGACCAGTTCTCCAAGGCAAACGGCCTCGTTTCGATGGCGGGGAGCGCCAGGTACCTGTTCTCACCCGTTATCGCAGGTTTCCTTCTCGCGGTCAGCGACATCAAGCTGATCCTCATCATCGATATCTGCACGTTCTTCCTCACCGTACTTGCGGCGGCAGTCGTAAGACGCGGAATCAAGACGAGCGCGCCTTCCAATCCCGAGCCTTTCTTCAAGAGCATGAAGGACGGCTGGAAAGCAGTCTCCGGCAGGAGCGGACTTCTCATCCTGATCGTCACCACCACCGTGATCACACTCTTCATGGGCGTGTTCCAGGTCCTTGGCGAACCGTTCGTCCTGTCATTTGCTGACGCAAAGACGCTCGGTATCGTTGAGACGGCCGCAGCTTCGGGCATGCTCGTCACGAGCATAATCCTCGGCATCAGAGGCATTAAGAAGCATTTCGTAAGGGCGCTCTGGGTCGGCCTTGCGGTATCCGGCATCGGAATGTCGCTGTTCGGAATCTTCGATAACATCATCCTGATCTGCGCTTCCGGCTTCCTGTTCTTCGCCGCCCTGCCGTTTGCGAACAACAGTCTCGATTACCTCGTCAGGACCAACATCCCCGACGAGCTTCAGGGACGCGCCTGGGGTTTCATCGGATTCATCTCCCAGCTCGGATACGTGGCCGCCTATTCCCTCTGCGGCGTAACCGCCGATCTGGTCGGCAAAGCGACCGGCAAGGGAGTCGGAACAGGAGCTTCTCTGACGATAATCTTCTCGGGTGTCTGCCTCGTTATCGCCGCGCTGATCATGGCGAGGATCAAAAAGATCAGAACTCTCGAACAAACCGCTCAAGCGCAGTAATATCAACCGTCTTGCGGGGACCCAACCAAAGGTTGAGTCCCTGTTTTATTGTCTGTTTGGGGCATCTCAACCGTCAGTTCGTGGTAAAATCTCTGTGGCTGATTTATCGTCCGTGGTGAAAGGAGGTTTCCCTCAAAAATGGATCAGGTAAAGATTGGAAAGTTCATAGCAGAATGCAGAAAAGCGAAAGGACTGACTCAGGCCTCTCTCGCGGAGAAGCTCGGTATTACGGACAGAGCAGTATCCAAGTGGGAGAACGGCAAGAGCCTTCCGGATGCGTCTATTATGCTCGAGCTCTGCAAACTGCTTGAAATCGACGTAAATGAACTCCTGACCGGGGAACATGTCACCATGGAAAACTATAAGAATAAAGCAGAGGCAAATCTTTTGGAGATGAGCGCAAAGGTTGAGCAGAAAGATAAGCTCCTGCTCAAAGTGGAAAAGATCATGATCGCCGTCGCGATCCCTTTCTATGCCGCAATGATAATTATAGGAGCCTATGTCTGCAAAGGCGGTAATATTCCGCTCGGAATCGCCTTGATCGTCATGGCAGTTGCTCTAGTAGCCGTTTTGGCCTGTATCGGTCTTCGAATCGAACACGATGCCGGTTACTATGAGTGCCCAAATTGCGGTGAGCGCTATGTGCCGACAATGAAGGCTGTAGTCATGGCACCACACATGGGCACTTCCAGAAAAATGGTATGCCCCTACTGCGGTCAGAAGGGATATCACAAGAAGGTTATTTCCAATAATAAGGGAGAGAATTGATCTAATATGGAAAGCTTTAACTTTGGTCAAGTAAGCACTTCATCATTTGTGCTGATGGGAATAGGCGCATTTATCGCGATCGTCGTTCCGATAGTTGTCGCGGTAGTATGGTGCAGGAAAAAGAAAGAACCCTTTACGACAGTCCTGATCGGTGCCGCGGCATTCATGCTGTTCGCCGTCATGATCGAAAAGATCATACAAAACGTTTTGATAATACCGGGTCAGATGGGACTGCCCGAGACTCCTGTAAGTATGTTTATCAATGCAAGACCTTTCCTGCTCGCATTCCTGTTAGGACTGTTTCCGGGCGTTTTCGAGGAGACCGGAAGGCTTATTGCATTCAAGACCATACTTTGCAAGAGAACATGGCGGGAGACATCTATATCCTACGGCATCGGCCACGGCGGAGTGGAGGTCGTGTTCGCTGTGGGAATATCCTTGATCTCATACATCGTGCTGGGCTTTCTGATCAACAGCGGTGAAGCGGCGAAGGAATTTGAAACAGCACTTTCGAAGATGGACCAGCCCTGGATGATCGAGCAGGTGACCGGTCAGATGAAGACGATCACAGGCTTTGATCTGACTTCTCTTTGTACTCTTCTGGTCGAGCGCGTCTTTGCCGTGATGTTTCATGTTGGAGCTTCGATACTTGTGTTCTATGCCTGCAGGGATAAAAAGAAGTTCTGGCTCTATCCGTTCGCGATCGTCATACATACGCTTGTCGACGGTATTGCCGCGCTGCAGATCGTTCAAGCGGTCAAGATCCCGTCCATCGCAATTGAGATCATATTTGTTTTGGCATCTGTTGCAACATTTTTCGGCGCATATTTCCTGCTTTACCGTAAAGATGCGGCCAAGCCTGAACTTGTGCGGGAGCAATAATTTACAAAGTTGTAAAAACCTTATCTAAAAATCTTCAAAACGGGAGATTAGAATGTAACCGTAGTTAGTACCTGTTCAGCTGAATGTACGGACGGATTATCATGGTAAAACGCAGAAAGATCGCCGTTTTTTCTTCAAGTATCTACGAACCAATGGTCCGCACCATGCTCAATGGTGTTATTAAGGCTGCTGAAGAGACGGGCGATAAGGTGATCTGTTTCACGAGCTTCAGTGATTCCTACAGCAGCAAGACATACGATAAATTTCATCTTTACGATGAAGGTGACGTTGTTGCCATAGAGCTCCCCGACCTGGATGATTTTGACGGTATCATAAAGGTCGATCAGTCCATGAATGGTCATGCTCACAGATGCCTTATGAAAAGGCTTCAATCAACCGGTCTTCCTGTAATCAACGTCGGAAGCAAAGAGGACGGCCTTATCAATATCCTCAACGATGAAGTGGCATCGTTCAGCGATATCGTAGATCACGTTATCAAGGTTCACGGCTGCAAAGACATCTACCATCTGGCAGGCATCAAGGGAAAGTATTTCACCGGCGAGAGATTAGAAGCATATAAGCAGACACTTATCAGGAACGGAATTGAATTTGATCCTGAGAAAGTCTATTACGGCACTTTATGGAGAAGCTGCGGAGAGGCAGCTCTTGATTACTTCCTCGAGCAGAGCAATAAGCGCGGCAGGAGATATCCGGAAGCAATAATTTGCGCAAACGACTATTCCGCAATGGGACTCGTTGCAGCCTGCAAAGCCAGAGGGATCAGGGTGCCGGGAGATATCATAGTCACGGGATATGACGGAGTTGTGGAAGCATATCAGGGACTTCCTTCGATAACTACATCCGAACAGCCCTTCTATGAGTCGGGTTATCAGAGTGTTTATGCGCTTCACAGAATGTGGGACGGAGAGAAGATAAAAGACAATATAAGGATCCACGGTAAGCTCATGTGCATGCAGTCGTGCGGCTGCAAGGAACTGTCAACCGATTCGATCGAAGACATAAGAAAGCTTTTCCAGGTAAGGCTCGACGGCGCATCTTATCTTTCACAGTCAATGATCAATCTTTCGCTTGGTGTGTCAGGTGCTGATACTATCGAGGACTGCTTCCGTGAGATATCGGAAAATGCCGCGGTCGATACGGGCTTTGAAGACATGCTCTTGTGCCTGCCTCACGAATGGAACAAGAAAAGGACCATCGATGAGCATTTCCACGAGACCGATGAGGAGATGACAGTAGTTGCCGGCTTTATCAACAGAGAACCTGTTGAAAAGCAGACGTTCAGGAAGAAAGACTTGCTCCCAAAGTCGCTTATGGATTCTGATAAACCATACTTCATATATCCGATCCATCATCTTCAGTACTACATGGGTTACATGATCGTCTCACCTGAGGACAAGACTTACAACAAACTTACGATGCTCGCATGGATAGTCAATCTCGGATGTATGCTCGACAACTGGAGAGTCAGACAGGAATTGAGTTCTGCGGTAAGGCACATGGAAAGCCTTTATAACAGGGACATGCTGACCAATCTATATAACAGGCACGGTTTTGAATTGTTCTTCAATGAGCTCTGCAGTGAAGGCATCGAAAAGAAGACGCCGGTCGCTCTGCTGCTCTTTGACATGGATGACTTAAAGCACATCAACGATTACTATGGTCATGCAGAAGGCGACTACAGCCTCTGCGCGATCGCGGAATCAATGAACTTTGCGGCTAAGAACGGTGAGATATGCGTAAGGTCCGGCGGTGATGAATTCACCATGATCGCCAAAGGTTATACGGAAGAGATGGCAAATGAGTTCATCTCAAACATGAGAGAACATCTTACACGCATCAACAAGCGTGACGGAAAACCGTTTGCCGTTGATTTCAGTGCGGGCTACTGCATAATGGTCCCTGAAGCTGAAATGGGCAGCATTACGGAGATCTCAGAGAAGTATCTGAAAGCTGCGGACGAGAAGATGTATGCTGAAAAGAAGAAGCATAAATCGAGAAGAAACCGCGGATGATATGAAATAAAAACAGTGTAAGAGGGGTTGTCAGATGCAGTTCAAAGAAGGTCTTTGCTGGAAAGCATGTTATGACGAAGAAAGAGACATCTATACGGCTGAACGCAGCTGGAGAGGTTTTTATCAGCTTTGCCGGATCGATAAAGAGACCTATGACAGGCTTGATGATGCGCTTACCGGTGATGACAGTCCCGATGCGCTGATAAGCAAGGGACGTCTGCTTTTCGAAGCGGGTGGCGAGGATATTGAATCCGCTTACTGTATTATCCGCGATGAGAAATACAATGAACTGGCTCCATGGTCACGCGCTAAGGACAGATACGAAAGAAGATACGGCAAGGGTTAACTGCTATTTAGAAGAACGGAATCACAACTCACCTGAGGGCGCTTATGAGACCGTTAAGCTTCCTGTCGTGAGCGGATCTGCGTGATATTAAGGAATGCTTTAAGAATACTTTTTTGCAAATCTTTCAGGGTCGATCTGATACAGTTCCTCGCCTAATCTGTCGCTTATCTCGATCAGCATGCGTTCATATGTGCACTGCAAAGGTGATACCTGATTCTCATTGCCGGTATTCATCCTGTTTGCACATCCGCATGAATTCGTGCAGCGCTTGACGAGATCGCATCCCTTGCATGTCTCCGGAGTCGAAGACTTTTTGGCAAGTTCTGCAACCTTTTTATTGTCGATGCCGTCAAATACATTGCCTAAAAGATAGTCCTTATCTCCGATAAATGAGGTGCAGGGGTAAAGTTCGCCTGAAGGCGTGACGGGGAGCTGTCTAACTCCCAGATGGCAGCGCTCAGCCGTGTTATTGCCTCTTATGCAGTCGCTTATCTTAGAGTCCAGGGCAGACATATAGAACCTGTCTTTTTTGATGAAGAGTTCCTTAAGATATGATGCAGTAAGATCAAGCTGTTCTCTTAACAGATCAAGATCACTGTCGGTCCAGTTAACTTTATAGCCGTATGCGATGACAAAAGATACGTGCTTGAATCCGAGCTCGTGAAGATACCTTACTGATTCTGCATAGAAAGGAATTGCCTGAGGCGCGATCGTGGCAAGAGCAGATGCTTCAGGCATATATTTAAGAAGAAGTTTTGCTTTTTCTTCAACAACAGATGAAGTGGGCTTTCCGTTTGCAAAGATCCTGCAGACGTCCTGGGCCTTGCCGTCGAAAGACAATCCGATCCCCAGACCAGCCTTAACCGCACGCTCAAGGAATTCCTCGTCTAATAAAGTGCCATTCGTGGTCATCTTGCAGTCGAATCTTATCCCTGTTTCTTCTGACTTCTTTTCACAGTAGTCCAGGGCTTTATATATGAGGTCCATCTTGAGCAGAGGCTCGCCGCCGAAAAAGCAGAGGCCCGCGCGCGTTCCTTTCGAGAACGCAAGATCACAGGCTTTATAGAGCACCTCTTCGCTCATGTCTTTGGGGCATTTCTCGCGGATGCAGTAGCTGCAGTCCATGTTGCAATTATCTGTAAGGTGAAGTGTAAGGTTCATAATCTGTCGTCAGTCAACATTATTCGAAACTATT
>JAILIB010000107.1 GCA_024695505.1 Saccharofermentans sp.
GCCTTGCATATATCGTTAAGTGTTGAGAAACGAACCGCCTTCGCCTTCTGGTTCTTAAGGATCGAAAGGTTCGCCGGGGTTATCCCGATCTTCTGCGCGAGTTCTCCGGAGGAGATCTTGCGTTTTGCCATCATGACGTCGATATTTACTATGATCATGTCAATCTTCCTCCTTCCCTATTATATCGTAAGATCAAGTTCTTCCTTCATGGTGATCGCCTTGTCAAAGACGACTCTGACGCTCTGCACGACGAGTGCAAGGAAGAGTGCCAATATTGCCAGGATGAAAGAACCGCTCCAGATGAAGCCTCCGACAATACAATCGACCGCAACTGCCACAAAGGTGTATGCGATGATGTTCATGAGCTTTGTATTGGACCTGTCAAAGACCAAGTCCTTGCCCATGTTGAAAAGGAGCTTAAGGAGACTGAAAAGGATTACGTAAGTACCGACCGTTCCCAAATAGTAAACTACTGAAAGGCCTGCGAGCCTTGCGGGATCAAAGACCTCTGCCCAGACATAGCAGATGTACTGCGTGATCGCGATCCCAAAGATGTCGCCCACCAGAACCATAGCTATGAACAGGATCGTTGCGATCTTTGACCACCTGATAATTACGTCATGATATTTCATTTGATAAACCTCCCTTTGTGGATTGCAGAAGCTTCTTATGAGCATAGAGTACCACTAGCAATATTGAATTGCAAGAGAAATTTATCGTTTTTCGATATAAATATTGCGAATAACGATTTAGTCTTCGAACAAAGGCGTTGTAAAGTAACGTTCCGCGGTATCCGGAAGCACAGTAACGACGGTATGTCCGGCGCCCAGACGCTTGGAGAGCCTTAAGGCTCCCGCAACGTTCGTTCCGCTGGAGATACCGCAAAGTATGCCTTCCTTAAGCGCAAGGTCCTTGGATGTCTTGAGTGCCTGCTCATCAGTGATTATCTCGATGTCATCGTAGATCTTCGTATCAAGTATCGGCGGGATAAGGCCGTCTCCGATGCCCATCTGGACATGGGTTCCGATGCTTCCGCCTGAAAGTATCGCAGCGTGCTCAGGCTCAACGGCAATGATCTTAACGTCGGGATTGACTTCCCTCAATGCCCTGCCGATTCCGGTAATTGTACCGCCGGTACCTATGCCTGAAACAAATCCGTCTATCTTCTTTCCTGTTTCCTCTATTATCTCCTTGGCAGTCCAGTAGTACTGTGCATCAAGGTTCGCAGGATTTTCAAACTGCTGGGGAATATATACCCTGGGATCCTTATTCTTCATGTCATAAGCAATGTCGATGCAGTCACGGATGGACTTTCCGATATCTCCGTCGTCGTGCGTCAGGATTACTTCAGCGCCGTAATGCTTTACGAGCTTTCTTCTTTCCTCGCTTACTGAATCCGGCATTATGATGACCGTCTTATATCCCTTGACCGCGCCGATCAGGGCAAGTCCTATTCCCTGATTGCCGCTCGTGGGCTCTACGATTATGCTGTCCTTATTGATAAGGCCGTCTTTTTCGGCCTGCTCGATCATGCGGAGCGCGGTGCGTGTCTTAATGGAACCTCCGACCTCAAGGCCCTCGAACTTAACGAGGACTTCGGCAGAACCAGGCTCCACCATGCGCTGAAGCCTTATCAGCGGGGTATTTCCGACAGCATCCAATATCGTTTCGCAAATCATCTGCGCAGCTCCTAAAAGTAAAAATCGCTCTTAATTGTACTATTAAAGGCAGACAAATGCGACTGTAATTTATCCGTTTGTCAGAAAGGCGCAACGTACGTGAAAGGGCACCCGTAGAAGCTGTCATCCTTCTCGGAATTGATCTCTATCTTCTCCAGGACCGCACCCGCTTCAGGAACCTTGAAAACCAGTATGTGCTCGCCTTTTGAAAGATCTGCATCGAAGCTTATCTTTCTCTGGTTATCCAGAACAGCATTACACCAGTCAGCATCGCTCCTTGTTCCGATCCCGTAGTTTTCGGGAAGCATGAACAATTCCCTGCTCTCCCCGTCAAGTTCGGCAATGAACCTGACACGCGAATCCTTATGGGGATTGTTGTTCGGAGTAAAGCAGAATGCGATATGATACGTTCCTTCGTTTGTTATCGCAAATCTGTATGTAAGAGACGGTGCGTTAGCGTCATCATAGTCTTTCGCAAGAGGATACGGTTTTAATGCAGAGAGCGCCTTGCCGTAGTTCTGCATTAACAGCCATCCCGATCCATCAGGAGCGTATGAATCCGCAAAACAGCCAGCGGAGATGCCGGCATATCCGAGCGTCTCGACAAATGTTCCGCTGCTATATCCTGATGCATCGAAGACCTTAGCCTTTACCGGGATCTTAGTTCTTACAGGGCCGAAGCTTACGGTAATGGTACCGTCTTCATCCTGCTTAAGCTGTTTCCAGTCGATGCTTATCTTACAGCACATTAATTCCGAGAAGACTTTATGGAAATCAAGATTCAGCCATTCCCTGTCCGTACAGATGCTTATCCCGTCCTTGGTGCTCATTATGAATACCGCTTCGGTGTTATCCTCGAGCGACGAGAAAACCATCTCTTCAAGGTCATTTCCTATAACCACAGGATCATTGAGGTTGACCGAAACAAGCGTATCATCGCAATCTTCAAAGTTCAGATAAACCGGCTCGGGATACTTGGAGCCTTCATCGTTCCAGTTAACGAAATCGACGTGCTTTGAAGACATCATGCCCTTCCATTTGCCGCCTGACATATCCTCGTTGTACTGCATTACGAGCTCATGGTCTTTCTCTATCGTCTTTTTGAGAAGGTCGCCGACATAACCTGCAGCAAATACATTCCATCCTGCAAGCAGACGGTTAAGGCCTGTGTATATCATCATCTTCCTTAAGTTCGCGGAAGCAAGTGCAGGAAACTGTACCAGCCCGAAAAGAGCGTTGCCGCGGTCACTCTCAAGATCTATTCCGAAGCTTTCAGCAAAGCTTTCGATCTGCTCCGCTCTCCATAATTCCTCAAACGCCTCAAGGCTTCCCCGGATCTTGAAAGTATCAGGGTGCGTGGCTTCAGGACGCCTGTCGCCGTTCATCTTCGTATAGTCGAAAAGGATCTTGAACACTTCCGACTTCTCTTCAGGTTCAAGCGTATTTCCGAACTGTTCGTCTATCCACTCAAGAGTGAAATCGTCAGTCATGTCAGGCTCGCTCCATTTTTCGTAATCGTATGCGAGCGACATGAAATAACTCAAGGGAAGTTCCTGCGGACGAAGGTCGCCGACATTGGCGATCCATATCTTCCTGATTCCGTATTCGTACGCGGTCGTAAGCTGTTCCCACGCCTTAATGAGAGGCGTTGAATTGACCCATTCATATGAGATCGGATCACCGTGATAATCGAAGTGATAGTAGATGCCCCAGCCTGCTTTTCTTTCTTTGAGAGCTTTATCAGGAACAGTTCTGAGGTTGCCGAAATTGTCGTCTGACAAAAGCAGAGTCGCGTCCTCTATTCCGTCCCAACTGCAAAGGCCTTCCGTGTCCTTGTTGCCGTAGAAGTAGTCCTCGACTTCCTTATAGAGTGCAAGAACTTTTGGCGCGTCAGCAAGACCGTGCTTTGCAAGTATCTCTTTCTGTGCGGTGATCGTATCCTTGAGAAGATCGATGTTATCCTTCAGAGTCGCATCTTCTCCCAAGATCTTGCTATCCCTTTCGCCTCGCATTCCGATGGTGATAAGCGAACGGAAATCCTTATTCCTGATAACGGAATCTTCCCAGAATCTCTTAAGGCCTTCGGGATTTGTGTAGAAACTCCAGTCCGCTCCGTAGCCCTTTGAATTGGATGAACTCATGTAGTGCGAGAATTCTTCACCCGCCCTGAACAAAGGCTCGTGGTGGGATGTACCCATGTAGATGCCCAGTTCATCTGCAAGTTCCGCGGATGCAGTCGGGAACGCCTTTCCGTCCTCGCTGAAGACAGCACTCCACATCGCAGGCCAGAGGAAGTTGCCCTTAAGTCTTAATAGAAGATCGAATACCTTCTCATAGAAGTCTTCATTGAAATCTCCAAAAGTATTGGTGACCCAGGATCCGAGAGACGGCCATTCGTCATTCAGGAAGAATCCTCTGTATTCGACTGAAGGTTTCTTGGATACAAATCTGAGCTTAGACTCTTCAGTTTCGACCGTTTCTTTTCTTTCGGTAACCGCATCACCGTAATAGTGCCAGGGCGATACGCCGAACAACGAAGAAATGTAAAGCAGGCCGTATTCCGCACCGAGCTTGTCGCTTCCGACGATAGTAATAAAAAGCTTTCCGTTCTCTTCACGGTAATCGATCGAGAACTGTTCCCTGCCCGTCTTTATTTCTTCAGGAACGCTTACGTCAAACCCTTGTTCATCGAAGATGCACGCGGTAATGATCAGGCTGCACTCTTCCGCAGTGCCGTTGGTGACATCCGTTGATCTTACGACTCTTACCGCTTTGACCGGACACCCGGTAACGTCTCTGATATCCTGCGCAAGATAAGAAGCAACCCTTAAAATGCCCTTATCGTTACCGCTTACTAATATTGCTGCCTTGGAATCTTTATCGAATAAACGCATCACGGCACATCCCGTCCTTTCAGTTCTGAAGCATTGCTTTCTCCGCGATCCTTGCTCCCAATATGCTCTTGTTCTGCGGATGGAGCTCAAACGGCTCGGACAGATCTTTTGCGCTGACGACATCGCACAAAGGCACCATGGAAGGCGCTGCCTGCTGCATCTCCTGAACGGTCTTCCATCCTTCCTGGATAGTAAGGCCGTTATCCGAGAAACCGCTTGCAATATCACCTATCTTTCCGTTTGCCGGATCGTCGTAATCCGCCATGACCGTACAGACTATTGGCAGATCGTCACCAAAGGTTTCGCGGAACTTCAAGACCATCGCCAGGAACTTCTCATCGTAGCGCTTAGGATCGCTTGCATTGGATTCTCCCTGATACCACCAGATACCGTTCATGGCAAAGTCTTTAACAGGTAATACTGAAGACTGGAACAGCGAAGAAGGTATCCACTGTGCCATGAAGAAAGGATCTTTTTCGATCTTTGTCGTGCTTCCCGTCTTGCACATCCATTTGCCGGTCAGATCTGTCTTCTTTCCGTCTATGCTGATAAAGTACGGGTGATCAGGCAGGAATGCGCTGCAGCCGTGCTCGACAACGAGTCTCACCGCAATAAGGTTCTTTCCTTTCCTCAAGATCTCCGACGGGAAATGATACTTTCTCGGCGGATAGCAGTAAGCCGTTGTTCCGACTTCTTTTCCGTTCACATAAGTGATGTCCGAATCGATCATCTCGCCCAGATAAAGGAATACATCATTATCTTTGACCTCATCTTCAACCTCAAATTCACGGTAGAACCAGATGCTCCCGAAGAAACGCTCTTCACCCTGATTGCTCCTGATAAAAGGTACGTTGATCTCTTCAGCGTCTTTAGGGATCTCATTCTCAAAGCCTTTGCCCAAGTCGGCATTCAATGTATCGACCCACGCCGCCTGCGTAATATCCTGATTCTTCAGAAATTCCTGAACGGTCCCGTCTGCCATGAAAGGCTTCGCCTTCTCCCTGAAATCACTGCCAAATCCATCGAGGAGATTCAACGGCATCCAAGCCTCGATCGTAGCGCCGCCCTGCGCCGCATGAACGAGTCCTATCGGGATCTGAAGTTCATCATAGAGTCTTTTTGCAGCGAAAAAACCGACCGCGCTGAAACCCATCAGAGCTTCGCCCTGTGCCTTTGTCCATGGATTTTCGGGAAGACTTGCTTCCTTTGAAGGATCAAGCCTGTATAGGGGGCTAAGCAGATACTGCCTGACATAAGGATAATCGCTTGCCTTAACTTCGTCTTCTGTAACGTCCAAAGTCCTGTATACCGGGAGCTCCATGTTCGACTGCCCGGAAAGATAGTAAACATCGCCGAAACAGACATCTTCATAAGTCACGGTTTCATCACCTGAAGAAATCGTAATCTTATACCCTGTGCCCGCCTCATGAGCATCTAACGAGCAAACAAATCCGCCGTTTTCAACGTTCGTTTTGTACTCTTCCTTTTTGCCGTCTTTTTCAAGAATGGCGGTAACCTCACCTTGCGCCTTGCCGAAGATGCGGGATTCCTTCCCTCTTTGAAGGATCATGCCGTCTCCGAATATGCCTGCCGGGATCAGGCTCTTCTCCTTAGTGCAGTCCATAACAGAAAAACCTTTCATTTTTATATGATTATACCGCTTAGCAGGCTTTGACAAATAACTTTCTCAAACAGGAACGGAACTTTTTGCCGCCTTTACGAAAAGGAAATCAGGCTTGTGGTAAAGATCGTAGTATTCGGGATACTTCTTCACGAGTTCTTCAGTCGGATAAGGTTCGACCGTCTTTAAGATCCTGAACCCATTGTCGGCGAGCGTGTTTATCACGGTCGAGAACATCCTGTGATATCTCTGAACCCCTTCGACAAACCATGTCGAATCGTTTCTTCTTTCGATGCAGTAATCTGCTATGTTCGCGTGGATCTTTATGCCGTTCTCATCACGTGTCCATCTGTCGGCGGTGCCAGAATAACATGTCGAAAGCGGGTGTTCCTGCGAGAAAAGGAATATGCCGCCTTCACATAAGAGCCTTCTAACATTCTTCACGACACCGGGATAATCCTCAACATAATGGAGTGCAAGCGAACTGATGACAACGTCATACTCACCTTGCAAACTCCCCAGGTCTTCCATAGGCATCTTGAGATACTTGATCTTCGGATCACTGTTTTCGCTCTTTGCAGCGGCAAGCATCTTTTCGGAGATGTCGATGCCGGTAACCATCGAAGCACCGCGCTTAACATAATCAATGCAGCGCTCACCGCTTCCGCATCCCAGATCAAGGACTCTCTTGCCTTCAAGATCAGGAAGGAGCGAGCACAAGACCGGAAGCTCAAACAGATTATTTGCGTTAACTTCGCGCTCACGAAGCTTCCTGTATTCACTGAAAAATGTCTCGTTGTCGAAAATGTTTTGCTTTGCCATACAGATCACCCCTTTGCCGTCATTCATTATAGCATCGAACAAAGAGGACATGAGGACAACAGAAACGTCAGAACTTAAACTCAAACTTCTGAGCAAAAGATAAGGGATGCCTCATTTGAGACATCCCTTTTACTGGTGACCCCAAGCGGATTCGAACCGCTGATTGCGCCGTGAGAGGGCGCCGTCTTAACCACTTGACCATGGGGCCGTTTGACTTTTGCCCGTGTATATTACCACAGGTTCAAGTCTGACGCAAGTATAAAGAGTTACCTTTCGTTCATCGGAACGTAAGGTCTTCTCTTGTTGACGCACTTGAAGGCCGGACGCATTATCCTGCCGCCGCTTACGATCTCCTCGATTCTGTGTGCGCTCCATCCTGCGATCCTTCCGCATGCGAACAGCGGGGTGAACAGCTCCTGCGGGATGCCGAGCATCGAATAAACAAGACCTGCGTAGTAGTCTACGTTGGCACAGACGATCTTGTCGTTCTTCTTTACCTCATGGAATACGTCAGGTGCAAGCTTCTCCACACGCAGGTAGAGATTGAAAAGATCCATGTTGCCGGTCTCTCTTGCAAGGAGCTCAGCGTACTTTCTGATGGTGACCGTTCTCGGATCTGAAAGCGTATAAACTGCGTGTCCGATACCGTAGATAAGACCCGAACGGTCGAATGCCTCTTTCTTGAGGATCGATGTCAGGTAAGCTCTTATCTGGTCTTCGTCTTCCCAGTTGCTTACATGCTCACGGAGATCTTTCATCATGCCGTATGCCTTGTTGGATGCACCGCCGTGCTGAGGGCCCTTGAGAGAGCCTACGGCAGCTGCCATAACGGCATAGGTATCAGAACCTGTAGAAGATACCGCGTGAGTAACGAACGTTGAGTTGTTGCCGCCGCCGTGCTCAGCGTGAAGCACGAGCATGAGATCCAGGATCCTCGCCTCGAGCTCAGTGAACTTTCCGTCTGCACGCATCAGATAAAGGATGTTCTCGGCGGTGTTGTATTCGGGCTTAGGATCGTGGATATAAAGGCTGTGATGCTCGATATAGTGCCTTCTTGCCATGTAGGCATATGAGATGAGCACAGGGAATCTCGCGATGAGTTCCGTGCACTGTCTTACTACATTCGGAATGTCAGTAGCATCAGGATTATCGTCATATGAATAGAGAGCCAGGACAGACCTTGCGAGCTTGTTCATGATGTCCGGAGACGGAGCCTTCATGATCATGTCTTCGGTGAAGTTCTCGGGAAGGCTTCTTACGCTTGCAAGAAGATCGTTAAAGTCCTTAAGGCCTTCCTTTGTGGGAAGATCGCCTGTAAGGAGCAGGAACGCTATCTCTTCAAAACCGAATCTCTTCTGCGGGAAGAAACCGTTAACGAGATCGGAGATCTCATAACCCTGATAGAAGAGCTTTCCTTCAACCGGGATCCTGTCGGCATCGTCAACGATGTAGCTCATGACCTCGCCGACCTCTGTGAGGCCTACGAGTACGCCTGTTCCGTCATTGTTGCGGAGTCCGCGCTTAACGTTATATTTCGTGTACAGATCGGGATTGATATGCGATTTGACGCACGCGATATCCGCGATCTTATTGATAAGCTGTTCTTTCTGTTCCTGATTCATATGATCACATCCTGTCCGGTTTTAACCGGCGGTACTTTTTGAGTATTAACTCTTATGAGTGCTGCTCTCTGGTGAAGTTAAGAAGTCCGCCTGCAAGGAGCATTCCGCACTGTCTGTCAGAGATGCTGAGTGTAGTTGCGAAATCGTAGCCCTGTGTCTTGTTGGTAACGATGACGGGCTTGCCCTCTGCAGATGCAGCCATGACCTGATTCCTTGCATCCTTGATCTCGAGTTCGTCCAAAAGACCGAGCTTGTCGTAGTCAGCCTTGTCGTTGAAAACGAGCGGAAGGATTCCGTTGTTGATGAGGTTAGCCATGTGGATCCTTGCGAATGAGAGTGCGATAACGCCCTTTACTCCGAGCTGGAGAGGAGCGAGCGCAGCGTGCTCACGTGAAGAGCCCTGACCATAGTTCTCACCGCCTACGATGAATCCGCCGTTGTTCTCCTTTGCTCTCTTAGGGAACTCCTCGTCACAAGGTGTGAGGCAGAAGTCTGCGAGGTAAGGAACGTTACTCCTGTAAGGAAGGAGCTTGGAGTTCGAAGGCATGATATGGTCTGTTGTAATGTTGTCCTCGAGCTTGATCAACACCTTGCCGTCAACCTCTTCACCGAGCTTTGTGTTTACCGGGAAAGGCTTGATGTTCGGGCCTCTTACGACCTCAACATCGCTGCTGGATTCAGCGGGCATGATGACCATGTTGTCGTTGACCATGAAGTTCTCGGGCATCTCGACTACCGGAGGTTCACCGAAATCAGCAGGGTCAGTAACAACGCCTGTGATAGCTGCAACGGCTGCAACTTCAGGGCTTACGAGATAGATGGAAGCGGACTTTGTTCCTGATCTTCCGTAGAAGTTTCTGTTGTTTGTACGCAGTGATACGGCGTTGGTCTTAGGTGACTGGCCCATGCCGATGCAGGGGCCGCATCCGCACTCGATGATCCTTGCGCCTGCGGCGATCATGTCGGAAAGAGCTCCGTTCTCCGCGAGCATATTGAGTACCTGCTTTGAGCCTGGAGCGATAACGAGAGAAACGTCAGGAGCTACAGTGTGGCCCTTGAGGATAGCT
>JAILIB010000132.1 GCA_024695505.1 Saccharofermentans sp.
CCCACTGCTGAGCGAGCATTGTCTCGGAGATCTCAGGTCCGAAGTTGCCGAGGTAAACGCAAAGAGCGTTGCAGCCTGCAGCCTTGATGTCTGCCAATGCCTGCTGCATATGGATCTCAGACTCAACGATGCAGATAGGGCACTCATAGATGTCATCAGCGCCGTACTTCTTTGTGAAAGCCTCAACGAGAGCCTTTCTTCTGTTGACGGAAAGTGACTCCGGGAAGCAGTCACGGCTGACAGCTACGATACCGAGCTTAACGTCAGGTGCATTAAACAGTTTCTTTGACATAATTAGATTTCCTCCAGTTGTATTTTTTTAATGTCTACTTCAATGTTAGCTCCGATAAGGCCCGGGAAATGTCCTGCTTCGCCGGGTGCATCGGGATGAGCGATAAGCCACTTATTCTTTGCGGTAAGGAGCTTGTCTTCGCTGTCAGAATCAGCGAGGCAGTCGATGTGATCCTGCTCTAAGTCGTAGTTTGTTCCTGCGGGTAGAACTACGCCTACCATGAACTTTGAACCTTCGATGCCGCAGGGTGCATAGTGAAGCGTTGTAGCGTAAAGCTCAACAGCTGTTCCCTTGCGGATGTGGAATGCCTCGATCTTTGATGTGTCATAGTGGAAATCATCGGTTACGTCCTGAAGAGAACCGAGGAGCAGGATGCAGTCTGTAGCGCAGATGTTGATCTCAGATGATCTGTGATACTCAACTGCGTTGAGAAGCTGGTTCTGACCTGCGCAGTAACCTGTCTCAAGAGCGAGCTCACCGCCGAAAAGCCTTGTCATGTCGACCTTTGCGGAAGCTTCCTCAAGTTCCTTAACGGAAGGCTTGTACTCAACACATCCGTCAGGGATGTTGATCTTCTCGAGCGCTTCGATAACGGGTGCGAAATCAATGTTTTTGACAACGCGGCCGTACTTGCGGAAACGCTCGGAATGTGACTCGTAAATTACCATAATCCTGCCTCCTTACACATAGGATAAAGTTTACTGAATTTCTGATACTTGGCTTCATACTTCGCTGTGAGCTCGGGATCCGGTGTCTCAGCAACGTGAGTAGTAACGATAGCCTTGCATGCTTCTTCAACGTTCTTGTATTCGCCGCATGCAACAGCTGCGAGGATGGCGCCGCCAAGAGCCGGGCCTTCGTCGTTCTGTGTTCTTGTGAGCTCGATGCCCAGAACGTTTGCAACGATCTTGCGCCACAGAGGTGACTTTGCACCGCCGCCGCAGATATTGGAACTCTTGATGTCGAGGCCCATCTTCTTAGCGCATTCGAAGGAATCCCTGAGTGCGAAAGCAACGCCCTCGAGGACTGCCTGTGTCATCTCTTCACGCTTTGTATCCATGGACATTCCGACGAACATAGCGCGGCAGTCAGGGTTGTTGAGAGGAGATCTCTCGCCCATGAGGTAAGGCAGGAAGAAGATATTGTTCTCGCCCAATTTTGTGATTCCTGTCTGCTCAGCAGCGAAATCCTTTGTGCCGATGATGTCTTCCATCCACCACTTGTTGCAGCTTGCAGCACTGAGCATGCAGCCCATGAGGTGATATCCGCCGTCAGCGTGATCGAAAGCGTGCAGTGAGTTATCTTCATCGTTCTTGAAATTGCTGGAAGCGATAAAGATCGTTCCGCTCGTACCGAGAGAAATGTTGCATCCGCCGTTGCCGACTGTGCCTGTTCCGACAGCAGCTGCAGCGTTGTCGCCTG
Source organism: Saccharofermentans sp. (assembly GCA_024695505.1). Classification (GTDB taxonomy): domain Bacteria; phylum Bacillota; class Clostridia; order Saccharofermentanales; family Saccharofermentanaceae; genus Saccharofermentans. The sequence goes on from JAILIB010000132.1 coordinate 1,715, forward strand.
CGCCTGCTACGATAAGGCAGTCAGGGTTGATGCCGAGCTGGGAAGCGATCTCGGGAAGGATCTTGCCGATAGCCTCATAGCTCTCATATACCTTAGGAAGCTGAGCCTCTGTGATGCCCAGGATCTCGAGCATTTCAGCGGACCACTTTCTGTTAGCGCAGTCAAAATAAAGCGTACCGGAAGCGTCGGAAACGTCAGTTGCGAAAACGCCGCTCAAACGGTATGCCAGATAGTCCTTAGGAAGGAGGATCTTGTCGATCTTGGCGAAGTTCTCGGGTTCGTTCTTCTTCATCCAGAGAACCTTAGGAGCGGTAAATCCTGCGAAGGAAATGTTGCCGGTATATGCGGAAAGGTTCTTCTTTCCGATAACGTTGTTCAGATACTGGGACTCCTCTTCAGACCTTCCGTCATTCCAAAGGATGGCGCGTCTGATAACATTACCGTCCTTATCAAGGGGCGTAAGTCCGTGCATCTGTCCGCCGAAAGAGATTCCTCCGACTTCTTTGCCGTCAAAACCGTCGAGAAGCTTTGCGACTCCCTTCATAGTTCCGTTGAACCATTCCTCAGGGTCCTGTTCAGACCATCCGCTCTGCGGGAAATAGACGGGATATTCCTCCGTAACAGTACGAAGGATCTCACCGCCGCTCTTCATCAGGAGCAGCTTGACCGAGGAAGTGCCGAGATCAATACCGATAAACAGCATAATTACCTCCGAATAATAAAAATAACTTTAAATAGTTTAAGGGCAAACGTCACATCTTTGTATGCTCTAAAATGCAAGTAATCTGTGGCAGTATTTCGACAAAATGGAAAAAACATACAATTGTTGCGATTTTTTGACACCATTCCCAAACGGCATCGAAACAACGCTATGATACCCTGATTTTATTGTTTTCACGCAAAACGAACAGTCCGGGAATCACTTGTTTTCCCGGACTGTTGCTATTCAAATATTGCTATCAGATTATAGGCCGTTTACGTTACGTCAACCAGCCTGATGGATCTCTCGAGGTCCTTTATGTATCCGTTCAGAGAGGTTCTTGCAGTATTGGTGCATTTAGCGTGGATGCATACCACCATGCCGTTCGAATATACGGAGGTGATGGTATAGGCGGTAAAATTACCGAAATCATGGGTGTCAACAGTCCACTTTATGTTGTTGTAAGTGACTGTCGTGGTCTTTGTGGACTTCAGTGTTGCATCGTTTTTCTTGAACTCGGTTATAAACGAATCCTTGCTGTCATTTCTTGCCTGCGTCTGGTTCTTGACGGAAGAAACGAGTACGTACATGACCATTGTCTTGTTCGTGACATTTGAGTTGTCCAGGATCGTAACGGTGCCGCCCTGTTTATTAAAGCCTGATGAATACTTGGATTCAAAGAGCATTCTCATCTTAACGTCGGGACTCTTGGAGTCACTCGTATTCGAATCGAGATCAGCCCAGTAATCGTCCAGCCTGGATTCCACGTTACCCGTGGAAACAAAACTCTTCATCGCGGTAATGATGTTGGTGCGCTCATCGTTGCTGCTGTACCAGGCGTTGATGAAATAGCATCCCGGTTTGCTCGTCGGAGTATAATTAGGCACGCACAAAAGAATGAACTTGGCTCCGGCCGATTCACCGTCTATCTCATAGCCCACCTTGCCCGTCGGCATGGTGTATTTGCCGGAATAAGTCTCTGTAACCGACGTTCCGAGGTAGTAATCGATAAAGAAACGCTTATTGTTCTCAACGTCGGAAATGTCGTAGACCGGAGTGTCCTTGATCATATCAGCGAAGTTGACGGAAAAGCCTCCGTTTGTCTTTGTATAAAAGCCCTTGTCATTCTTCACGTATCCGTCAGGTATCCAAATGGTCGCCTTCAGGTCGCCGAGATCGGTCACGGTTCCGCCTGAAGCCGTACCTGTTCCGCCGTTCATCGAGCTTTCGGCAGCGCTTGTTTCTCCGGGATACTCTGTGCTGCCGTCGGTCGTGGACTCAGTGGTCTGCTTGCTTCCGAAATGACCGCCGCCTTCTTCATCCGTGGTCTCGGTAGTAGTATGCTTGGGGGCTGCGTTGTTGTTGGCAATGTTGATAGCCGTGATCGTTCCGACAACGGTTATTACAAGAGCGACAACGCCTATGATGATACCGGCGACCGCGCCCTTGCTCATGCCCTTCTTCTTTTCCGCAGCCGGAGCAGCTGAAGACATGCCGTTTTGTGTTGCGCCATAATTCTGGCCATATGCGGAAACCGGCTGGGCAGGATAAGCCACGCTCTTAGCCGTAGCAGGAGCCGTGGAATATACCGGAGCCTGAGGTGCAGTATTAATCACAGGTCTCATCACGGCCTGTGCGGCAGGCGCAGCCATGGGAGCTGCCGGCGTTACCGGTCTCTGTACAGGGGCTGCAGCGTTTACGGAAGCGCCGTTCAAGGCCGCTATGAACTGTTCGATGTTGGCAAAACGGCTCTCAGGGTTCACCGCAAGGGCTTTCATGAGCGCCATTTCAGCATAAGGCGGAATGACGATGCCCATCGAAGAGGGCGTCCTGATGGAATCCGCGTGGATACGCTCGATGGATTCGGGCGGAAGTATTCCCGTGATGCTTCTGTACATCGTGGCGCCCATTGCATAGACGTCTGTCCAGGGGCCCATGTTTCCGTGGTTGGAATACTGCTCGATCGGTGCGAGTCCGTGCTTGAGGATGACCGACACGCTCTTGTTCTCGGCATATGCGGAACGGGCAGCTCCGAAGTCAAGAAGCTTCGGCTGTCCCGAAGAAGTTATCGAGATGTTGTCAGGACTGATATCCCTGTGGATAAGGCCCTGTGCATGCACCTTGGAAAGAGCTCTCATTATCGGGATGAGGATCTTGGAAGCGTCCGCATAGGAGATCCTTCCGCCGTTTCTGTCGAGATAATCCTTAAGGCTCTCGCCGTCAACGTACTCCATGACAAAGTACGCGGTGTTGTTTTCCTTGAAGAAGTCCTGTACGGAAACGATGTTCGCCGTGTCATGGAACTTGGCCAAAGTCCTCGCCTCGCTGAGGAACTTGTCCAGGCCTTCATCATATGCCTGCTGCTGGGAAGAACTGGTAACCGTCAGCGTATACTTGTCTTCCGCCCTCGT
>JAILIB010000141.1 GCA_024695505.1 Saccharofermentans sp.
GGATTAAAGACTGAAGACATCGGTAGGATAAATATCACCGGTGTTGGAGCGTCTTATACGACAACGCCCGTATTCGGGATCGATACCGTTATAGTTGAAGAGTTCATTTCAACAGGACTTGGCGGTTTATATCTTTCCGGACTTGATCACGCCGTTGTAGTCAGCATGGGAACCGGAACGGCATATCTGGATGCTTCTTACGAAAGGGTAAGGCACATCATCGGCTCGGGAGTCGGCGGCGGTACGATCGCAGGACTTTGCAACGCCGTTTTGGGCGTTGAGGACGTTCTTAAGCTTTCTGACATGGCGAAGGAAGGTTCGCTTCCTGCATGTGATCTCACGATCGGTGACATTTCAAGGAAAGAGATACCGGGACTTCCGATGTATGCCACGGCATCGAATTTCGGCAAGGTGGCTGACGACCTAAAAAGGGAGGACAAAGCCGCAGGCATATTCAATCTCGTTTACCAGGCTATCGGATCCATGTCGGTCCTTACATCAAAGATCTGCGGACTTAATGACATAGTTTTCACGGGTCAGCTCACGGCTATACCGGTATGCAGGGATTTCCTGATCCCGTTTGCAGACCTTTATGACGTCAATTTCATAGTTCCCGACAACGCGGTCTTTGCTACCGCGATAGGAAGCTGTCTGGCAGGAAACCAGGGGAAGAATGATGGCTCCGAAAAAGAATAGGGCACCTGAACTGGATTTTCTGAGAGGCTTTGCCCTGTTCATGATGATACTCATGCACTTCGCATACGATCTCAGGTTTGAATTCAAACTTCCGGTATTTTCTTTTCTGGAAGCAAACTGGTTCTGGGCATTTGTCCACCCGTTCTTCATCGTTATCTTCGTAGGAGTGTCAGGAGTCTGCTGTACTTTTTCAAGAAATAACTTCATAAGAGGACTTAAGCTCTTATTAGTTGCTGCAGGACTTACGCTCGTGACATATCTCGTTACGCGCTTCCTTAAGATAGACTGTCTGATCATATTTAACGTTTTAGCGCTCCTGGCGGTATCCATCCTCGTGTATGCAGTGATACAGTTTGTTGAGCAAAAAGCGCACGTCAGACCTGCCGTCACGAATGTACTGCTTGGAGTTTTCGGTGCGTATTGCACCGCGATCGGAAGCACGATCAGAAATATGGACTACTCGACAAAGAATCTGATATTCATGCCAGTCGGCTTTGCCATAAAGGGCACGCCTCAGGTTGCAGACCACATGGATCTTTTCCCGTGGATCGGAGTGTTCCTTATCGGATGCCTGATCGGAAGGGTATGCTATTCAAACAAGAGCTCGCTCCTTCCCGAAGGCCTCAAAAAGCTTCATAAGATAGGCGTCCCGTTTGAATTCCTGGGCAAGCATTCGCTCATTATCTATCTTGTGCATCAGCCGCTGGTATACGGGATCCTTTATGTCATCTTCCTTGCTTTAGGAAAGGTCAGATGAAGATCTGCTCAAAGAAAAAGATGAAGACCTTGCGCAAGGTCATTACAATAGCGGTCTTCGTTACCGTTATCGCAGCCGCTTATCTTTGCGGCCGTTTCATGCCGGCAGATATCGCGGACAAATATTCCGGAGAGATCTTCCCGTTGCTGTCATCCGGTCCTCAGCGTCTGAGCGCTCTGACCGGTGCCGCACTTACAGAGATCGCCTTCCTGATCCTTTGCGGTCTCGCGCTACCGCTCCTGATCTTATGGATAGTTTTGCTGATAAAGAGATCACTGACTCACGGAGCCGGTAGATTTCTGTACAAGAGCTTCAGAAACTTACTTGCGGTAAGCATGGTACTGCTTATCCTTTTTGAGATATTCCATGGCATGAATTACAGGAGAACGACTGCAAGGACCATGCTCGGACTTGGGACGAACAAACTGACGCTCGAGGACTACTGCGAGGCTTTCGAGTGGGCTTATGAGGGCATGATCAAAGCCAGGGCCGAACTCAAGGAAAACGATAAAGGCGTTTCCATGATGTCTTCTGATTTCAATGGTATCGCGGAGCATTCGTCACAGATCGTGGATTCATTTTGTGCATCATACGGCATTGCTCCCTACAAGTGCTATGCCAGGCCGAAATCCGTCAGGCTCAGCCATTACTGGAGCTGGACTTACATCGTCGGAATGTATAACCCTGTCTTCGGCGAGGTGATCGTAAATACCGATTATCTTGACACGACTTCAGTCCCTTTAAATGTCTGTCATGAACTCTGCCACGCCAAGGGATTTGCAAATGAGACTGACTGCAATCTCCTCGGGACGATGGCCTGCATCACTTCGGACAGGGCGGATTTCAGATACTGCGGATATTTCAACGTCTTTGTAAATCTGCTTACCGTGATCCAATACAACGTCAAGACTTTCGGTTTTGAATATGACATGCACGTTCAGGATGATTCGATCAAACCGGTCATCCGCGACCTTCAGGCTGCAAATGAATACTGGATCTCGATCGACAAAGAGGTCAAGGATTTTGAAAAGCGCACGGGCATAAACATTACTAAGCAGGCGAGTGCGGCAAATGACAAATATCTCCAATCAAACGGCGAGAAGGAAGGGGAAAAGACGTATCAGGTTCCCCAGAACGAATATGTGGATTTCTACCTGATGTACTTCTCTAAAAAAGGCGGCAAAAATGCTTAAGGTTATACTTCAGGGTCACGATAAGTTTTACGGCATTACGGACATCGTCAGGATGTTCTTTGGGGACATTTCCGAGGATCGTGATAACTCGTGCGTTACAGCAGGGGACGGGCCTGACCTGACGCTCGTCAATACGCTTGAAAAGGACGGAAGGTCATTTACCTTCACTAGTGACGGCGGCAGGCGTTATGAATTTGACGGCCCTGCGATAGAGCCCGGACGTGAAGTGAAGAGGTCTCTATACATGGCGCTCTCGGATATTACCGGTATTAAGATGCCCTGGGGGTGCCTTTCAGGTATCAGGCCTACGCTGGTTGCTTCAGAGGAGGGTTCGGAGGCTGATCTCACCGGAAAATATCTGGTAAGGGAAGATAAGGCTGCTCTGGGGTTTGAGACTGCCAAAGAGGAAAACAGGCTCTTAGGCTTTATCCCGCCTGAAGATCTGAACATCTATGTAGGCGTGCCTTTTTGTCCGTCCAGGTGTTCTTACTGCTCCTTTATTTCGCAGGACATTTCTCATCACATGAAAAGGCTCGGTGAATACGGAAACGCGCTCGAGAATGAGATCAGGACCCTCGCGCCGTTCATTACGCGAAAGATATCGTCGCTTTATATGGGAGGAGGAACTCCTACAGTATTTGACGATGCGCAGTTCGCAAGCATTCTCGACTGCATCTTCTGGAATCTGAAGATCGATAAAGACTGCGAGGTTACGATAGAGGCGGGACGCCCGGATACGATAACCATTTCAAAACTCGATGCGATGCGTGCGCACGGGATAGGGAGGATCTGCATAAATCCGCAGACGATGAGGGATGAGACTTTGCAAAAGCTCGGACGCCGCCATTCTGTTGCTGACGTGATCAGGGCTTACGAGCAGGCGGCCGAGAGAGGATTTGACGTCATCAACATGGATCTCATCGCAGGCCTTCCGTATGAAACGGGGGATGATTTCGTAAGATCTGTTAAAAGACTGATAGAGCTCGGTCCCGCAAATATCACTGTCCATACGCTCTACAAGAAGCGCAGGGCAAATATGTCAAGAGAGACGGTGCTGGACAGGGATGACGGGCGCGGAGACGTTGACGCCGCTGTCAGGGAAGGGTACAGGCTGCTCTACGAGGCCGGATATCATCCATATTATCTGTACAGGCAGAAGGATACCGGACACGGTCTTGAAAACACGGGATTTGCCAAGGGAGACACCGGATGCCTTTATAACGTTGCCATGATGAGCGACGCCAGGGATGTCCTGTCCTTCGGTGCCGGCGGCATGAGCAAAAGGTGCTTCGAACAGGAGGGATCTTCATCCAAACACAGGGTCGAAAGGTGCCCGACAGTCAAGGACGTGCTTACTTATATTGAGCTTAGCGGCGAGGCTGCAAGGCGCAAAGCGGCATTTTTTGAGCTTTGATAGTATAATATAAGTTACGGAGTAAATAATTCGTAATGAAAGAAATGGAGAGAAAGCGCAACAGACTTATACTTCTTATGCTGTTTCTGCCTTTGGCGGCAGGTCTTTTAGCCACGGGCTGTAATAAGAATAACAGCGAACTTTATAAGTTTGTAGTGACTTCGGTGACCAAGTCCGAGACCTCGGAGGAGAGCACAGAAGTTCCCTCTGAGATCACTACAGAGTCTGAGATCGAGACTTCTGCCGAAACACAGACTGAAACTACGGAATCCGAGACAACAGAGTCTGAGACGACCGAAGCCGAGACGACCACGAAGGCTGAGGCCAAGCAGGAGACGAAGAAGGCCACCACAAAAGCGACCCAAAAGCCTACGGCGAAACCTACAGCCAAGAAGACTGCCAAGGCTACCACCAAGAAAAAGAAGGCTACTCCCACAAAGAAACCTACAGCCACCCCCAAGCCGAAGATCTCCGGATATCTTTTTGTAGGCGACTCAAGGACTGTCGGTCTGGATGAGGCCGTTGACGGCATTTCGAGCATCGCTAAGGTTGGTGCCAAGGTTACTTATCTCCAGAGCGTTCTCGGTGACGTTACCAAGACAAGGGGAAAGAACGTCATATTCAATTTCGGCGTAAATGATCTCGGGAACATCAGCAAGTACATTTCGGTATACAAGTCTCTGCCGAAGGAGTTCATCCAGAACAACAACGTCATCATCATGTCGGTCAATCCTACCGACGGTAGCAAATATGGCAGCTGGAATACCGACATAGACAAGTTCAATAAGAAGATGAAAGCGAACCTTCCGAGCGGCGTTAAATATCTCGATACAAATTCGACATTAAAGAAGGAAGGTTTCAAAACGCGCGACGGAGTGCATTATAAGGCGGAAACTTATAAGCGTATAGCCCAGTTAGTCTTTAATTTCTGCGGTGACAAGAACCGCAAGACGTAAGATCACGGACGGCTGAAAGCCCCCTGATTTATTAAGATTATGTAACCTCCGTGTAAATGTAATCTTTTAGGCTAAATGTTAGAATATACTCATAATCACGATGGAAAGGTGTGTTATGAGG
>JAILIB010000159.1 GCA_024695505.1 Saccharofermentans sp.
GTGTCCTGGGAAACAAAACCAATGTAATGTCTCAGTTCAGACCTCGGTATGTCCTTTATGCTCTTTCCGTTGATCAGGATGTCGCCTGAATCGGGCTCATAGTAACGCATGAGAAGGTTGATGAGCGTTGTCTTGCCGCAACCCGTGGGACCTGCTATCGCAAAAGACTCGCCCTTTCCAACGGTAAACGAAATGTCTTTTAAAACAGGCCTTCCCTCAACATATGAGAAACTGACGTTCTTAAACTCGATGTCAAACTGCATCTTGTTATCTGGCAGTGCTTCATCAGAAGTCTCCTGAGGGATCTCAGGACTGTCAAGATATTCGAAAACGCGTGCAAGGCAGGCAAAGCTGTCAGAAAGCTCGGTATAAACGGCAGACAGGTCGTTAAAAGGCTTCATGAACTGGTTCGCATACGCAAGCAGCGTAGTGAGCGCACCGACTGTTATCGCTCCGCCGACGCCCGCGATACAGCCAGTAAACACAACGCCCGCGTAGATAAGGGCATTTACGAATCTTGAAGACGGATTGCTGATAGAAGACAGGAACGTTGCTTTCGTAGCGGTCTTCCTGTATTCAGAGTTGATCTCGTCAAATCCCCTGATCCTTACGTCAGTCACGTTAAAGATCCTGCATTCCCTGAAATTGTTTACAGACTCGCCTACGAACGCAGTCTGCCTTCCCCTTATTTCAGCCTGCTTTGCAAAAGACTTATATGAGCCTTTTGCGATAAAGTAAGACACCGCGATAGATACGGGCGTAAACAAGACGACGATGAGAGAGATCTTCCAGTTGATAAGGAACATCACGACCAGAGTGATCAATATCGTAGCAAGACCTGATGCAAACTGGTTCAGGAACAACAGAATGCCGTCAGATGCAGTCTCTACGTCACTGATTATGAAACTCTGGAGCTTCCCCGCAGACGTCTTGTCGATATAGGACATCTTCACCCTGTGCATCTTGGCATAGGTTGCATTACGAAGATTAAGTCCCAGCGAAAAAGCTATGCGGTTGTTCATCCTTATAAGCGCGAACTGGAAGAGCGCGGCAGAGATCAAAAGGCAGACGATCACGATCAGATATCTGACAAGAAGATCCATGTTCCCGAGATTATCGATCGCCTTACCCGCGAAGAACGGAACCGCAACGGAAGCCGCTCCGAAAAGCATGCCGAGCAGGACGGACAAGACCACCAGGGCCGAAGAGCCTTTGATATACGAGAACAGGCGCTTTACGATCTTGCTCTTCATACGGCGCCCCCGTTGACCTGAAGCGAATTCAGGTACCTGTAGTTTTCGGATATCTTGAGCAGTTCCTCATGCGGAGCAACGGCTTCGATCTTTCCGTCGTCCATCAGGATTATCCTGTCGCAGTTCATGCATGTCCTTACCTTCTGAGAGATAAGAATGACAGTGGGTTTCTGAGGGAGCTCCCTGAGATTTCCCAAAAGCTTCTTCTCGGTTCCCCAGTCAAGTGCGGATGTCGAATCATCAAGGATAACGATTCCGGGCTTGCCGGCTAACGCTCTCGCGATCCCGATCCTTTGTCTCTGGCCGCCTGAAAGGCCTGCTCCGCCGTCAGAAATGACGTATCCCAAGCCTTCCTTCTTGGAATTAACAACGTCATCGCTGCAGGACGACCTGCAGGCTGAGTTTACGTCTTCATCGCTCAGTTCTTCCCTGCCGAGCGCTATATTGTCTTTCAAAGATCCCTTGAAAAGTCTTGTCTTCTGGAGGCTCATTCCGACTGATGCTGAAAGACCTGCCAAAGAGAGCTCCCTGATGTTTATGCCGCCGATCAGGACCTCTCCTTCGGTACAGTTATAGACACCTGTCATCAGAGCGGCAACTGTTGATTTACCGCAGCCCGTGCTTCCGATAATGCCTATCATCTCACCGGGTCTTATATCGATCGAGAAGTCCTTTACTGATTCCTCCTGATTGCCCTGATATGTGAAGGAAACGTTTTTCATTGTAAGAGACAACGGCTTGGAAGCTTCAAGCACCTTTGTCCCGTTGTTCGCAGTACTCGTGATCTCCATGAGAGATTCTGCCCTTTTAAGGCACGCATAAGCCCTCGATACGGAAACGATAAGATTGGCGAGCTTAACAAGCTCGATCAGGATCTGGGACATGTAGTTATAGAGCGCAACGACCTGTCCGTCGGTAAGCGTACCGGAATTGAAGTGTATCGCTCCCCTGTAGATCAGAAGGCAGATGGAAAGATTTACGACCGCGTAAGTAAGCGGGTTCAGCCATGCGGCAAAATCTGCGGCTTTGATCTGTGATCTCTTGAGGCTCCTGCTCTTGGCTTCAAACTTTCCGTAATCGTCAGCCGTCTTGTTAAACCCCCTGATGACCCTCTCGCCTGCAATGCCGTTAGCAGTCTTCTTAACAAGGCTGTCCAAGCCTTCCCTGGACTCCCTGTGCCTGACGATAGAAAACTTCATGTTGAGGGCGATCACAACTGTCAAAAGGAGCGTACAGCCGGCAAATATGAGAGCCATCGACGGCTTGACCGTCGCAGCCATTATGCAAGCGCCCACAACTATGAACGGCGATCTCAAAAGAAGCCTTAAGAAAAGATTTATGCCTGTCTGTATCTGATTAACGTCAGAAGTCAGGAGCGTAACTGCAGACGAAGATCCGATCTTCTCATAATCTGCGATCGAGAGCGACTGGAGCTTGTCGTGCATGCTCTTTCTGATCGAAGAAGAAATCCCGCATGCGGAATAAGCGGCAAAGTACTGTGCAGTGATAGCAACGGCAAAACCGACAACAGCGAACAGCACAAGGATAAATATCCTCGACTTAACATAGTCCATGTCGCCTTTGTTTATGCCCTGATCGATCATACCCGCAACGATCAGGGGAACGATAAGTTCAAAGCATGCTTCAAGAAGTTTAAACACGGGGCTTAAGACCGAAGCTGCTTTATATTTGCCGACGTGACTTAAAAGGAACTTCATCAGGCGAGATCACTCTTAAACTTGTTGCATTCGCGGATTACCTCGCCGATATCGAGCGTTGTAAAATTGCCGTCCTCATAGAGGATCTTTCCGTCGATCATGGTCATCTTTACGACGGAATTATCAGCACTGTAAACGATGTTTCTCGCTATATTGTTCTCAGGCTGCATTGAAGGCTTGTTCATGTCGATCATGATAATGTCAGCCTTCTTGCCGGCATCCAGAACATCACAATCAGTAAGTCCCATGCAGAGCGCGCCGCCCGAAGTTCCGGCCTTAAGGATCGTAAACGGATCTACTGCGGCCGCATTCTTCGTCTCGACGTTGGAAAGAACACAGTCGAGATACATTTCCCTGAACATGGAAAGAGCATTGTTTGATCCTGCGCCGTCGGTTCCGACCGCTATCTTCATGTCATCTGCAATGAACTTGTGGACGGGCGTTATACCGCTCGCAAGCTTGAGATTGGAGCATGCGTTAAATACTGCCCAGAGTCCCCTGTCCTTGAAGATCTTCCTGTCCTCATCAGTGAACCATACGCAGTGGAATCCGCCACCGCCAAAGTCATATATTCCGAGCTTATCGAATAGAACAGCAGGCGTTACTCCGTATCTTTCCTTGCATCCTGCGACTTCTTCGGCAGTCTCGGAGATATGCGCAAACACGGGCGCGCTGTACTTGTGGGCAAGATCTGACATGAACTTGAGATTGTCTTCGCAAGTTGTGTATTCGGCATGGAAACCATAGATGAAAGATACTAGCGGATCGTAGGAATTGAGTTCGTTATAGTATCTTTCCAGATCTTCAAATCCGCCGTAATCATTGGCTGCTCCGCAGAAAACATGTCTGAAACCGGTTTCTACTGCAGCTTTGGCATTTTCTTCTTTATGGAAATACATGTCAAAGCATGCTGTAACTCCTCCGGAAAGATAATCGGCATAAGCAAGCTTGGAAAACCAGTAAACATGCTCGGGAGTAAGCTTTGCTTCCCTCGGGAATATCGCTTTGAAAAGCCAGTCGTTGAGGCAGTATTCATCAGCCAGCGATCTTGAGAACGTCATTGCGGAATGCGTATGCGCATTCTTAAGTCCGGGCATCAGGAGATTGCCCTTACAGTCGATCTCACGGTCAAATGACTTCCCTGCCGTGTCAGCCTTGGGACCGATATAACTTATCCTGTCATTCTCGGTCCAAAGCTCGCCTTCGGTTATGTTGTTATCTTTCATTGAAAGAATTCTGCAGTTATAGAATCTATATGTCATGATTTCCTTTCTTTCGTTTACATCAAAGGTGCCACAAGCCTTAAGATCGACTTATAGAACCTTACGAACAGATTTGGTCTTATTGCGTACTTATCAGTAACGTTGCGGCATACTGCGAACGTTTCTTCAAAATCCTTCCTGATGTCCTTGATACAGTTTGTCCTGTACATGTAGACCGCATTTTCGAAATGATGGTAAAGGCTCCTGAAATCAAGGTTTATGGTGCCTACAACGGCGCACTTGTCATCACACAAAAACGTCTTGGAATGATTGAATCCCGGAGCGTACTCGTAGATCTTCACGCCTGCAGTTATGAGCAGACGGTAATAAGACCTCGTAACACCGTATGTGAGCTTCTTATCAGGAATACCCGGCGTCATGACCCTTACGTCTACGCCTCTCTTGGCAGCGATCTGAAGAGCCCTTGCGATCTCGTCTGAGAGAACCAGATAAGGAGACATGATCCAGCAGTATTCCTGGGAATTGTTGATCATGTTGAGATACACGTTCTCACCTACAGGCTCGTTATCAAGAGGGCTGTCGCAATACGGAACGCAATAGCCTTCAGCACCTTCAACAGGGACCAACGGGACCAGTTCAAAGGACATCATGTCATAGTCTTTGTGCTTCAGATCGGCAAAATTCCACATCTCGACGAACATCGCCGCAAGGCTCTGTACTGCAGGGCCTTCAAGCCTGATGCCGTTATCCTTCCAGATACCGAACGGGTTAACGATGTTGAAATATTCATCTGCAATGTTATATCCGCCCGTATAACCGACCTTGCCGTCAACAACTGTGATCTTCCTGTGGTCGCGGTTGTTCATGAACAGTGAAAGAACAGGATATGCAGGATTAAACGCATTGCACTTGATGCCTTCGGATTCCAGCACTCTGACGAAGTTATGGTTGATGAAGATCGACGAGCCGACATCATCATACAGGACTCTGCAGTCAACACCTGCCGCGGCCCTTTCCTTCAGAGCTTCATGCAAAGGCTCAAACGCCTCTCTTGTCTCTATCGCGTGATATTCAAGATAAACGTAATGCTCGGCTTTCTTTATATCTTCGATCTGAGCCTTATAACAGTCGTAAGCAACGGGATAGTACTTGATATCCGTTCCTTCATAGATCGGGAAATTGTAACTTCTCAGATATCTGGCATTTGAAGCTCTTGCAGGGTCTTCTTTCTTGAATTCAGCAAAGATGTCATCATTGTAGTTCAGATGGCTGAAGACCATCATATCAACCTTCTCGAGCCTTCTCTTGATCTTATGCTTCGAACTGCTGAAGTTGTTGAGCATGTAGAACAGAAGTCCCGGGATCGGCACTATAAGGATGACTATGACCCAGATAAGCTTGAATACACCGTTATGGTCCCTGCCGTTGATGCCGATGGCAACGATAAGCGCGACCGCTCTCGTGATGATATCGACAGGCGGAAAGTTATGGCCAAGATAAATAAGAAGAACGATAAAGCCTACGATCTGCGCAATAAGCAGCAGTCCGAACACAGCGATCCTTCCGACGCTGTTCTTGATCGCAGTCTTATTCTCTACCGTTCTCTTCTTGGCCATTATCCGATGTTCTCTATAAATGCTTTGTATCCGAGGTACAGATAGTAAAGGTCTATCTTTGAGATAACCTCAACAGGAGCGTGCATTGACCATACGGGTACGCCCATGTCGACAACGTCCATGCCGAGTTCAGCCATTACTGCAGCGATGGTTCCGCCGCCGCCCGCGTCGATGCGTCCAAGCTCGCCAGTCTGCCACGGGATCGAATTCTTCTCGAAGATGTCAGTGATCTCAGCGATAAAATCGCCTGTAGCTTCAGAACAACCTGACTTGCCTCTTGCACCCGTGTACTTTTCGATCTTGAGACCGCGTGACATGAATGCGGTGTTGTTCTTTTCAAAGACTGAGGCATACTTGGGATCGTATGCAGTCGTTACGTCTGTTGAAAGCATCTTTGTTGCAGCAAGTGCCTTGCGGAACTTCAAAGTATTGAACTTGTCTATGCCGCCCTCCGCTTTGGCAAAGACTTCCATGAGGAAGTTCTCGTAAAGGTTGGATGTCGCACCGGAATTGGAATAAGAACCGATCTCCTCCTTGTCGGTAAGAAGGCATACGCAGGTCTTCTTGGGCTTTTCCTGGGCAAGGAGCGCTCTCAATGCGGGGAAAGCACATACCTTGTCATCGTGACCGTATGCAGCGATATATGCGCGGTCAAAGCCTACGTCTCTTGCGTGAGTAGCGGGAACGATCTCTATCTCGGCCGAGACGAAATCCTTCTCCTTGATGCCGAACTGCTCGAAGAGGATCTTCAAAACGCCCGCCTTGAATATCTCGTTCGTCTTCTTGTCATCCGTGCAGGGAATTCCGCCGATTATGACGTTCAAGTCTTCTGCAGGGATAAAGTCAGATGCTTTCTTTGTCATCTGCTCGTTTCCGAGATGAGGGAGAAGATCCGTGATATAGAATACGGGATCGGATTCCTTCTCACCTACTACTATCTGGTGAGCTTTGCCGTCGTTGGTGAATACAACGCCGTGAACGGCCAAAGGGATCGTTGTCCACTGATACTTCTTGATACCGCCGTAGTAATGCGTCTTGAAATAAACGGTATCGTTATCCTCATAAATGGGATTGGGCTTGAGATCGAGCCTCGGTGAATCGATGTGGGCACCAAGGATGTTGAATCCTTCAGCAGGTCCCTTCTTTCCGATTACGGCAGCTGCAAAGCCCTTGCCCTTGATGCTCTGATAGACTTTGTCTCCGGCCTTGAGCGTATCCTTGGTTGCAATATCAACGTACCCCAGCTCTTCAGCAGCGGCAATGGCATTAGCAGCGAATTCGCGCTCAGTCTTTGAATTGTCGAGGAAAGCCTTGTATTCTTCCGCGAACTCAAAAGTCGCAGTCATGTCGTCTTCTGATGCTGTCTCATAAAGGTTCGGGAATTCAGCGAAAAGCTCGCTCGGTTTGATCTTTTTGGTTTCTTTTTTCTTTGCCATGGTTTATCACCTCTTTCTAATGAACTTATGATACCATAAAGAATAAATAAAACTTGTAATTAAAAGGACTATTATGGTTACCGACGGACACAACCACACCAAGCATTTTTCGCCCGACGCGGGCCAGTCGATAGATGAACTCATATCCGAAGCAAAAGCAAAAGGATTTACCCGCATCGGCATCACCGAACATTATGAAGTCGAATACCCCGATGACGGCCTCGACTGGACTTTCGACCTCAAAGAATACGATAAAACCTTTGAGATCTGGCGTGAGCGCGCGGGAGAATTAGAGCTCCTTAAAGGCATTGAATTCGGCTACGTCCCCGGAGTCGAGAAAGAGATCGAGAGGCTTTCTGCCCTTATCCCCTTTGACGTCGTGCTGTTAAGCGTGCATCTGTTCAGAGGCAAGGACTTCTATGTCGACCGCGAATGCTATAAGCTGCCTGCCAAAGAGCTTCACGGCGAATACATCGCTAATATGGCCGAGATGTGTGAGAAATGCAACAACTACAACGTTGCAGCCCACTACGATTACATCAACAGATATGCCGATAATAAGAGCGATTTCGTGACCTACGACGAGTGTCCCAAAGAATTCGACAGGCTCTTTGAAGCTCTTATAAGCAAGGGCAAGGCTTTGGAGATCAATACCAAATCGATCAAGAAACACATTGACGGCGGCTTTACAAGAAATCTTCCTGATGCCGGTATTCTTAACAGATACCGGGCCATGGGCGGAAAATACATAACCCTTGGTTCTGATTCACACTTCCCCGGAACATTCGCTGTCTGCTACGGCGAAGCAATCGAATATCTCAAGTCGCTCGGTTTTACGGAAACAGTCTATTTCAAGGACAGAAAACCTTATTTTGAACCGCTGTAAATCATTTCTGTTCAAAAGGAACGGGGTGCCTCATCTTTGAGACACCCTGTTTTTCATTTACTTCTTAACTTTGACTTCTTTGCCGCAGTTGGCCTGCTTTCTTTTCAGCATTTTACATTTATCGATGACGAATGAGATCGCAGAATCAATAAGATATGCGAGCACAACGCTTATCGAGAACGTGCATAAGAACCATATGACATCTGACTTAACGTTTATCTGAAGCATGACAAAGATATGGATCAAGTAGATCGTGTAAGAGATCTTGCCCAGGAAAACCATGATCTTAGAGCTGAGTATTTTGCTTACAACACCGTTAGGATCAAGGAACAGATGAATGATAACCAGACTAAAAACACATGCTGTTAAAAACATGTACTTCCATCCGACAGATTTGTCTCCCCATTCAGGATTAATACTTTTCAAAACAGTATCTGAAGACAAAAAGATCATGAGAACAAAAATAAACATCACGATCAGTTCTCCGATAACATGCTTTTTCTCTAAGAATGACTTTATCTTCTCTTTTGATCTGATATACCTGCAGACATACCCTGCACTGATACCGATAAAGAGCTGCTCAAGCCTGATATCATAAACTTGAAGCAAGAGAACGATTATCCTGAATACTGCGGCTAAGACAAAGAAAACAGCCGCACAGAACAGATCATTATTCAGTACCCTTATCTTCTTTGCCAAAAGCTGCAAGACAAGCATGAAATACGGAATGATGAACATGAGCCAAAAATAGGCATACATAAACCATAGGGTTCCCCAGATGTCACCAAAATACAAAAGACTGATGAACGTCTCCTTTGGGATCCATAAATATCGGGAATGAACAAAGACGATCAAAAGGATCAGGTAATATGCCGGAAGGATCCTAACCGCCCTGTTCTTGTAGAACCGCAGGATTCCCCATAGTGACAAAAACCTCTTCTCATTATCGGTTTTGTAAGGATTAATGAGAAAAAAGCCGGCTAATGTGAAGAATATACCATCGACTATCCATCCGCCGTGAATAAGCAGCCTACAATGGCAAAGCACAACAAAGATGATCGCAAGACCGCGCAATCCGTCAAACTGATAAAAATGTCCGGATCCTTCTTTAGTGTCAGTCGCAGTCACCATTTCAGCTGTCACTCACCAATAATAACTTCTGCTTGAATTCATCAGACAGAAAAAAGCGGTTTACTTCTCGTTCTTCATTCCGGACAGATAAGCATTGATAAAGCCGTCAAGATTGCCATCCATTACGGAATCGACGTCAACTTCCTCATAGCCGGTACGTGCGTCCTTAACGAGCGTATAAGGGCAGAAAACGTAAGATCTGATCTGTGAGCCCCATGCGATGTCCATCTGGTTGCCCTTCAAGTCTTCGATCTTCTCCATCTCAGATGCCCTGGCGAGTGCAAAAAGCTTAGCCTTGAGCATTCTGAGGCACGTCTCCTTGTTCTGGAGCTGCGATCTTTCTGCCTGGCAGGAAACGACGATTCCGGTGGGATTGTGCGTCATTCTGACAGCGGTATCGGTCTTGTTGATGTGCTGTCCACCCTTACCTGTTGAACGGTATGTATCTACCCTGACTTCGGACATGTCGATCTTGATGTCGTCTTCAGTCTTCTGGTCAAGCTCAGGGATGACTTCGCATGAAGCAAAAGACGTGTGTCTTCTGCCTGCGGCGTCAAACGGCGAGATCCTTACGAGACGGTGAACGCCAAGCTCGGATCTTAAGAAACCGTATGCGTTTTCACCCTTGATCATGGCGGAAACGGACTGTATTCCTGCGGAATCGCCCTCAACATAATCAAGTTCCTCAACGATAAAGCCGTGTGCTTCTGCCCATCTCGTATACATTCTGTAGAGCATGGAGCACCAGTCCATGGCCTCTGTTCCGCCTGCGCCCGCGTGAAGCGAAAGCGTTGCGTTATTAGCGTCATAAGGACCCGTAAGCAGAGTCTGAAGGCGCATCTTCTCAAAGGATTCCTTGAAGGCCGCTACGCTGGTCTTAAGCTCAGCAAGGGTATCCATGTCCTCTTCCTCGTTTCCGAGCTCGCAAAGGGCAAGAAGGTCCTCTCTTTCGGCAGCCAGAGCCTTGTAGCTTTCAACCTTCTTCTTAAGCTGGCCCAGTCTCTGGGTAAGCTCTGTCGCTTTCTCAGAATTATTCCAAAAATCAGGCTCAGTCGTACGCTGCTCAAGTTCACTTATCTGATCGCTTACGTGATCGATGTGAAGCGCATCCTTAAGTTTTGCAACCGGTTCTTCAAAAGATTCGAGATCAAGTCTTATGTTGTCGAATTCAAGCATAATTAACCTTTCTTCAGTTCTTCTACAAATTCCTTGAGAAGCTTCATTGCCTCTTTGATGTCTTCAAGTGATGCCGCGTAACTGATCCTGACGAAACCTTCGCCGCAGGCTCCGAAAGCGTTTCCGGGTACCATAGCTACGTGCTTTTCGAGCAGGAATCTCTCACAGAACTCTTCGGAAGAAAGCCCCGTGCTCTTGATCGAAGGGAATGCGTAAAAAGCTCCGTAAGGAGTAAAGCAGTCAAGGCCGGCATCCTTAAGGCCCTGAATGATAACCCTTCTTCTGTGGTTGTATTCGTTGCGCATCTTAGTAACTTCATCATCAGAGTTCATGGCAGCTTCGACGACAGCATGCTGCGACGTGGAAGGAGCGCACATGATGCAGTACTGATGGATCTTGAACATAGGAGCGATAAGTTCCTTAGGCCCCGCAAGGTAACCTACACGGAATCCCGTCATGGCGTAAGACTTCGAGAAGCCGTTTACCATTACCACCCTGTCCTTAAGCTCTGCAAACTGCGTAAGCGAAGCGGGCTTGCCGTCTAAATAGTTAAGCTCGCAATAGAGCTCATCGGAAAGAACGATGATGTCAGGATGCTTCATAAGAACATCCTTGATCTTTGCCCAGTCTTCAAGCGTCATTATCGCGCCCGTGGGATTGTTCGGATATCCGACTATGATGTACTTCGTCTTGTCTGTGATCGCAGCCTCAAGCTCTTCGGGACGGAGTTTATAGTCGTTCTCTGGCTTTGTTGAAACAACGACAGGAACGCCATGAGCGAATTCTACGGTCGCCTTATAAGCAACGAAACAAGGCTCGACAATGACGACTTCGTCGCCGGGATTGATAAGTGCCCTGGCAGCCAAGTCCAACCCTTCACTGCCGCCTACGGTAATGAGGAGCTCGGACTTGGGGTCGTATGAAACGCCGTATCTTCTGAGAACATAATCAGCGATAGCCTTTCTCGAATCAATGTAACCCGAATTGGGCGAATAGTGCGTATAGCCTTCGATAAGGGAGTTGATCGCGGATTCCCTGATAGACCAGGGCGTATCGAAGTCAGGTTCGCCGATGGACAGCGAGATGACGTGACCCTGCATCTCGTTAGCAAGATCAAAGAACTTCCTTATCGCCGAAGGCGGAACAGCCTGAACGGCAGTGGATATTTTTGAATTGTAATCTAAACTCATAAGATGATCGCCTGCCTGTCATCGGTGTTAGGATTATCGTAGATAATGCCGTTGGCCTTGTATTTCTTGAGAATGAAGTGCGTCGTCGTTGAAAGTACGCCTTCGAGAGTGGCGATCTTCTCGGTAACAAAGTTGGCGATGCTCCTTAAGTTGCTGTCCTCGTATATGATCATAAGATCAAAACCGCCGGACATAAGGTAGCAAGCGGTTACTTTGTCATATTTGCTCAGGATCTGGGCGATGTGGTCATATCCCTTGTTCTTGACGGGCGTGATCCTAACTTCGATCATGCCGATGCAGTTGTCGGGTGCCTGCTTCTCCCAGTTGATTATCGTGTTATATCCAAGGATTATGTTTTCATCCTTGAGGCGCTTAATCTCGGCTTCAACATCGGCGGCAGTCGTGCCGAGCATAACGGCTATCTCTTCAGAAGAAAGCCTTGCGTTGTTTTCAATAAGTCTCAGCAATTCGATGTCGTCAATCATATGAACCGTCCTTTCAATATAGAAAATACCCCGCGCATATATATACGCGGGGAATATTATACCATTAGTTGTTAAATTCAGATACGGGCAACGCCTGTGTCACGTGCAGCCTGAGCAACTGCAGCAGCAACAGCCTTACCAACCCTCGGATCGAATGCATCAGGAAGGATGTAGTCAGGATTGAGCTCAGCATCTGAAACGATACCTGCGATTGCGTTTGCAGCAGCGATCTTCATCTCATCGTTGATGTCGGAAGCCCTTACGTCAAGAGCGCCGCGGAAGATGCCCGGAAATGCGAGGACATTGTTGACCTGGTTCGGATAGTCGGATCTTCCGGTAGCCATAACCTTAACGCCTGCCTTCTTAGCTTCGTCAGGAAGGATCTCAGGTACGGGGTTAGCGCAAGCAAAGACAACCGGATCCTTAGCCATTGTAGCAACCATGTCTGCTGTGAGAACGCCGGGAGCGGAAACACCGATGAATACGTCAGCACCTACGATAACTTCAGCAAGAGAACCTGCCTTCTTCTCAGGGTTGGTGATCTTAGCCATCGCTTCCTTAGCGGGATTGAGTCCTTCCCTTCCATCATAGATAGCGCCCTTACGGTCGCAAAGGATTACGTTCTTAAGTCCTCTGGAGATGAGGAGCTTTGTAATAGCCGTAGCAGCAGCGCCAGCGCCGTTAACTACAACGTGGATGTCTTCCATCTTCTTGCCTACGATCTTGAGAGCGTTTGTAAGACCTGCAAGAGTGATAACAGCTGTACCGTGCTGGTCATCGTGGAAGATCGGGATGTCGCATCTTTCCTTGAGCTTCTTCTCGATCTCGAAGCAGCGGGGAGCTGAGATATCCTCGAGGTTTACGCCGCCGAAAGAACCGGCGAGAAGAGCAACTGTGTTAACGATCTCGTCAACATCCTTGGAACGGATGCAGAGAGGGAAAGCGTCAACATCACCGAAAGCCTTGAAGAGTGCGCACTTACCTTCCATAACGGGCATACCTGCCTCAGGTCCGATATCACCGAGACCGAGAACAGCAGTACCGTCTGTGATAACTGCAACAAGGTTATGTCTTCTTGTGTACTTATATGAGAGGTCAACGTCCTTCTGGATTGCGAGACAAGGCTCAGCAACACCCGGCGTGTAAGCGATAGCGAGTTCTTCCTTTGTGCCTACGGGAGCCTTAGCGATAACTTCGATCTTGCCGGCCCACTGCTCATGCATCTGCATAGCCTTCTCTTTGACGTCCATAGATAAAACCTCCGTCTAAAAACTGAATGGATTTAATTCAAGCATAATAATATTAATATAAACGGCCCGAAATACAATCTCGCGGAGATTAACAAAAATTATCCAATTTTGCCCTCTTTTTCGTTATTAATTGTCGAACGGACCTTCTTGTCGGTCATGGCACAGTAGGCCATTCCGGCATATCTGCCGAATGTGAAGGTAATCCAGGTCGAAAAAGCCGCGGAAAGTATGTAGAAAGCGGTCATTGAGGCATATGAGACGAGCCCTGCTATGGCATCGGTAAAAAAGAACGCCAGGACCACCAGTACAAGACTCCTTATATGAGCAAGATAAAAGCCCTTTGTAAGCCTTACCACGTATGGCAGCGAATTGAACATCCCCTTGTCCCCTGACAGATAGCATGCAGGAGCCGTAAATACCAGCGGGAAGCCGATGCAGAAGATCAGGAGCATGTTCGAATTGATTATCACGAACGGAATCGAGACCGCCAGATAGAACAAAAAGAGCAAACCGAACTTTTTGAGGATCTTCCCGTAGCTCAAAGGTTTGGGAATACCCTCATAATCTTCCTTTTCAGAATTCTTCCTGCGGAAATACCTCACATAGAGGCCTGAATAAAGGACTCCCATGGTAAATGTAATGAAAAGCGCCAGAAAGGCCGTGACGAGGAAAACAACGTTACCCGAAGTCATCGGGACATCCATCGTAAGACGGGTTGTCTGGTCGGCAGACTCGAAATTGCTCATCCAGCCGTTAAGCCATGAAAAATCAGTATCCGAATAAGGATTAAAGAAGACCGCGCAGCGGGCGAGCACGCAAAAAAGGAACATGAACCTCACGCCCCATTTGCAGTCTATATCGTCTATGTTGAACAGTCTTTCCAGTACCTTAAGGATCATTTTCAGCTCCGAAGCATTCTTATGCCCGATATAATACGATAAAACATAAAAAAAATAAAACAGTCACCCTTATAAGTCTTGTGTTAAAATCATATTTGATTTTTTAATACCGAGGACGGAAAAAATGAAAGATTTCCACGTAATTCCCGATCTGCTCTATGTCATACCGACTGACAAGCATTCCGTAGCCGATGTAAAATCCATACTTACCGGCCACCCCGAGATCAAGTTCGTATCTCTTGCAGCCGTTGACCTCATGGGTAACGACACCGACGAAAAGATCCCCATCTCGGATTTTTACAACAATCTTGAAGATTATCTTGACGGTAAGGCTGTCCAGACTGACGGTTCCTCCGTTGTCCTGCCCGGTATAGCCACTTTGAACGACGGCAAGGTTGACCTTATCCCCGATCCCGAAGTCATCTGGTATATCGACTATAACTACGAGCACATTGATCAAAAGACATGCAAGCCTGTAGGAACTCTGAGGATCCCTTCTTTCCTTCTGCATAACGGCGAACCCGTCTGCTCCAGGTCGATCCTTAAGAGGAGCACCGAGAACTACGAAGAAAAGGTCAAGGACCTCTTCCTCGGAAATCCCGGTCTCTGCTCAAGCTATGGATTTACTCCCGACGAGCTCGACAGGATCACTCTTATAACGGCTACAGAGCTTGAGTTCTGGGTCAATTCACCTGATGAGATCATCAGCACTGAGCAGCTCTCCATCTCTCAGGAGCTCAAGGAATCCTACTGGAAGCGCACAAAGGGCGTCGTAAGGACCGCTCTTGAGCAGGTCATCATGATCCTTGAGAAATACGGCTTCGGTCCTGAGATGGGCCACAAGGAAGTCGGCGGCGTTAAGGCCTCCCTCAACTCTTCAGGTGAATTCCACTTCATCATGGAACAGCTCGAGGTCGACTGGAAGTATTCCGGTGCAAGACAGGGCGCAGACTACGAGCTCATCGCAAGAATAATCATCAAGGAGATCTTCCGCCTGCACGGTCTGGACGTAAGCTTCAACGCCAAGCCCCTCCCCGGTGTCGCAGGTTCAGGCGAGCACACGCACGTAAATGCCGTCGCATACCTCAATGACGGAAAGAAGATCAACCTCTTCTCACCCGAGGATCCCGAAAAGGATTTCCTGAGCGTATTCGGATGGGGATGCCTTTTCGGCATCATGAAGAACTATTCGAGGGCGATCAATCCGTTCGTATCCGCTACAACGGATGCTTTTGAAAGACTTACTCCCGGATTTGAAGCTCCCACCCACTGCGTTGCTTCTATCGGCCAGAACGTCAGTACTCCTTCAAGAAACAGATCAGTCCTTTTGGGACTCGTAAGGAGCGAAGACAATAAGTACGCGACAAGATTCGAACTCAGGGCTCCGAATCCTCACACAAACACTTATCTCTGCCTTGCTTCCGTATATCAGGCAATGCTCGACGGAATCAATTACGCCATCAATTCCGGCAAGGACACCAAAGCACTCGAGGAAGAATTCTGCAAGCCTTACGGAACACCGAGCGATTACCTTCTCGCCGACAGGCTCTACAGATGCGAAGACGATATCTTCGAGGACATGGATTCCAATGAGAGGGACCGTCTCTTCGGCACGCCCGTCGCAACAGTCTATGAAGCCATCAGCTGCCTTAAGGAACCTGACGTCGCAGAGCTTCTGGGCCGTGACGGTATCTTCGGACCCATGCTCATCGACTCCTACTATCAGGCAATGCTCGCACGCTGGGAGATGGAGCTTCTGCAGAAGATCATTCCTGCCAACCTTTCAACATTGAGGAGCGTTACCCGCAAAGACGATGCTACATGCTCATACGATGAGAAGCTCTGGAATGACATCAGCGATCTCAAGATCCTGCTCGCTAAGGATACTGATGAAAAGCAGTCCATCTTCACAAAGATAAAGGCCGCCGTCAAAGCAAACGACTGGGAAAAGACTTCCGAATACCAGCTCGCAATGAAGAACGCCATGAACGAGCTCAGGACAAAGTACAAGATCTATTGCGAGAACCAGATCTAAAGAAAAAACAAAGCAAAGTTTAAGGGGGTGCGTATTCCGCACCCCCTTTTCATATATCAATCCGGTCGGGGATCAAAAATGACTTAGTTGATTACTTCTTGCCGGCAAGGAACTTGTAGCAGAAAGCTGCGAGAGCTGCACCTGCGAAAGGTCCGACGATGAATACCCAGAGGCTTGTAAGAGCACCGCCGCCTGCGAAGATAGCAGGTCCGATGGATCTTGCAGGGTTAACGGATGTGCCCGTCAGACCGATGCCGAGGATGTGTACCATAACAAGCGAGAAACCGATAACGACACCGCCGAATGAACCATGCTTGTAGTCGCCGTCTGTAACGCCGAGGATTACGAGAATGAAGATGAACGTGAGAATGATCTCAACGATGAGGCCTGCGCCGGCATTTCCGTTAACTCCGCCGAGACCGTTAGAGCCAAGACCGCCTGTTGCGTCAGCAACTCCGCCAAGACCGAAGATGAGCTTAAGTACGGCAGCACCAAGGATAGCGCCGATCGTCTGTGATACGAAATAAAGACCGAAGTCCTTTCCGCTCATTCTTCCTGAGATAAGGCAAGCAAGTGAAACTGCAGGATTGATATGGCATCCGGAGATGTTGCCTACGCAATAAGCCATACCAACGATAACGAGACCGAAAGCAAAAGCGGTGGTAAGATATCCGCCCCAGTGCTCGCAGCCCGTTAACATAGCGGTTCCGCAACCAATAAGAACAAGAGTAAATGTACCGATACACTCGGCTACATACTTCCTTAAATCTTCCATAAGATTCACCGTCCTCCGTAAAATTATTCAGGACGGCGATCTTTCGTCATCCCTGTCTCAATTATATACGAATTCTTCGCCCTGAGATAGAATTATGACTTCATTTGTATTACTGTTTGAAGACTTTTCGACATGGCCTACGATCTTCGAATCGATATTGAACGAAGATGCAACATCCATAATGCTCTGAGCTTCCTTTTCATCAACATAGAACTCGATCCTGTGACCGCAGTTGAATACCTGGAACATCTCCTTCATTGGGATCTCGCCTGACTCATAGATGGCAGCGAAAAGCGGAGGAAGTTCGAAAAGATTATCCTTAACGTATCTGACGCCCGAACCGAAGTCCCTGCACTTGGCCTGTCCGCCGCCCGTGCAGTGGATGATGCCGTGGATCCTTTCCCTGCCGCCTTCGAGCACCTTGTTGATAACGGGAAGGAACGTTCTTGTCGGAGCGAGGATAGCCTCACCTACCGTTACGTCAGCTCCCGGGAGCTTATCAGTAAGACGGTACTTGCCGCAGTAAGCCTTATCTGCGGGAACAGTATCAGAGAAAGACTCCTTGAAGTTCTCAAAGTAGTACTTTGAAAGGAGCATGTGACGCGCAGCCGTAAGTCCGTTTGAAGACATTCCTGAATTGTATGAAGTCTCATAGGAAGCCTGGCCTGAAGAGCTCAGACCGACGATAACGTCACCGGGCCTGATGTTTGCCGCGTTGATGACGTCTGACCTCTTTGCCCTTGCAACGATGGTGGAATCAACGATGAGCGTCCTTACAAGATCTCCGACGTCAGCAGTCTCTCCGCCGCACATGGTGATATCGATACCGAGAGCAGCAAGCTTGGCTATTATCTCGTCATATCCTTCGATAACCTTTGCGATGGCCTTGCCGTCGACAAGATGAGCGTTACGGCCGATCGTGTTGGAAAGCATGAGATTTGAAGTCAGACCTACGCATGCGAGGTCATCTGTATTCATTACGAGTGAATCCTGGGCAAGACCCTTGAACCAGTCGTAGCTGCCTGTCTCCTTGTACATGAGGTAAGCGACGGAGGATTTTGTTCCTGCGCCGTCGGCGTGGATTGCCGTGCAGTAATCCGGATCGCCCGCTATATCATCGATCAGCTTGCAGAATGCTCCGGGGAAAGCGCCTTTGGACTGGTTCTTTACTGCTGCCTTTACCTCGTCCTTTGTGGGTGAAACGCCTCTGCTCAAATAAGATTCTGCTGACATGCCAATTACCTCCAAATGTTTTTCACATATAAGTTTTCACGCAGACCGGTAAGCCGGGTTCTGTATGTGACGATCATCTATCTAGGCCATACATTTCTGCATGGCTCAAGCCGTCTCCTCAGGCCCGCGGACCACGGTTAAGCCTGTTTCCTCGACGTTGCTCCGGATGGGGTTTACAAGGCCGCTATGTCTCCATAACGCCGGTGAGCTCTTACCTCGCCTTTTCATCCTTACCCTTGCGGGCGGTTTTCTTTTCTGTTGCACTTTCCTTAAAGTTGCCTTCACCGGGAGTTACCCGGCATCCTGTCCTGCGGAGCCCGGACTTTCCTCATGCGCCGGACTTTCGCCCTGTGGCGCCCGCGATCGTCTCGGTCTGCGGGAAAACATTGCTATTATACTCAAAACGCCTGTCAAATGACAGAAGCCTTTTCGTTGTTATAATTCACAATGAATTTGAGCGAAGGGAACTTTTCTGAGAGCATTCCTTTGAGCTTTTCCAGATAGATCTGTTCCGTCGCTGAATGACCTGCGATAATGGTGCTGACTCCGTATTCTTCCAGTTCGACGCATATGTGATGCTTGA
This sequence comes from Saccharofermentans sp., assembly GCA_024695505.1. Lineage (GTDB taxonomy): Bacteria > Bacillota > Clostridia > Saccharofermentanales > Saccharofermentanaceae > Saccharofermentans. The sequence goes on from JAILIB010000159.1 coordinate 18,890, forward strand.
TCTCGCCTGAAAGCACAGTATCTACACCGCTCTTTACGATCGCGGGAACGCTGTCCTCATCAAAGGCGCCTCCCTGAACGAACACCTTCTTAACCTTGTTAGCAGGATCGTTGATCGTGATTATGCCGCTAGAACCCAAAGCCTTACGAGCTTTGACAGCAAACTCATAAAGCGTCGTCTCACTGATCTCAAAAACAGTTCCGCATTCGGTCCCTTCAAGGTGCACCGGCGACTCGGCACCTAGTGCGGCGGCGATGGCCAGATTCCCGTATTCGTCAGTCATGTCAAGGTTTGTATGGCACGCAAAGCAGGTGATCCCGCTCCTGATCAGGTCTGTGAGGATCCTTCCTTTATAAGTCTCGGTATTCAGAGTATTTATCCCGCCGAAGATGATCGGGTGATGTGTAATGATAAGATCCGCACCCGACTGTCTTGCGCATTCGACTGCCTTGCCGGTCAGATCGAGTGAGATAACGCAGGCTGTGACCGCCCTGTCGGGATATCCGGCCATAAATCCGACGTTGTCATAATCCATTGCGTTCTCTTTCGGAAAGCACTCTTCGAGGAAGCCTGTCACGTCACTTATCTTCATTTTGTTTCCTTTCTTCAAGAGCTTGTCTTACGACCATGTCGCTCCTCGATCTTATCTCAAAGACTTCATCAAGATGAGCAAAATAGCTCTTCACAAGAGGATCGCCCTCTGCTTCTTTACCCGGAAGCAAAACTCCGTAGCATTCCTTGTATGCACCGAGTTCATAAGGCGTTCCGGTAAATCTCATACGCATAACATTATAAAAGAAATCCCTGTCAGTGCATACGGACTCGTCTTCAAAAACAAAGCCGTTTTCTGCAAAAAACTTCCTTACGAGATTTACCGATTTCTGAGGCTGGATCACGAATCTGACGTCCTTCAGGATATCAGGCGTCTCATTTTTCATGCACCTTGAAACGATGTCGATTATATTGAGGCCTCCCATTCCCGCAATGACGACTATGTCTCCCTTTTTAAGCGGGATGCCGTCAAGGCCGTCTGTTACGAACACATTGGAAACATCTTCAAAACCTGCTTCAGCGAGAGCTTCCTTCGAATGATCAGCAGGACCCTGATGGATCTCAGTACATATGGCCTCATTGGCGATCTCATTTTCAAGACAGGAAACGGCGAGCAATCCGTGATCGGAACCCACATCCAGGACCCTTCCCGGGCCAATGCCGTTCCGTGCCGCAGCCACCTGGTCAAAAACTGCGGAAAGCCTTGAAGAGAGCTTTATCATCAGAGGTCCTCAAGCTTTTCTCTCATCTTGTTCTTATATTCGCTCAGGCGCGAGAGCTTGCCGTCGATCTCGTTTTTTTCCTCAACAGTCGGCGCGTACATTCTCTGCGTGATAAGTGATTCTTCCAGTTCTTTGACACGGACGATCCTGATCTTATAAAGATATCCGAGATAGTAATCCCTTTTAACATTGACGTTGCTGGCAGAATCAGCCTTGTCGCATTCTTTGAGCATTACGTCTTCAGAAGGCATGCCGTTTATCGTAGCGCGTCTGAAGAAGTCGCTCATCCTGGCAAAGGAAACGCCCTTCATTGCATCAAAAACGGACAGGAAGCTCTTGACCAGAGCCTTCATGGAATCGCCCGTAAAGTCATCGGGTCTCAAAACGTCTTCAAGCGCGACGAATTTCTGATCTGCAAGTGAAGGTCCCAACGATATCGCGTAAGCAAAAAGCTTGATCTCGTCATCGGTCGCCGAATCAACAACAGCATAAACGTTCTCAGGCTCACTTGCCTGAGGGGCGTCCGGTTCGGATGAAGGTTCGCCCGAAGGCTCTTCTGAAGCGATATTGCGGCTCTTAAGGTCTTCCGCCTTCTGTCTGGCGATCTCCCTTGCCTGCATGAGGTTTTCTCTGGCGTCAACGCTGTCAGCAAGGCTGTTCATGCGGTTGAGGACTGCTGCGGGATTAGCGCCAAGTACTTTTGCGGCTTCGTTAGCCATTGTAGATCTCTTGATCTCATCCGGGATCCAGGAACCGTACAGACATGCGTCATCCTGATATCTGCCCTTGTCTATTCCTTTGACGTCATCGTAGTTATCGTGATATGCCCTGTCGAGGAGATAATCCTCAACATAAAGAGCGTTCTTAACGACTTCGGCGAACTTTTCCGCTCCGTTCTCACGGATGAATTCATCAGGATCCTTTCCGTTAGGGACCTTTGCGATCTTTATCCTGATATTGATGCCTGTAAGCTTTGCTAGATAAGCGAGCATCATCTTTATCGCGCGGATAGCTGCCTTCTGCCCTGCCCCGTCCGCATCGAAGAAGAAAACAACTTCTTCGCAGTATCTGGCACAGAGTTTTAACTGACTGTCGGTAAACGATGTACCGAGCGCGGCAACGGTATTTCTGAACCCCGCCTTGTGCATCGCTATCGCATCCATGTAACCTTCAACGACGATAAGCTGCTTGGACTGCTCTTTCTTTGCAAAGTTCAGAGCATAAAGATGATTCTGTTTGTTGTAAACGAGTGAATCGGGAGAATTGATGTATTTGGGCATCTCATTGCCCAGAGACCTTCCGCCGAAAGCGATGATGTTTCCGAAAGAATCGAATATCGGGAACATAAGCCTGCCCCTGAAGAGGTCAAAGAGCTTGCCGGTCTTCTCGGACTTCTTGAATATACCCGAATCGAGCATCTCTTCTTCGGTATAGCCCTTGCCTTCAAGGTATTCCCTGGTAGCCTCCCAACTTGCGGGAGAATAACCTATTCCGAAATGATTCAGAGTCTCTTTGTCCAAAGCACGCTTCTTCGCGTATGCCTGCGCGGGAACGCCTGTCTCGGGATCGTTGAACTGCAGATAATAGAACTTTGCGGCTTCGGTAAGAAGGGCTTTGACGCGCTTGGTCTTTTCCCTGGCAGAATCACTGTTCGAGCCGTCTCTCGTATCAGGAACCTCTATGCCGTAGATGCCGCCAAGATACCTGATCGCTTCTGGGTAGTTTAAGTGCTCGATCTCCATTATGAAGTTAATGGCATTGCCGCCCTTGTTGCAGCCGAAACACTTATATATGCCCTTGGAAGGATTGACGGAAAAAGACGCGGTCTTTTCATGATGGAACGGACAAAGACCCCAAAGGTTACCGCCCTTGCGGCTGAGCGAGACGTATCTGCCAACGACCGATTCTATGTCAGCCTTGAGAAGTATCTCATCAATAACGCTTTCGGGGATCAGTCCCACTAGTCTTTCTCCTAAAATTTAAAAGGCCCGGTCAACTCCGGGCCTGATGAATCCTGATTCAGATGACAGGATCAGCCTTAAGGCCGTTCTATCAGTCCTCTTCCTTCTTCTTGCTGCCGAAAAGGCCCTTCTTCTCGGGAGCGGGTTCTTTCTTGACTGTTCCGTCAGGATTGAGCCTGTCGCGCTTAACAACTGACTGTATAGCGCTCTTTGTAAATGTAACGAGCGTATTTGCGGCAGATGTGGAAATAGTGATCTCGTTCTCCTTGATGTTTGCAACGAAACCTACGAGTCCGCCGATGGTGACGACTCTGTCGCCTACTGCCATCTTGCTTACTTCTTCCTTAAGTTCCTTGTCACGCTTACGCTGTGGTCTTATCAGTATAAAATAAAATACGACGAACATGAGGACAAGAAGTGCGATCGATGCCAATGAGCCGTACGTCGTACCCATCATCTCTTCCGAGCTCACGCCGGTTCCCGTGCCTGCATTGCCGGCAGCTTCGCCTGCCCTGAGGATCAAATCTAACATTAAACAAAACCTCCTATAACAAGTTTATCTTGTCATTCTTTTATTGCATCCGCGATAACGTCGGACATTGTATAGTAACCGGCATCCTTGCCGCACATAAACTTAGCAGCGGTAAGAGCGCCCTTCGCAAAAACATCTCTGGTCATTGCACGGTGGCTGACAGTAAGGATCTCTTCGTCGCTGATGAACATGGCATCATGATCGCCTACGATGTTTCCGCCTCTGATGGATGAGATGCCGATCTCATTCTTCTTTCTGGCCTCGTTCCTGCTCTGTCTGTCATAGATGTAGTCGACTTCTTCAGGGATCTCCTGTGAGATCGAATTGGCGATCATCATGGCAGTTCCGGAAGGAGCGTCAAGCTTACGGTTATGATGAGCTTCAACGATCTCGATGTCGAACTCGGGATAAAGAGTCTTCGTGCACTTCTTGACGAGCTCGAGCATAAGGTTGATGCCGACGCTCATGTTCGCGGACTTGAATACCGGGATAGTCTCAGAAGCCTTTAATATTTCAGCGACAGTATCGTCTGAAAGAGCTGTCGTACAGCAGATGAAAGGCTTCTTAACTGAAAGAGCGTAGTTGAGGATCGCAGGAACTGCAAGAGCATTGGAGAAATCGATGATAACGTCGAAATCCTCTGTACAATCATTGGGATTGCTGTAGATGGGGAAATTGAGATCATCAGACGTAGTGACATCACATCCGGCAACGATCCTGTATTCATTATCGCGCTGGCACATCTTGGCAATGGTGTGACCCATTCTGCCGCAGCATCCGTTCATAAAAATCTTGATCATATGACTACTCCTCTATTACCTGGCAAGGAACTTTGCCGTAGCGGATGTATCGTACTTGGCGAGGACATCAACCATCTTCTTGTGGTTAGCCTCGCTCATCTCACAGAGAGGAAGTCTGCAGGGGCCTGCGTTCCATCCGAGGATATTCATCGCTTCCTTGACGGGGATCGGGTTAACTTCGCAGAACAGAGCCTTTACGAGAGGGATCATGCTGATCTGCATATCTCTTGCCTTCTGGATATCGCCGTCGATGTAAGAATGGATCATCTGGCTCATCTCGCGGGGCAGGATGTTTGCAACAACGGAGATAACGCCCTTAGCGCCAAGAGATACCATTGGAACGGCAAGTCCGTCCTCACCGGAATACATAGCATATCTGTCACCGCAGAGGCTGTAGATCTCAGGAACCTGACCGAAGTTGCACTCCTTTACGCCGACGATGTTCTCGCAGTCAGAAAGCCTGTACAAGAGCTCAGGCGTGATGTTAACGTTCGTTCTTGAAGGAACGTTGTAAAGGATTATCGGGCAGCTTACAGCGTCAGCTACTGCCTTGTAATTGCGGTAAAGACCTTCCTGTGTGCACTTGTTATAGTAAGGCGTTACAAGAAGGAGGGCATCCGAACCGAGCTTCTCGGCACGCTTGGAGAGATCAATGCAATAAGCTGTATCATTTGAACCGGTTCCTGCGATAACGGGAACGCGTCCTGCAACTGTATCAACAGCGCACTTGATGGCAGCCTCGTGTTCTGCATCGGTCATAGTGGCAGCTTCACCTGTGGAGCCACAAATAATGATTGAATCGATACCGTTCTCGATCTCGAATTCGATCATCCTCTCAAGTTCCTTGAAATTTACGTCGCCGTTCTCGAAAAATGGTGTAACGATCGCAACTCCGGCGCCGACAAAAACAGGCTTGGACATGGGAATGCCTCCTTAAAATATTAGAATCATAAATAATTCTCTACGGAATTTTAACAACGAAAAAGCATATAGTCAATTATGCCCGCAGGGTGCACATTTGTACTCGGGACACGTACAATCAAGGCTTTTGGGAAGATGGACCGCCGGTCAGGTTCACCCTGTCGGATCGTTATCGTAAGACAGCGGATACCTGACGTGGTCAAAATCATCCATAACATGCCTGAAAACAGCGTTTATGGCTGATTTGTTGGATGCCTTTATAATGAAGCTCAGCCTGTATCTGCCCCTTAATTCGTATATCACCGCGGGTACAGGGCCGTAGAGTTCAAAACCGTAAGACTTGTCCTGGTAAGAAAGGAAATCCGAAAGGTAGTGATAAAGGTCCCTTCCCCTTTCCTGAAGAGCCGACTCGTCCTCGAGTGAGAGAACGATCTCTCCTATCGCCTTGAACGGAGGAAGGTTCATCTTCTGCCTGTAAGCTATCTCGGTATCGTAGAAAGCCCTGTAATCCTGCGTGCAGGCATATCTGAACAAAGGATTCGAAGGATCATAGCTCTGAATGAAGACTTTACCGGGATCGTCACCTCTCCCCGCCCTTCCTGCAGCCTGTGTTATCAGCTGGAAGGCGCGCTCTGAAGCCTTGTAAGACGAAGCGGATATCATGAGATCCGCGCCTAACACGCCAACGACCGTACAGTCAGGAAAATCTAGGCCTTTTGCGATCATCTGCGTACCTATGAGGATAGAAGCCTCCTTGCGGGCAAAGCTTTCGATTATCTCCCTGTGAGCGCCAGGCGACACGGTCGTGTCCTGGTCCATCCTCAACACCTTTTCATGAGGGAATACTTCCTGGAGTAATGTCTCAAGCTGCTGCGTGCCGAAGCCTGCCTTGGTGAAATGCTTGCAGCCGCAGAAAGAACACTGGGCCTCCGAGGCGTTGATCATGTATCCGCAGTAATGGCATATCAGGCTCTGGGAACCCGTTCTCCTGTTATTATGGAGCGTCATTCCGACAGAACAGTTAACGCAGCTGACGGGCTTTCCGCAATCCTCGCATACAAGAGTCCTTGCATATCCCCTTCTGTTCAGGAATAAAAGGACCTGCTTCTTTTGCGAGAAGGCAACCGCCATAGCCTGTCTCAAAGGGATCGAAAGGATGTCGCCCGCACCGAGCTTTACCTGTTCCTTCATGTCAACTGGAACGATCTCGGGAAGCTTTGCTGCCGACCTTGCGCGCGTTTTCAATTCGATAAGGTCATAGACTTTTTTATCTGCCGCATAAAAGCTTTCGACAGAAGGCGTAGCAGAACCCAGTATCAGGGATGCTCCGTTCCTGTTTGCCCTCATCCTCGCAATGTCTTTTGCGGAATACCTAGGATGCGATTCGGATTTATATGAACCGTCATGTTCCTCGTCTATTATGATGAGCTTGATGTTTTCAGCCGGCGCGAAGATCCCGCTCCTTGGAGCAACAACGACCTTTGCCCTGCCGGTCCTTATCATTTCCCACTGTGAGAACCTCTGTCTGTCGGTAAGCCTGCTGTGAAGCACAGCGACCACGCCTCCGAGGCGCCCCTTGATCCAGCTTATCGTCTGAGGCGTCAAAGAGATCTCCGGGACAAGGTAAAGTACCGTTCCACCGTTATCTATGACATTCTGCGCGCACTTGAGATAGACCTCAGTCTTGCCGCTTCCGGTAATGCCGAACAGAAGATGCGTTCCTGGAACTATCTCGCCGTTTTCACCTACTATCTTCTTTACGGCTTCCTTCTGCTCGTCATTCAGGTCATAAGTCTCGGAGAATTTGCCGTCCACAGGTATATCATCCAAAATATCACTGCTTTCTACCGAATCGCAGATCTCCTTCGTAAACCTGATAAGGCCCTTCTCTTCTACCGCATTAACCTGAGCCGATGAAGCAGATACCGCAGTCTGAAGTTCCTTCCTGCTGCATTTGCCGCTCTTAAGAAGATATTCGAGTATATTGGCGTGAACCGCTGATCTGAGCGTTCCCGAAGAAAGGACAGCTTCGGCCGTCTCTTTATCCGTTATCTCCGTAAATACCTCTGTCGGGCTCTTATGATGTTCAACACAAGAGGGCACCATCAGTTCGATGATGTCCCCCTTAGTGCAGTTGAATCTTTCCGATAACGTATCGACAAGTTCCAGCAGGTCTTTGGTAAGCACAGGATAATCGACTATAAGGCTCTTTATCTCCTTGATGCCTTTTATCCCTTTTCCCGCATCTTCCGACACGGACATGACGACCGCGGACCTTGTCTTATTCCCGAACCCGAAAGGCACGTTGCAAAACGATCCCGGGAAGACCTTACCGTTAAGTCCTTCCGGTATCTTATACGTGAACTGGCGGTCGGTCTCTCTGACAGCGCCTCTTAAGATAACGCTGCAATACATCACATACCTCCGAACAGGTCATCAAGCGACATCTGTGCGCTCTCCGGCAGATCGTCCAATATTCCTCCGTATGCTACTAGCTTCTCGGTAACCGACTGACCCAATCCAGTTCTCTTCATGAAATCATCACGGTTCTTGAACGGGCCGTCGGCTCTTGCCTTCTCAATGGCTTCACCGTTCGCAGGCGATACGGAAGGAATCGCGCAGAAAGGAGGTCTTATGAGCTTCGGACCTGCTTTTGCGAACTTGGTACCGAGCGAATCCTCAAGAGTGATCGGAGCAAAAGTTATGCCTCTTGCATACATCTCCTCAACCAGCTCGTAGAAATAGTACTTGAGCTTGGTATTGGGATCGCCCTTGGCATGCATCTCCTCATTAAGCTCGATCCTTCTCTCCTTAACCTTTTCGGGTCCGCTGCACATGTCCTCTGCATTGAACAGACCTTCGCCTCTGTGGGTAAAGAACGAGCAGTAGTATTCCTCAGGATAGTAGACCTTGAACCATGCAACTCTCAAGGATGAGATCGCATAAGCGGCAGCATGTGCCTTCGGGAACATGTACTTGATCTTCTGGCACGATTCAATGTACCAGTCAGGCACGCCGCAGGATTTCATCTCCTCAACGTATTCAGGCCATTTCTCAACCTTGCCTGCGGCAACCTTACCCTTACGTACGCCTTCCATGATGTCGAAAGCGTCCTTGTTGGGAAGTCCCCAGTAGATAAGGCTCGTCATGATGGAGTCACGGCATCCGATAACCGAGTTAAGGTCACACGTACCGTCCCTGATAAGCTCCTGGGCATTGCCTGTCCATACGTCAGTACCGTGTGAGAGTCCCATGAGCTGAACAAGGTCGTAGAATCTCGTCGGCTTCGTCTCCTTGATCATTCCGCGCGCCATGTTCGTTCCGAGCTCGGAAAGGCCTAAAGTTGCAGCTCCTGCATCGGTTGCTTCGATCGGGAAACCCAGGGCATCCGTACTCTGAAGAAGGCTCATTACCTTTTCGTCAGGGATCGGGATGTCCGTTATCGTTACGCCCGTGATATCACTGAGCATTCGAAGAACCGTAGGATCTGCGTGACCCAGGATATCGAGCTTCAGGATTGTGTCGTGCATCGCACGGAAGTCGAAATGCGTTGTTATTATTCCGCCGTCCGTTTTGTTTGCCGGGAACTGGATGGGAGTGAACTCATAGATATCCATTTCCTTGGCGATAACGACGATACCGCCCGGATGCTGTGATGTTGTTCTCTTAACGCCGATTATGTCTCTGGACATGAAAGCAAGATGTGCCTGGGTAAAGGGTTCTCCCTTCTCCTCGCATATCTTGCGGCAGACGCCGTACGCATTCTTATCCTGGTAAGCGCCGATCGTACCCGCTTTGAATGTGTGCGTACCGCCGAAGAGCACGCCTACATAAGCGTGAGCTCTCGGCTGATATTCACCGGAAAAGTTAAGATCGATATCAGGCTGCTTGTCTCCCTTGAATCCGAGGAACGTCTCAAACGGGATGTCCTGTCCGTCAGGGATCAGCTTTTCACCGCACTCGGGACAGTTCTTGGGCGGCAGATCGTAACCGGAACCGTATTTACCGCTGTTATCGAACTCGGCATAGTTGCACTTCGGGCACCTGTAATGCGGAGGCAGCGGATTAACTTCGGAGATACCGCACATCGTAGCGGCAAACGAAGATCCGACTGAACCTCTCGAGCCTACTACGTAACCGTCATTATTGGACTTCTTAACGAGCCTGTACGCGATATAGTACATGATCGCATAACCGTTACCAATGATGGATTCAAGCTCACGGTCAAGTCTCGCCTTAACGACTTCGTTGAGGACGCCGTTGTGACGGTACAGTCTGTTTGCCTTTGTATAAGCTATGTCTCTGACGTCTGCAGCGGCTCTTGCGATCTGCGGCGGATAAGATCCGTCCGGGAAAGGCTTGATGCCGAACTCGATCAGATCGGCGATCTTGTTGGTGTTGTCGATTACGACTTCTTCAGCTTTCTCTTCACCAAGATAAGCAAACTCATCGAGCATCTCCTGCGTGTTCCTGAAATACAGATCACTCTGCATCTCGGCATCATCAAAGCCCATGCTCATCAGCATGTATTTTCTGTACATGCCGTCTTCCTTGTTGAGGAAATGCGAGTCTGTCGTGGCACATACAGGCATGTTGTGATCATCGGCGGTCTCAACAAGAAGTTCGTCGATTATCCTGATGTCGTCCACATCCAACGGAACATTGCTGCCATACTTGGCTGGAGCCTGCCTCGTTAAGAACATGTTGTTGCACAGCGGCTGGATCTCAACGTAATCATAAAGGCTCAGAATCTTCCTGAACTCATCTGATTCATTGAGGATCTTTCTGGTCAGCACTCTGTCCTTATTGCTGTTAACGTATGTCTTCAACACATAACGGTACAGCTCTCCGTCCACGCAGGCGCCCCCGACGATAATGCCGGACTTGAAGTACTTAAGAAGGCTCTTCGGAGTCCTCGGTCTCTTGGAGAAATAATGTATCTGCGATTCGGATACGATACGGTACAGGTTATAAAGTCCCATGTTGGATCGCGCCAGATAAATGATGTGGTACGTCGGCGTTACCTGCAGACCGGTGATCTTATCTTTTTCCGCCGCTTTGATCTTACCGGGAGTATAGTGTCCTGATGCATAGTTTATGGACAGCGCATCAGCCGTTCCTGCATCCTTAAGGCATGCAACAAGACAGGATGCTGACTTATAGCAAGCTTCAAACATCTCGTCATGGGAGTCGCCTGTAGCTGTATATGTGAATCCTGCGCCTTTCGATGCAAGGAGTTCGTCAACGGTCTTGAACTCACCCTTGAAATAAGTCTCAAGGATATCCTCATCACTCGTTGCAGGCATAAGGAACTTGTGCCTGTAGTAAACGTGATCTTCGATGTTGATGCCGTAACCGGCGCGGCGCAGGAATGCGAGCGTGGTAAAGATATCGGGACCGGTGATGTATGAGTCGCCTATGAATTCGAGGAGCTCGCCCATTGCAAAATAGGAATCACAGGGCTCTCCTGTACCCGGATAGATCACGTCATCAAAATCGGCATAGAAATCCGCGACATGCTCATAAACAAGTTCTGAGGGAACGACTTCATCCTCGCCGTCAGCATATTCGCCGTTGATATCAAGCTCGGCATTCAAAGTCTTCCCCAAAGGCTCATGAGGTTCCGTTACCTTGGCGGCGATGGCCTCGTCACTGAGCTTTTCCGGGAATTCGGATTCGTCCCAGAGCGACTTGTCGATATCGTGGGACGCAAACTCCATTGCATCCTGCTCGGACTCGCCTTCCTCGGCGGGCCTTAAAGCCTTGTAACCTTTGAGTCTGTACTTGGATGCGCATACAGATATGAAAGTATCCCTTAATGCATCGTCACCATTCCTCTTGATGGTTATGGAAACAAAAGATCCTACCGCCTTGGGCTTTTCAAGGAAATCCAGCGCAGCATCCTCATCACCGTCAGCTTTCTTAAAGTACTTATCGTTCTTATAGTCATACGGAAGATTATAAAAGACCGTGGGACCGTCATCGGCAAGATAGCCCTCACATCCGAGGATACACTTGATCGGAGCTTCACCTGTTTCTTTGCGCTTCTTGTTGATGCTTTTAGCCGCTTCAAAAACATGCGGGAAGGCCTGGACCACACCGTGATCCGTTACGGCGCACGCAGAGTGGCCGAAGCTTGCTGCAAGCTTGATAAGATCAGCAGGGTCAGTCGTAGCATCACTCTCGCTCATCTTGGTGTGGACATGGAGCTCGACACGCTTTCTTTCTGCGTTGTCTTTTCTTCCTGCGGGTTTCTCTGCAGGGAAAGCACCGTTGACCTTGAACTGTATCTCGCCCGAAAAAGAGTCTTTCTCACAGTTACCCTGAAGGCCGACATATCCGCCCTTCTCAAACTTCTTCTGGAAGCCGTCGGCTTCTTCGGGTTTGAGGAAAGCAATGCATGAGATACCGTCGGTATCGTCAAAGCAGTTGAACTTGGTGATTACGGATTTGCCACTCTTGGTCAGCCTTAATTCATCGGAGATCTGTATGCGTCCGATAATGTTGACATCCATCTCGCCAAGCGTGAGATTCTTGATCTTCATCGTTACGGCCTGTTTCTTGACCTTACCGAAAACGATATCTTCAGCCTGGGCGTTTTTGGAATAATCAAAATTACCCTTGTTTTCTTCCTTTGCTTCTTTTTGGACCTGCTTAGCCTTATAAGCCCATGAGTCCTTATTGGAAGCAGCATCCGTATCTTCGGCAAAGACTTCGGTCTCGGTCTTTTTCTTCTTGCCCTTCTTGGCAGGAGTCTTGCCGTAGTTTCCGTCAAACTCTTCATAAGTTCCTGACTCGATGGCCCTTATGATATCGTCTTCCGGCGAATACTCATCAAGATCGGAAGTGACACACAGCACCTTTATCTCATAAGCTTCGGACGGTATCCTGCAGCATGCATATACCGCGTTGGCAAAAGCCGATGAAAGATCATACTTGCCGCCGGGACCGACCATGCTGTCCCACCAGCCGGGTACGACCAGTTCGATTCCGTCGTTATGATCTACTCTTACATAATCGACAAAACCCTTAAGGCTTGCTGCTCCGTCACGCTTGACCATGTAGAGCAAAAGCTTCTCAAGTCCGTCGATGTAAGATCCGATATCGCCGTCCCTGCATTCTTCAAATACGAAATTGATCCTGAATCCGAAATCAGTCTCAAGGTCCTCCAAAAATTCCGCAGCATCATTACCGTGTGTAAGGCTTGATACTCCGTTAAGCTTAAGTTCTATGAGTCCCCTGTTCTTGTAGATGTCGACCTTATGGACGGTGATACCGTCAAGGCCTTTGTATTCACGTTTGCCGCTGTTTAATTCAAACAGTTCGGTCAGTTTTGTTTCTTTCTTCTCCAACTCTTATTACTTCCTTTACAAATTCGTCTACAGCAGTCTTTGCAGGTATCTTACGGACCGGGACGCCCTTCTCGAAAAGAAGGAATTCGTCCTTTCCGCCTGCAAGCCCGATGTCACATTCCCTTGCTTCTCCGGGGCCGTTTACGACGCATCCCATGACCGCTACCTTGAGGTTGTACGGAAGACGGGAGATCTTCTCCTCGATCTTTCCGGCAAGCTCTATGAGCGGTACCTGCGTCCTACCGCATGTGGGACAGGAAATAAAAGTTATGCCTTCGTCACGGAGGCCGAGTGCTCTGAGTATCGATTTGGCGCAATAGACTTCTTCAACAGGATCGCCTGTCAAAGATACCCTTATGGTGTCTCCGATGCCTTCTGCAAGGAGGGTTCCGATACCTACAGCTGATTTGATCGTACCTTCCTTGACCGTGCCTGCTTCGGTGACTCCCAGATGGAGAGGATAATCACACATCTTAGACAGCGTCCTGTAAGTTTCAATGGTGAGCCTGGGAGATGAAGACTTTATGGATATGACGATGTTGTCAAAATCCTGGTCTTCAAGGAGCTTTACCGCTCCCAATGCGCTCTCAGTCATGGCATCGGCGTTGACTTCGCCGTACTTGGCAAGTATCTCCCTTGAGATCGAACCGGAATTGACTCCGACCCTGATCGGGAGGCCTCTCTCCTTACAGCAGTCAGCTACAAGCTTAACCTTTTCAGGACCGCCGATGTTTCCCGGATTGATCCTGATCTTGGCTGCTCCGTTCTTTGCCGCCGCTATCGCAAGAGTGTAATCGAAATGAATGTCCGCAACGACGGGGATCGGTGAGTTTGCCGTGATCTCCTTCAAGGCTTCGGCTGCCTCAAGGTCAGGAATGGCAACTCTTGTGATGTCGCATCCTGCGTCCTTAAGTCTTGCTATCTGTTCAAGAGTAGCCTTCGCATCACGGGTATCCGTGTTGTTCATCGACTGTATCTTTACAGAAGCGCCGCCGCCAACGGCGACACCGCCGATCAAAACCTTTCTGGTCATTAAGGTACTCCTTTTGTCTTAAGCGACAAAGATCCTGATTATGTCTGAAGCGAACGCGAATATCACCAGTGCGATGAGCAAGAAGAAGCCCACGACGTTGATCACGTTCTCGGCTTTCTTGGAAAGCCGTCTGCCAATTACCATCTCGACGACGATCAGAATGATCTGCACTCCGTCAAGTCCCGGAATCGGAAGAAGGTTTGTGAAGGTAAGGCCGATGGATATGATCCCGCAGATCACGATCAGCATGTACACCTTCTCTCCGGTGTTGTCATCAACGTCTGCAACGACATCATTGACGACCGAAGTGACTCCCACAGGTCCCGATACCATATTATAAACTTCTTCCTTGCCCGCAAAGACGTTGGAAATCGATTTATAGGACAACATGATGATGGTCATCGGCATCTTGGCCGCATAACCGAAAGCGCGGAAAACACGCTGTGCGTTGTTGGCAGGATACGCGATGAGCCTGAGGCCCCTGTCATTTGAATAAGTGATCATGGTCTTTATGCATTCCTTTTCCATGGTCACTCCGTTACGGACGAAGGTAAGCTTCATCGTATCGCCTTCGTTAAGCGTATCAAGGAACGCAACGAAATCCTCATCAGCTACGGATTTGCCGTCAACATGCGTCAGGTAATCGCCGATCTTCAGGACCGGCTTGCCGTTGTTCTGCTTCTCATCTACGTTAAGTATCTCCCAGCCGTTGTATTTACTGTCAGGAGTCTGATAAGTCGTAATGCCGAGCATCGGCCTGGTCTTGAGTTCCGGAATGAGGACGACGTCATATTTGTTTCCGTTTCCGGCAGACTTCAAAGTGACAGTAAGCTTGTCGGCTCTTGAGACTTCAGAATCGATCGCATAATAGAAATCGAGATACGTATAGACCTTGTGACCGTTAACCGCGGTGATCGTGTCTCCAACCGTATATTCCTGCGAATAAAGCTGCGAGCCTTTCGGAGCAACTGCGATATCAAGGCTTGTAAAGCCGGTTACCCAGAAGAGCACGGCAAAGATCAGGATGCCGAGAACAACATTCATGAAAGGGCCTGCCAGGGAAACTATCAGTCTCTTCCATCTCGGCTGGTTAATGAGAAGTTCAGGCGCGTCACCGTTTATGACTTCACCGTTCTCGTCAACGTCCGAAAACCTGACGTAGGCACCCAGCGGAATGAGCCTGATAGAATAATCAACGTCCTTTCTCCTCCAATGGATGAGCCTCGGACCGACAAAGATGGAAACTTCAAATGCCTTTATCTTAAGAAGACATGCTGCCCAGAAGTGACCAAGCTCATGAATGGTCACCAGTAAGCCGAGCATTAAAATGACAACTACTATACTCCAAACATTCATAGATAATTCTTTTTCAAAACCTCCAGAGCTTTCATTCTGGCTTCCCTGTCAGCTTCCTTGACGGAACCGATATCTGCTTGACGTCCGGAATACGCGGCAAAGCCATCGCAAACGTCAAATACCGTCCTCTCGATATCCAGGAATCCGATCTTTCCGTCCAGGAAAGCCATTACAGCCGTCTCGTTTGCGGCATTCATGACCGCGGGAAGAAGCCCGCCCTGCCTTCCGACATCGTAAGCAAGCTTTACAAGGCGGAAGACTTCAGTATCACATTTTTCAAAAGTAAGATTATTGCATCCCTGAGAGAAAGGATCAAAAGGCGGTGTGACCGCCTGGCCTCTTTCGGGATAATAAAGTGCAACGATTATAGGCAGGATCATCGATGGTCTTCCCATCTGGCCAAGGACAGAACCGTCTTTAAGGCGGACCATCGAATGGATTATGCTCTGCGGATGAACGACGATGTCTATGTCGTCAACGGAAACGCCAAACAGATGATGAGCTTCGATCACCTCAAGGCCTTTGTTCATCATGGTCGCGGAATCGATAGTGATCTTGCCGCCCATCTTCCAGGTCGGGTGATTCAAAGCCTTTTCAGCAGTGACGATTTCCAGATCTTCCCTTTTCATTCCGCGGAACGGGCCGCCTGAAGCCGTAAGAAGGATACGGTCGAGATTCTTGTTATCACCGTTCCTCAAACACTGCCAGATTGCGGAATGCTCACTGTCGACAGGAAGGATGTCAACGCCCTTTTCCTTAGCGAGCGGCATTATGAAATCTCCGCCTGCCACAAGTGTCTCCTTATTTGCGAGAGCAATAGTCTTGCCGGAGAGTATCGCGCGGTAAACAGGCTCAAGACCTGCAAATCCCACGATCGCACCGACTACGGTATCGCAATCGTCAAGCTGCGCGATCACAGAGCTCGCATCTTCACCGGTGTATATTTCAGTATGGATCCCCTCTTCTTTAAGGCGCCTGGCAAGTTCTGCTCCTTTTGCCTCATCGCTGACCGCTGCAGCCTTCGGAGAGAATTCTTTGATCTGCTCATAGAGAGTTTCCGTATCAGATCCGCATGAGAGACCTTCAACGGTAAAATCCGCAGATGCCTTACGGCAGACTTCAAGAGTCTGCTTCCCGATGGAACCTGTGGACCCCAAGATCGACAAACGCCGCATTTATCTACCCCTTAGAATATATTGTTGGCTACTATCGCCAGAAGAAGCCCGATGGGCATCGTGAAGAAAGTGCTGTCAAATCTGTCCAACATTCCGCCGTGCCCCGGGAATATGTTGCCGTAATCCTTGATCCCGACATGTCTCTTGATGACCGATGCAAACCAGTCACCTAGCTGGGACATAACGGATACAAGAAGTCCCATGCAGAAAGTCATAACTGCAAACGCAGCAAGATCCATACCGATCTCATCGACTTTGTAGATGACAAAAACCGAATAGAGCATGACGCCTAAAGCACAGAAGAAAGCACCGCCGATGCATCCTTCCCATGTCTTCTTGGGTGAGATATGCGGAACGATCTTATGCTTGCCCATGGTAACTCCGACGAGATAAGCGAAAACATCAGATATCCAGGGAGCTACAAGACCGATCAGCATGTAATACCAACCGTTGCAGCCTTCAGGAAGGAGCAGCATCGCCGCATCAAGGCAGAACAGCGGGAACGTAACATAGAAGATCGTACCGCCTGTTGCTATGCCGTTCTCCAGAGCCTTGCTGTCATTGTTTCTGGCAACCGGGATGAGTATTCCGCAGGCGAGCGTGAACATGCCGATGACCATAACATAGACGGCAAGCGCATTCTCGGCTGAAACCTTAAGGAAATAGCTTCCCGCGAGTACCAGCACCGAAATCGCGCATCCGGTTACGATAAGAGAAGTCGAAGGATCGTATTTGCCGTTCCTTAAAGCCTTGATCAATTCATAGACGACAAAAGAGCCGACTACGACAGACATGATCACTGCCGTGATCGGGAACCAAAATGCCGGAAGGAAGAAAGCCGTGAATAAAGCGGCAAATATTATGCCCGTTATCGTTCTCTGTTTCATTGTTTGCTGTCACCTGATTCGGAATCTTTCGCAGATAAGCCGCCAAAGCGCCTGTCGCGCTTGGCATAATCCCTGAAAGCCTGCGTCAGCTCTTCATATCCGAAATCGGGCCAGAGGGTATCCGATACCCAGAATTCGGAATAAGCGCTCTCCCAGAGAAGGAAATTCGAAAGCCTCATCTCCCCGCTCGGCCTGATTATAAGCTCAGGATCGGGGACATCAGGCAGATAAAGATTTGCACTGATGGAATCCTCGGTAATGTCAGAAGGATCCATCTCGCCTTTTCTTACCATTTCGGCTAGCCTTTGCGCAGCATAGGTTATCTCCCTGCGGCCGCCGTAATTGAATGCGACAATAAGCTGCATCTTAGGTCTGTTCTTGGACCTCTCTTCACCCTCACGGCAAACCTTCTGAAGGTTTTCGGGGAGCGAATCGATATCACCGGTGAACCTTACCCTGATGCCTTCTTCGGCGAGTTCCGGATCGTATTTTTCGAAGAACTCGACAAACAGCTTCATGAGCTGGGATACCTCGTTCTCCGGTCTGGACCAGTTCTCTGTCGAGAATGCATAGACGGTCAGATATTTGACGCCGTAGTTACCGCAGTTACGGCAGAGCTCCTTGAGGTTCTCGGCTCCTGCGCGGTGTCCGGCGCTTCTCGGAAGAAGCCTTTTCTTGGCCCATCTTCCGTTTCCGTCCATTATCACACCCAAAGACACCGGGACCTTGAGGCCCGCGGTGTCGTAAGTCTTGATTATCTTGTTAGCTTTAGATGCCACAGATCAGATTTCCATCAGTTCCTTATTTTTCTTCTCGCAGACTGTGTCTACTTCGGCCGTGAACTTGTCTGTGATCTTCTGGACCTTCTCCTCGTATTCTTTGAGGGAATCGTCGGTAAGTTCCTTCTTCTTGTTTGCGGAACGCATCTTGTCGATGAAATCACGGCGTGTGTTGCGGATAACGACTTTTGTCTCATCTCCGTAGACCTTAACCTGCTTTACGAGCTCCTTACGGCGCTCCTCTGTAAGCATAGGGAAAACAAGTCTGATGATCTTGCCGTCGTTTGTAGGATTGATGCCGAGATCGGAAGCCTGGATAGCGCGCTCGATCTCCTTGAGCATCTTGGGTTCCCAAGGCTGAAGAGTGATCATTCTTGCTTCAGGGACCTGGATATTGGCTACCGCATTAAGAGGAGACGGCGAGCCGTAATAATCTACCTGGATCTTGTCCAAAACGTGCGGATTTGCACGTCCTGCGCGGATAGTGTTGAGGTTCTCCTGAAGATTGTCGATGTTCTTCCTCATCTTGGCTTCAACATCATCATAATCCTTCTTAGTGATCTCGATCATTGGCATAGCTTTCATCTCCTTTACTATTAATCTTTTTGTATTTTATTCAACGATGGTTCCTAAGTCTTCGCCCTTTGCGATCCTGACGATGTTCTCAGGATCCTGCATGGAGAATACGAGGATCTTAGTGTGGTTATCCCTGCAGAGAGCTGCAGCGGTTGCGTCCATGACCTTGAGGTTGAGTCTAAGGACTTCGTCATGAGATACCTTGTCGTACTTCTTGGCATCGGGATAAAGATGAGGATCCTTATCATAGACACCGTCGACCATCGTAGCCTTGAGGAAGATATCCGCACCGATCTCGGTAGCGCGCAGCGCAGCGCCCGTATCTGTTGAGAAGTAAGGGTTACCGGTACCGCAGGCGAAGATTACGATCCTTCCCTTTTCGAGATGCCTTACGGCTCTCTTCCTGATATAAGGTTCAGCCATCTGTCTTACTTCGATAGCGGAAAGGACCCTGGTTACAGCGCCCTGCTGCTCGAGTGCATCGGAAAGTGCAAGTGAATTCATGAGTGTTGCGAGCATTCCCATGTGGTCAGCCGTGACCCTGTCCATCTTCTCGGAAGATCTTCCTCTCCAGAAGTTGCCTCCGCCTACTACTATCGCAACCTGAACGCCCAGGTCGGCAACAGCCTTTATGTTCTTGGAAATCTCTTTTAAGACATCATCATTGATGCCGAGTTTTGCTTCACCTGCCAAAGCTTCTCCTGAAATCTTAAGAAGCACGCGGTTATATTTCTTCTCGCTCATTAACTCAAACGCTCCCATCTTTTTGTTTCAATAAATTTTAACAGTATTGGAATGAATGTTGAAGAGCATTTTTATTATTTAATAAAAGACGGAACAAAAGCTGTTCATGTTTTAGGACACGTTTTGGGGCAGATCCGTGTCCCATTTCGTGAATATCGTGCCGGATTCACGTTTTGGGACACGTTTTTTGCTGATTACGTGTCCCGTTTCGTGAACCGGTTCGCTTTTTGTGATACACGGATTCAAATGCGCAAAAAAAGACCGGAGTCTTATGAACTCCGGTCTTGTCTGATCTTTGGTTCTTTGCGAAGAAAGATTACAGTCCAGCCTGCTTTCTTACTTCCTCAGCGAAATCGTCAGCCTTCTTCTCGATGCCTTCACCGAGTGTGAAACGTGTGAAACGGACAACTGCGATCTCTGTGCCGAGCTCCTTAGCTGTCTTATCGATGTACTGCTTAACGCTGAGATCCTCATCCTTGATGTACTCCTGATCAACAAGGCAGTTCATCTTGTAGAAGTTCTTGACCTGGCCGGGGATGATCCTCTCCATGATGATCTTCTCAGGCTTGCCCTCTTCGAGAGCCTTATTCTTAATGATCTCTGTCTCCTTGTCGAGCTCAGCCTGGGGAACGTCTTCCTCGTTGACCCAACCAGGTCTGGAAGCAGCGATCTGCATGTTGATGTTCTTAGCGAAATCAGCAAACTCAGGCTTTGTGATGACGGAATCGTCACCTACGCAGATCTCAGAGAAAACGCCGACCTTACCGCCCATGTGGATGTAAGCCGTAACAGCGCCAAGACCGTTGTTCTCGAAGATAGCGAATCTTCTGATTGAAGTATTCTCACCGATGTTAGCGATTGCTTCCTTCTGGAAAAGCTCAACTGTCTTGGAAGGATCGCTAGCCAGAGGCTGAGCCATAAGTTCTTCAATAGAAGCAGGCTTCTTCTCGATGATGTGTGAAACTACTGTATCGCAGAAAGACTTGAAGTTGTCTGTGTTTGCAGCAAAGTCTGTCTCAACGTTGATCTCAACGAGGACACCGCTCTTCTGGTCGTCAGCGATCTTAGCGATAACTGCACCCTCAGCAGCAACTCTGGAAGACTTCTTCTCAGCCTTAGCCATACCCTTCTCACGGAGCCAGCCCTTAGCCTTCTCGATGTCGCCGTCGCACTCGATAAGAGCCTTCTTGCAGTCCATAATGCCGCAATCTGTCAGATCACGAAGTTCTTTAACCTGTTGTGCACTAATAGCCATGTGTGTATCTCCTTCTATGAATTATGACTCGGAAGCGATTTCTTCCATGCTCTTCTCGCCTGCTTCTTCAGCTGCCTGCTCACCAGCAACTTCAGCTGTCTCAGCAGCAGCCTGAGCGTTGTCTACGAACATACCCTCGGAAGTAGCATCCTCACCCTGGTGAGCTTCGATAACAGCGTCAGCCATCTTAGCTGTGATGAGCTTGACTGCACGGATAGCGTCATCGTTACCCGGGATAACGTAATCAACTTCGTCAGGATCGCAGTTTGTATCAACGATAGCAACGATCGGGATACCAAGTCTTCTAGCTTCTGCAACTGCATTGTGCTCTTTCTTTGTGTCAACGATGAAGAGTGCTGCAGGGAGCTTGTTCATTCCGACGATACCGCCGAGGTTGAGGTCGAGCTTTGTCATCTCGAGCTTGAGCTTTGCAACTTCCTTCTTTGTACGGATGTCGAAAGAACCATCCTGCTCCATTCTGCGGAGCTCCTCAAGGCGAGCAACTCTCTTCTTGATGGTTACGAAGTTTGTGAGAGTACCGCCGAGCCATCTGTAGTTAACATAGAACTGACCGCAACGCTGAGCTTCTTCCTTGATGGAATCCTGAGCCTGCTTCTTTGTACCAACGAAAAGGATATCACCCTTCTCAGCGAGCTCTCTCATTGCAGCGTAAGCGTCGTCAACCTTCTTGACTGTCTTCTGCAGATCGATGATGTGGATGGAGTTGCGCTCTGTGAAGATGTACTCAGACATCTTAGGGTTCCAG
>JAILIB010000198.1 GCA_024695505.1 Saccharofermentans sp.
AGATGATTACATTATTTTCTTCAATGAAGAGAGACCTGCCTATTCTTTAAACTACTTAACACCCAAAGAGTACAAAGAAAGGTATAGCGCCTGACTAGGAACAAACTAAACTACTGTCTAAAATATGTTGACTAGTGCAATACCAAATGAA
This sequence comes from Saccharofermentans sp., assembly GCA_024695505.1. Classification (GTDB taxonomy): domain Bacteria; phylum Bacillota; class Clostridia; order Saccharofermentanales; family Saccharofermentanaceae; genus Saccharofermentans. The sequence continues at coordinate 152 of JAILIB010000198.1, forward strand.
AGCACAGACCATCTGCCTTCCGGCTGAAAATTATCATAAAACAACGCAAATGGGGTGTCTCATTTTGAGACACCCCATTTTTGAATACGGTATAGTTCTTTATCTGACGAACCTGTAAGTCAGGCCTTCAGCGTATTTGTACCAGATCTGGTCGCCTTCGTTAAGGCCTGATACGATCTCGACGTTCTTGCCGTCGGAGATACCTGTCTTGACTTCGATCTCTCCTGTAAGAGTATCGTTTTCCTTATCGTAAGAAGTGTAGCAGTAGGTCTTGTTGTCCTTTTCGAAGAGGGCCTCGGCAGGAACGCTTAAGACCTCGGCTGTGCTTATGTTTGCACGTACGGAAGCCGTCATGTTTGTGAGCATGTCATCTGTTCTGTCGAGCTCGATCTTTACACTGTATTTTGAGTTGCCTGTACCGCTCTTGGTTCCGTCTGTGTCGATCGAGATTATCTTGCCCTTGAATGATTTGCCTTTGATGGCATCAAGAGTAACGTCGACTTCCTGAGTCTTGTTGATGTTTATTATGTCGAGTTCATCGACCGAGAGCGTGACTGACATGGTCTCAAGATTAACGACCGTTGCAATGAGAGTCTCTTCAACCTCGTATTTATTTTCATCGGTCTGTGTATCGGTTCCGCTCTGTGTGCCGATGCCGTAAACACCGGTACCTGTTCTGCCGCCGAAAGAGTTGCCGCCGCGTCCGCCGAAGAGGGAAGACCAGTCGATTCCGCTGTTTCCTCCTCGTCCGCCCCAGCCGCCGGGAATGTTCTGACCACCCTGGCCGCCTTGACCTCCTTGGCCGCCTTGTCCGCCCTGGCCACCCTGGCCATCCTGGCCGCCGCCCTGATCGGGATTGGAGGTCTGGGGATATCTGATGACCCAGGTGATGTCGCCGTTTGTGTTAAATGTGAGGATCAGAAGATCTCCAACAGCAAAATCAGATGAAGAACCTTTTTCCCACTCCTTCTTGGATGAATCGTATGAATATACGGGAACGCTGGGGTCGTGGATGTAATCGTTCTGTGAATACTTGTACTGGTCACGCTTCGTAATGCTGTCAGGAAGCTTTGTGTAATCCACATCCGGAAGCGGATCTGCCTTGTCAGATGCTGCGTTGACGGCATAAGAAGTGCTTCCGCCCGATGTCTTGAATCCGCTGATCACTAAGGCGTAGTTCAGGAATCCGGTTACGGGAACGTTCTCCGGAGGATTCGTGCTGTCATCGCTGACCTTGATCGCAAGATTGCCGAGCTTTTTAGGACCGGCTGAAAGCTTGGATGTGCTTGTCGAAGACTTCTCATCGGAATCTTCTTCCTCTTCTTCGTCCTCCTTATCGTTGATGCCGGTGACTTCACCGTCATGTTCTGAGTAGATGATGCCAGTCTGATATACCTCGAAAAGGTATTTCATCTGATCTTCGAGGACGCTTCTCTTATACATCAGGTTGCTGAATTCTCCTGAGTATCTGGTGCCGGTGAGGGTAAGAAGCTCGGTGCCTTTCTTGACCTGCTGATTGAGCTTTACAGAAACCTTGCTTACAGATCCGGAATAGGACATGATCGGCAGAACGTTGTGGATGTAGAGCTCGGAAGAACCGATCTCTTTGCCGGAAGCGTCAAGAACCGTTACCTTGTCCTTGAACTTAGCAGTCTTATCGGAGATAACGCAGGTTACGTAATCCGTGTTGACAGAAACGATCTGTCCGGAAACCTTTGTCTTGTTTGAAAGAACAACGGTTACGGCATTTCCGAGCTTTGTGTTCTCGGTCCTGTCGATGTCGACTGCCATGAGTCCGTCAAGTGAAAGGAGCATCAGAGCGCCGTTCTTGATGATCGTATCCTTGGCATTGCTGCCTTTCTTAACGTAGATCGCCTTTACGCGAGCGGTTGAGTCTGCCTTTATGACGGTCTTGTTGTCGGATGAGTTGATCTTGTTGAGCTGGGTATCGACTGCCTTGAGCTTTTTCTGTACCTCTACGATCGCGCTCATTACCGAAGGCTTAGATACGGAAGCGATCTTGTCACCCTTCTTGATGACGTCGCCGTTCTCGACGAAGAATTCATCGACCTCGACGTCGCCCGCGATCTTAATGTCTTTTGTTTCACCTGCGGAAAGAGTTCCGGATGCCGTGAAATCCCTGACGATGCTTGTCTTTCCAACCTTGTGTTCGAGTGTCTTGGAATTGACGCCGATGTTGGAAAGGTCTACCTTCGGTGCCACATATTTGAGCAGGTTCGGAAGAAGGATTCCGCCGGCGACGAGGAATACGACTACCGTAACGAGTATGGCAGCTCTTCTCTTGCGGCGCTTGTGAAGCTTATTGATCTCTTCTTCGGCTTCTTCCTCGGTCATGCCGGTGAAAGCATCATTCTTTTTGCTCTTTCTGGATTTCTTTTTGTCCGCATCTTCCGGAACTGCAGCCTCTGCCGCCTGCTTTTCGGGGAGCAGCGTAGCTGTGCCGGCCGCTTCAGGAGCAGCCTTGAAAGGAGAATCGATGTCCTGAAGGGGAGCCTTGTTCTCAGGTTCCTTTTCCTTGGACTCAACGATCTCAGGGCTCATGCCTGCTGCCGAACCCGGTCTCTGCAATGCTGAATTGTTGTTTTCCATGGCCTTGTTTTCATTGTTTTCGGACATATGTCAGGCCTCCTTATTCGCTATAGTGGAGCGCATCGATCGGCTTCATCTT
>JAILIB010000035.1 GCA_024695505.1 Saccharofermentans sp.
TTAAGAACACCCTTATGGGTCATATTATAATACGAAGTCTTCGTAAGAAAAACCCCGGATGCCGATCCGTCATCCGGGGTAAAAACACACAATAAATCTTTGATCAATCAATGTTCGGGAGCGTTGCAAATCCCTTTTCGAGATCCTCATCTGTAGGAATGAAGTCATTCATCTTACCGTCATGATATGCCTGATATGCGGTCATATCGAAGTAACCTGTACCTGTGAGGTTGAACAGGATCGTCTTGGCTTCGCCTGTCTCCTTGCACTTGAGAGCCTCATCGATGGCAGTGCGGATAGCGTGTGAGGACTCAGGCGCAGGAAGGATGGTCTCTGTTCTTGCGAAGAGTGTAGCAGCCTCGAAAACCTTTGTCTGCTCGACTGCTACAGCTCTCAAGTAACCGTCGTGATAGAGCTGTGAAACGATAGGAGACATGCCGTGATATCTGAGGCCGCCTGCGTGTGAAGGTGAAGGCATGAACTCCGAGCCGAGCGTGTACATCTTGCCGAGAGGGCAGACATGGCCTGTATCACAGAAGTCATATGCGAATCTGCCCCTTGTGAGTGAAGGGCATGAAGCAGGCTCAACTGCGATGATCTCAGGATCTTTCTTTCCTGTGAGCTTGTCTCTCATGAATGCGGACATGATGCCGCCCAAGTTGGATCCGCCGCCTGCGCATCCGATGACGATGTCAGGATACTCGCCGGCCTTCTCCATCTGGAGATAAGCCTCTTCTCCGATGATGGACTGGTGGAGAAGGACCTGGTTAAGGACTGAACCCAGTACATATCTGCTGTTGGGAGTATGCGTAGCCTTCTCGACTGCCTCGGAGATAGCGCAGCCTAATGATCCGCCTGTTCCCGGGAACTTTGCGAGGATCTGGCGTCCTACTTCCGTCGTGTCGGAAGGTGAAGGAATGATGTCAGCACCGAATGACTGGATGACCGACTTTCTGAAAGGCTTCTGCTCGTAGGAGCACTTAACCATGTAAACGGTGAGCGGGATGTGGAAGAATGCGCTTGCCATTGCAAGGGCAGTTCCCCACTGGCCTGCGCCGGTCTCAGTCGTGATGGAATCAAGGCCCTGCTTCTTTGCGTAGTAGACCTGAGCTGCTGCAGAGTTGAGTTTGTGGGAACCTGAAGTGTTGTTTCCCTCGAATTTGTAGTAGATGTGAGCGGGTGTACCGAGCTCCTTCTCGAGCTGGTAAGCACGGATCAACGGTGAAGGTCTGAAGATCTTGTAGAATTCAAGGACCTCATCCGGGATGTCGATGTATCTTGTATCGTTGTCCAGTTCCTGCTTGCAGAGCTCTTCGCAGAAGATGGGTGACATCTGCTCTACGGTGAGGGGCTCGTGCGTACCGGGATGGATCAGCGGTGCGGGCTTGTTCTTCATGTCCGCACGGACGTTATACCACTGCTTCGGCATCTCATCTTCCGTCAGAAAAATTCTCTTTGCTTTGTCTGCCATAGTCGGCTCCTTTCATCTCGGCGGCAAGATGTTGGCCTGCCGGAAAGCATGGTGTTCGTATTTACTTTCCGTCGCAATAAAAAAGTCCCGTGTCAAAAGACACAGGACAGAATATACTGCGGTACCACCTGTTTTGACTGCCATGTTCTATGAAGCGGCAGTCCACTCTGGTTCACGTTCCAACAAACGTGCTCTGCGGGTAACGGGGGAGCTCCCGTCGGGCCATTTCCTGCCCGCCCGTCTTCGGATCCATTCTCCGGCGCCTCAAATCCGCAATCCCACCGCCTGCGGCTCTCTCGTTGATCAGCGTCATCCGGGTACTATTTCCGAGTCATCCGGTTTAACAAAACAAATATACAGCCTGCCGGCGACACTTGTCAATATGTTTCGGCGGCTCAGATGCTTTCCTTGGCTTTTTCGAGGGCCTCTATCACGCGGTCGCACCAGCGGTCGAATTCAGGGTCTTCCACACGGCACTCGGGATGGTCAAGAACATATTTGAGCGCTATCCTGACGCCTTTATGGAAAGGCACAGTCGTCTTCATGTCAGGCGCAAGGCGCTTAAGCTTGCTGTTATCGAAGACCACGGATACCGACTTGTCGCCCGTAAGGCTTCCCTCAAAATCAAAGCCGTGCTTGTCACCGACGGCAGACAGATATGTGGAAGAAACATAGTAAGGCTTGAGTTCAACGCCCAAAGCATCCGCAATGGTGGCATATATCTGGTTCCATGTAAGGACCTCATCCCCCGTGATCTGGAAAGCCTCGCCGATCGCGTGGCGGTTGCCTATGAGAGCGGTAAAGCCGACAGCGAAATCCTCATTGAATGTCAGATGCCAGAGCGAAGATCCGTCTCCTTGAATGATGACGGGCTTGCCGTCCATCATGCGCTTGATGACCTGCCAAAAGCCCTTCTTTCCATGGACTCCGAGAGGGATATGCTTCTCATCATAGGTATGGCTCGGCCTGACGATAGTTACAGGGAATCCTTCTTCCCTGTATTTCTTCATAAGGAACTCCTCGCAGGCGATCTTGTCCCTTGAGTACTGCCAGTGGGGATTTGCCAGAGCCGTTCCCTCAGTGATCAGATAACTTGCCGCGGGCTTATGGTAAGCAGATGCAGAACTGATGTAGATATACTGCCTCGTCTTCTCCTTGAAGAGCCTGTAATCTCTTTCGACCTGTTCAGGGACAAAACCTATGAACTCGCATACCGTGTCAAATGTGTAATCCTTAACTGCTTCTGCAACGGCCGCCTCATCGTTTACGTCAACGGTGATCTGATGCGTGCCTTCCGGTGCAGGATTATTGCCTCGATTCAGGAGCCAGACATCGTAGTTTTCGTCTGCTGCGAGTCTCCTGACGATCGCACTGCTGATCTGACCTGTTCCGCCGATAAACAATACTTTCAACATGGCTATGTCCCCCTTTTCGAAAAGGATACAACTGCCGTTGCTTAAGTGTAAACCAAAACAGGAGCAATGCACCGATATTTCACACTTTTCAGGGAAATATGCACTTTTCGCGGTTTTGGGGTACACTTATACCGCTATGATCTACATATTGAGACACGGAAAGACCGAATGGAACATACTCCGCAAACTGCAGGGAAAGACAGACATCCCGCTTTGCGATGAAGGAAGGAAGATGGCTGAAGACGCTGCTAAAAGATATGCAGACGTCCATTTTGACATCTGTTATTCTTCCCCGCTCATCAGAGCCAGAGAAACAGCAGAGATCATCCTCAAAGGCCGCGATGTTCCGATCCTGACCGATGACAGACTTACGGAAATGGGGTTCGGCGAATATGAGGGTCTTGCTAAAAGCTTTGATATACCCGATTGTCCTATAAATCTCTTATTCCAGCACCCTGAAGAATACACCGAACCCGTGGGAGGCGCAGAAAGCCTCGACGAGCTCTACGAACGTACCGGCAGTTTTCTTAAAGAAGTGATAATCCCCCTTCACAAGGAAGGAAAAGACGTCCTCATCGTCGGTCACGGCGCCATGAATTCCTGCATCCTCACACAGGTCAAAGGCCTTCCCCGCAAGGATTTCTGGTCGCACGGACTCGTCCAGTGCACCCTGATGACTCTTTTCGAAAACGAATGAAAGATCATTCTTTTACGATATTTTTGATCCAAATACCTGAACGGACCATGATGAACGCTACAAAGCACTTGATGACTTCAAGTCCGTTGACCACCGCGAGCATCCATGTGACACTAAGACCCGTAAAACGGCTCATGACAAATGCCGCAACGACAGCTATGCACCAGGTGTAGATACTGTCGAAAAGCACCGTGATCAGCGTGTTTCCGCCCGATCTTATGATGAAGTACGAAGCGTGCGTATATGCCACGAAAGGCATCGCGCATGCAGCAACCAGGATGAATCCCGAAGCAAGCGATCTGATCTGGTCGGACGTGTTGTAGAGCAGCGGAAAAAACGGCGAGACGCATGCCATTATTAAGGCAAATATGATGCCGCAGACAACCGTGACAAGACGCATCTTGCCTGCTTTGGCTTTTGCATCATCAAGCTCACCCGAACCGAGGATGTGTCCCATCATGATGCCTACTGCCTCGCCCATCGCAATGAACGCGACACCCATGACATTCCAGATCGTGGACTGTATGTTCATCGCGGCTACGGCGTCAAGGCTCCTGTAGGAATAGCACTGGTTGATCACCGTCATTCCGAGGGACCAGAGTGCTTCGTTAAACATCAGGGGTATCGCCTTAAGGATAAATCTTCCGGCAAGATCTGCAGGGATCCTGAAATGAGAAAATGCCCCTTTGATGAAAGGAAACTGTTTTGCATGTTTTCCGGTATAGATCACCAGGATGGCGAGTTCCACGAATCTTGAGATGACTGTTGCGATGGCGGCGCCTGACGCGCCGAGCGCAGGAAGCCCGAAATGACCGTAGATCAGGATCCAGTTGCCTGTGAGGTTTACAAGGATGGCTGCGACCGAAGCATACATGGGGACCTTAGTGGAACCCAGGTCTCTCAGCGTACCCGCATATGCCTGCGTAAGTCCGATCGGGATCAGGCTTACGAGGATGATGTGCATGTAATCTATGCCTATCTTGAGGGTTTCAGCGGCATCGGCAGGATCACCTTCTCCCAGAAGGAAAAGGTTTATGAGCAGCGGAGAAAGGACGGCATACAAAATAACGCATACTGCTGCGATCACCGTATTGAATACTATCTTGAAGCGGAAAGTATAGCGGATTCCTTCATTGTCGCCGTTGCCTTTGTACTGAGCGGTGAAGATTCCTGCACCGGCGGTAGCTCCGAAGATAACAAGGTAGAAAACAAATATCAGCTGGTTTGCGATCGCAACGCCTGAAAGCGCGTTTGTACCGACCCTCCCGATCATGAGATTGTCGAGAAGGTTTACGAAGTTGGAAATGCCGTTCTGCACCATCATCGGGATGGCGATCATAAGGAGTTTCCTGATATAAGATCTGTCGTTCTTAACTTCGGTCATTGTTATCTTTCTTATTTAGAGTCAGTTCGAGAATTGTATCAAAAGCCGCGTGCGTTAACAACACCATTCTGCTGGAAATCAAAAAGCGGAGCCGCAAGGCCCCGCTTGATCAGTCAAAACACAAAATGAATTTATTCTATGTTCTGTCCGCAGTATTCGCAGAACCTGTTGGTACCGTTGTTTGGCGAACCGCAATGCCTGCAGTAACGGGTTCCCGTTGCCGCCATACCCGCCGTCTGTGCAGGAACGAACGGTGAAGCAGGCTGGGCTGCTGCGGGCTGCTGCGGGGCAGGCTGATACATATTGGGATTATACATGTATGCAGGCTGATCCATCGGGACCTGAGCACTATTAGGATTGGTATATACAGGCATTCCGTTATTGCCGTAGACGGGCTTCGCGGACGGATCGACATAATTGCCCTGCGGCACGTTTTTAGTGATAAGGAACGAGATAAGTCCGCCGAGACCCGCACACATAAGTCCGATAAACATTGAAGAATAACGGTTTCTGGTAATGATGTATGCAGGAATAATTCCTATAAACTCAAACACTATCCACAGTATTATGGTAAGAGCAATGAAGCCGCCTGGTCTTCTGCCTCTGGCAATGGCATTCCTCCTGTTGATCCTGCAAAGCGAAATTATCGCAAAAACCTCAAGCATAGATCACCTCTCCTTAACATGGTCCTTGTAATAATCGTCTTTATCTTTGTACATCAGTTTGTCGATGACCACAACAAGATCTTGTGAATCTTCCTTACTGAAGTCGAAGACCTTTCCTCCGACTGCTGCGGAAAGTTTATAAGGCTTGCCGGAATTCTCGTTGTATTTATCAACTGCTTCCATTGTCTTCTGCTTATACAGTTCAATGTCTGATTCCTTTGCCTTGTGCATCAGTACGACAAACTCGTCGCCTGCGAATCTGATGACCGTTCCGACCGAACCGAACACGCTGTTCAGGATATCTGCGAAAGCGATCAGGGCCTGGTCGCCTTCCTCATGTGAATAGTTGTCGTTGATCTTTTTGAAGCCGTTGAGATCGAGCATGTAAGCAACGATCTTGTCCTTGCGTCTCTTCTGGAGTCTCTTGAGTTCCCTGTCCATTTCAAATCTGTTATAGACTCCGGTGAGCTTGTCGATATAGATACACTCGTTCTGGAACGCTATGACTATACCAGCAAACGATACCGCAAAACATGCGGGAAGAAGCGATATTCCGTAGATAAGACTCTGAAGCAATAAGCCCAGAAGTATCGGCAGCAGAAACTCGAAGACCGGGAAATACCTGAGTGCCGGGTTCTTGATCTTGGATATGAAATAGTAAACGCATCCGTAAAGAAAAAGCGCGAATCCCGCCATGATGAAGAACGTATAAAGCGGCCCTCTGTGGTACACATTGTTGGAGTCGATCTCAAAAACAACCGGACGAAAAGTATTTATAACAAGCAGGACGAGCTCCAAAATGACTACCATCCAGAATACAACAAACTGGCGGTGCACGGCCTTGCTGTCAATGTGTTTCACTATCATGTGAACGAGGAATACGCCGACAAGCACGTTATATATGTACAGGTATGTGTTGCCCGCGTAAAGCATGCAGTGAAAGAACATATAGCCTGTTCCGATCCTGCCGTCGCAGTAAGCTACGACCTGATCGACAAAGCAGTTGAATACCGAAAAGATGAGCATCCGCAGCATGATATGGCTTTCGGCTTTTCGTCCGGGCAGATTCCAGCCTCTCGTGACCAGAATAACCAGAAGAATAGCGATGCCGATGAAGTCGGCAACCAGTACTGCATACAGATTGATTACGGGCGTAAACAGTGTGTTCATACGAAGAATTATACTATCTCAGCCCGAAAATGAAATATCCGCGTCAGATCAGATGTAATAAATGTAATTATCCTTGCGTGCAGCAGGCGCTTTCAAAGGTTCTTTCGCATATCCAAGGGCACAGTGACCGATGCCCTCGTATTCGCCTTCAATGCCGAGTTTAGCAAGGATCGCCTTGCCAAAATCAGAATCAAATTCCTCTTTGGCCCTGTGGATCCAAATGCTTGCCACGCCTAAACTTTCCGCGGCATTCATCAGATTTCCCATCACGAGTGAACCGTCATAGACATGTGTCGGAACATTCTTATCCGAAAGAACGATCAGTATGACCGGAGCACCATAGAACGGATCGAAACCTTCATCCCAGCCTCCTATTTTTCTGTTGGCTTCAGAGATCTCGTCACGCATTGCCTTGTCGGTCACCGCGATGATCACGGGACTCTGCTTTCCCATTCCGGTAGCAGCAAAAGTGCCCGCTCTGAGGATCGCCTTAAGCTCTTCTTCCTTTATCATGTCAGGCTTAAAGCTCCTGCAGCTTCTTCTGGTTTCAAGAACTTTCAGTGTCTCATTCATTATTTTGTCCTCCTGGCGATAAATAGTTTGGCTGTCATCAGGGAAGATACTTTCCCGATGCGAGATAGAGGGTATACCAGTCGTGATGCGACAGCTTAACCTCCGAAGCTTTGCAGATATCCTCAATGTGAGCAGGATTCATCGTTCCGATTATCGCCTGCATCTTTGCCGGGTGCCTGAGTATCCATGCAATGGCTATCGCAGCCTTTGAAACGTTTTCCCTTTCAGCCAGTTCCGCAAGAGCTTTGTTGAGCTCGGGGAAATCAGGATTGTCGATGAACGAACCTCCGAACATGCCGAACTGCAAAGGTGACCATGCCTGTATCGTGATGTCGTTGAGCCTGCAGTAATCGAGCGCGTGACCGTCCCTGTTAATGGAGAATTCAGTCTGCTTATTGTTCATGTAAAGAGCCTGATCGATAAGCTGGGACTGCTCGAGCGAGAGCTGCACCTGGTTGATTACGAGAGGCTGCTTAACGTATTTCTTAAGGAGCTCGATCTGCATCGGAACGAGGTTGCTGACACCGAAGAAGCGGACCTTGCCTGCTTTCTCCAGAATTTCGAAGGCTTCAGCTACTTCTTCAGGATCGTAGATCACGTCAGGCCTGTGAAGAAGGAGCGTATCAAGATAGTCGATGTTAAGTCTTCTGAGGCTGTCATCAACGCTCGAAAGAATGTTTTCCTTTGACCAGTCGAACTCATTCCTGTCAAAGCAGAGTCCGCATTTGCTCTGGATATAGATGTCTTCTCTCTTCAGTCCGGTAAGAGGAAAAGCTTCCGCGAACTTGGATTCAGCGGCGCCGTTCTCGCCGTAGCATGTAGCGTGATCGAAGAAATTTATGCCGCAGTCATATGCCGTTCTGATGACCTTCGCCGCATCCTCTTTTGAAAGTCCGGGCATTCTCATACAGCCCTGGATCACAGCGGACACCTTCTGCGGTCCGTTTACTATGTTAATTGTCTTCATTACTTAAGGGTCTCCTTTAATCTTCTGGCAAATTCCCTGGCTGCCTTAAGGTCATTCTCATCGGGCCTGCCTTTGTTCATTCCCTTGAATTCGCCCCTGCAGTGGAATTCCTCATCAAGGACCGGAATGCCTACTGTGTTTGCGACTTTCCTGACCTTCTTATATGTTGAGTTCATCATTGCGGCAGTGCCGAAATTGACTATCTTTCCGACCTTGTCCTTGCTGAGCGAAGCTACGAAGGATGCTACTTCCGGCGCGATCGAAAATGCATAATATGAATTGCCGAGAAGGAGTACATCGACCTGTTCATCTACAGGTGTGCTGATAGGCATCGCGTCGACTCCTATCTCTTCTGCGATCGCTTCAGCCAGGCGCTTTGTGTTACCTGTCTGTGTATAGTATCTGACTGCGAATTTCATCCATCTTCTCCTTTGTTACTGTGCAAGCAGCTTCTCGATGCTTTCCGTCATCGTCTCGGGCTTCGTCTTGGAAGAAACTCTTTCTACGACATTGCCTTCCCTGTCGATCAGGAACTTAGCAAAGTTCCATTCGATCCTTCCGGGTTTCTGTTCCTTCAGATAAACATAAAGAGGATCTGCTTCCTTGCCGTTGACCTTGATCTTTCCGAATCTGGGAAACTTTGTGTTGAATCTCAATGTGCAGAAGCTGTCGATCTCCTCAACAGAACCGGGTGCCTGTGCAAGGAACTGGTTGCAGGGGAAATCGAGGATCTCAAATCCCTGGTCGTGATACTTCTCATAGAGAGCTTCGAGTGCGTCGTACTGGGGTGTCAGTCCGCACTTTGTAGCGGTGTTGACGATCAGGAGAACCTTGCCCTTATATTCGGACAGAGATACATCGTTGCCCTTCTTATCTTTTACAGTGAAATCGTAAACGCTCATATATTTACCTCCGAATTACAGCAGTGCCTTGATGCACTCTTCTACCTTCTTCATGTCAGCTGTGGGCTCAAATCTTGCAACAACGTTGCCTTCCCTGTCGATGACGAACTTCGTGAAATTCCACTTGATGTCCGGTTTCTTGTCCCACTCGGGATCAGCCTGTGAGAACATCTGCTCGAGGAGTGGTTTGAGATCGTGTTCATCGAATCCTTCAAATCCCTTCTCGGACTTGAGATATGTGTAAAGTGGAAGCTCGTTCTCTCCGTTTACGTCTGCCTTTTTCATCTGCGGGAATGTCGTGTTGAAATGCAGTGTGCAGAATTCATGGATCTCGTCATCAGAGCCGGGTGCCTGTCCGCCGAACTGGTTGCAGGGAATGTCTAAGATCTCAAGACCCTGGTCGTGATAGTCCTTATAGAGCTTTTCGATCGGTTCATACTGAGGAGTGAAGCCGCAGCCTGTTGCGGTGTTGACAATAAGGATTACCTTTCCTTTTAATTCTGAAAGCTTGAGCATCTCGCCTGTGCGTGTCTTTAATTCGTAATCGTAGATCATGTTTTGTGCCTCCTTCGTTTATTGGTTTGTTGTTTTGTTTATTTGCAATTTGCGTTTTCCATATTCGCGAGCGCCTTGTAGGTTAATTCATACAGAGTTTTGAACTCTTCCGGTGTGAGCCCTACGCATCCGGCGATACAGGGCGGGATCTTGACGGCTTCTTCCTTCAGATCTTCACCTTTTGCAGTGATCCTGACTATCAGGAGCCTTTCGTCTTTTGGGTCCCTCTCCTTGGTTACATAACCGGAACTTTCGAGTCTCTTGAGGACGGGTGTGAGGGTTCCGTAATCGAGATGAAGCTTGCACGCCAGTTCTCTTGACGAGACGCTCTTATGCTCCCACATCACCATCATTACGATGTACTGGGTATATGTGAGTCCCAGTTTCTTAAGATAAGGATTGTACTGGTTTACCAGCTCTTTCGAACAAGCGTAAAGCGGAAAGCAGACCTGATTATCCAACTTAAGAGAATCGTATTTTTTCGAATCCTTCATGCTGTCCATCGCCTTTCATTTGCTTTTGCAAAATTCAATTTTGTTAAATTGATTATCCTATGAAGATACCGGTATGTCAACCGGAACATGATATTCTTCTGGCAGATGGACGGCTTTTATATCAGATTTCAGACATCACTTCATATATAATAAATCCGGCGGCTCAATACTGAACCGCCGGATACTGACCACTGAATTAATGTTTGAGCTTACTTGCTCTCGAACTTCTCTGCTGCTTCCTTCATTATGCTGATGATCGGAAGGTGCTGGGGACATACGCCTTCGCACTGGCCGCAGCGGATGCATGCGGAAGCTTTGCCGTTGCCGTCTCTTTCAACAAGACCGCCGTAGAAAAAGTTAGGTCTGATATCGTCAGGGAATTTGCGCTTTGTGTTGACCGCACTGATGACATCGGGAATTGCGATCTTCATCGGGCACCCTTCAACACAATATCTGCATGCGGTGCATCCGACGAGCTCGATCCTGAACATGACTTCCTTGACCTTCTCGATGGCTTTCTTTTCCTCATCGGAGAGCGGCTCGAAATTCCTGAAGGTGTTCATGTTATCCTCTAACTGATCCTGTGTGGACATGCCGCTTAAGATGGTCGTAACTCCCGGAAGGCTTCCGACATAACGGAATGCCCAGGAAGCGATAGACTTGTCGGGACGGACGCTCTTTAAGATCGCCTCGCATTCCTCATCGTGGTTTGCGAGTTTGCCTCCCTTGCAGGGTTCCATAACGATAATGGGGATGTTGCGCTCGGCGAGGATCTGATAAAGCTCACCCGAGTGAACTATCTTATTGTCCCAATCGGCATAGTTGAGCTGGATCTGGACGAACTCGATCTCGGGATGGCTGTCAACGATCTTTATCAGGAGTTCGGGTGTTCCGTGGAACGAGAAACCGAAATGCTTTATCTTGCCTTCAGCCTTCTTTTGAATGCCCCAGTTGAAGCAGTCGTACTTTACGTAATTGTTGTAGTTATTGCCGTCCTCGATGCTGTGGAGAAGATAGAAATCAAAGTAATCCACGCCGCATCTTTCGAGCTGCTCGTTAAAGATCTTATCCCTGTCTTCATATGAATGTATGCACCATGCGGGGAGCTTTGTCGCAACCGTGAAGGAATCCCTCGGATGGCGCTTTACGATCGCTTCCTTGACTGCCTTCTCAGAGTTACCGCCATGGTAAACATACGCAGTATCGAAATATGTGAATCCGGCTTCCATGTAGGAATCGACCATCTTACAGACCTTGTCGATATCAATGACGCCGTCTGTCTCCGGCAATCTCATAAGTCCGAAACCGATCTTCGGCATCCTGGTCAGATCAATACTCATGGGCACCTCCCGAAAAGCATAAAAAGCAAAGGCTGCGGTTATGCCCAAAGTATATCAAAGCGATTTTACCGCATGCTTTTGAATTGCGTTGTTTATTGTCAAATATCGGGGTTTATCAGTACTCGTCCAGGAAGTTGTGAGCAGTGCCGTCTTTTGTGTAAGAGATCACGCTGTCGAGATAGACGTTCTCCATGCTGCTCATGATGTTCGCTTCGACTTCAGGGTTCGTTTTGCGGAGCTCCCTGATAAGTTCTTTTGTCTCTTTTCGTTTCGACGTGTTCGCCTCGTCTTTCCTGCTCGTGACGCAACAAGCGCAGTCGGCGAATTCAAGATCATATCTGTCGCGCCAGGCTTCAATGTCTTCTTCCCTGATGAAATACATTGGGCGGATAAGCTCCATGCCTTCGTAATTCTTACTTTTGAGCTTGGGCATCATGGTCTCAATATGGCCGCTCCATAGCATGCTCATCAACGTTGTCTCAATGACATCGTCGTAGTGATGGCCTAACGCGATCTTGTTGCAGCCAAGCTCCTTTGCCTTAGCATAAAGCGCTCCGCGCCTCATCCTCGCGCAGAGAAAACAGGGTGACTTTTCGTTTCCGGATACGACCTCAAAAAGCCTGTTCTCAAATATCTCTATGGGAAGTCCGATCAGCTCGGCGTTTGATTCGATCTTACTCCTGACCTTCTCCTCATATCCTGGATCCATGACAAGATAGACCAATTCAAACGGGAACTTGTCGTGACGCTTCAGTTCCTGAAAGAGCTTGCCCATCAGCATGGAATCCTTGCCGCCCGAAATGCACACGGCGATCTTGTCGCCGGGAGACAGCAGTTCGTATTTGATTATTGCTTTGGTAAATCGAGAGAATAATCTGTCGTGAAAGACCTTGTCTTTACGAAGATCGTTTTCGATCAGTCCGGCATCCATGCCTTATCTCACTTCTTCATGAGTTCTGAGATCTTAACGCTTTCAAGAAACTCGTTGATGCGTTCGTTTAAGCCCTTCCATACGGGGAGCGTGCGGCAGTCTTCCATCCTGTCGCAGACTACTGCGTTATCTTCGAGGCAGGCTACCGGCGCGATGTCACCTTCTGTGAGCTTTAAGATCTCGGCAACTGATATTTCTTCAGGCTTTTTGGTAAGACGGTATCCGCCGCCCTTGCCGTGAACGCCTTCAACGAGGCGTCCCGAGACCAGCTCAGGCAGAATGCGCTCAAGATACTTGAGCGATATTCCCTGTCTCTCCGCGACTTTATGCATCGGAATAAGGCCGTCATCCGCGTTTTCGGCAAGGTCAATAATTACACGAAGAGCATAACGCCCTCTGGTTGATACCATCATATCTGCATACCTTCCTTATATGTAAATCTTGCCACAACAAGGCACTATTTACAAATTATCAGGTGTCGCAGGAACCCTCTCCGCAATGTGCGCAGTGAGGCTCGTCAGGGAACTCGTTCTTATCGTATTCGATGCCGTTCTTATCAAAGTAGTCCTTCAGAGCCAGCTTGATGGCTTCCTCAGCAAGGACAGAACAGTGGAGCTTATGCGCAGGCAGTCCGTCCAGAGCCTCGGTAACCGCTTTGTTTGTCAACGCGGCAGCCTCAGAGATCGGCTTTCCCTTTATGAGCTCTGTTGCCATCGAGCTTGAAGCGATGGCGCTTCCGCATCCGAATGTCTCAAACTTAACATCTGTGATAATGTCATTATCTATCTTCAGATAGATCTTCATTATGTCGCCGCAGACGGGGTTTCCGGCCTCGCCAATACCGTCAGCGTCCTCGATCACGCCTACGTTTCTGGGGTTCCTGAAGTGATCCATTACCTTCTCGCTGTATAATGCCATGTTAATTACCTGTCCTTTCTTTTTTACTCTGCGAAAACGTGTGTACGCTTGCCTGTCGTAAGGTCACGCCAGAACGGCGACATATTTCTTAAATAAGTAACTACATCTGTTACCGCTTCGATCATGTAATCGATGTCTTCTTCTGTCGTTTCTTCATTGATCGAAAGTCTTAGCGAGCCGTGAGCTACTTCATGAGGCCTTCCGATCGCAAGAAGGACATGGCTCGGATCAAGAGATCCCGATGTGCACGCACTGCCCGAAGAAGCGCATATTCCCTTGTCATCCAACAAAAGCAGGAGCGATTCGCCCTCGATTCCTTCAAAGCAGAAATTTACATTGCTCGGAAGTCTGTTGTTTCTGTCTCCATTGAGCTCGCCGTAAGGGATCTTGTCCAATCCTTCGATAAGACGGTCTCTTAACTTGATAAGCTTCGCCGTATTCCGATCGAGATTTGCAACTGCCTCTTCAAGTGCCGCAGCCATTCCCATAATAGCCGGAATATTCTCGGTTCCTGCTCTCTTTCCTCTTTCCTGGGCTCCGCCGTTGATAACGTTATCGAGTAAGATCCCTCTCTTTGCATAAAGGACGCCGATACCCTTTGGTCCGTGGAACTTGTGCGCAGAGAGCGAGAGCATATCAATATTCTGTTCTTTTACATTTACATATAAGTGTCCGGCAGCCTGTACCGCATCGGTATGGAACAGAACGCCCTTTTCCCTGCAGATCTTTCCTATCTCTGCGATCGGCTGGATCGTGCCGATCTCATTGTTCGCAAACATTACGGTTACAAGGCATGTGTCTTCGCGGATCGCGTCAGCAACCTGCTCAGGTGTGACGATACCGTTCGAATGAACGTCAAGGTGAGTGATCTCAAAGCCCTGTTTCTTGAGCTTCTCGAGCGTGTGAAGAACTGCGTGATGCTCGAATGCGGTCGAGATGATATGCTTCTTTCCCTTCTTCTCACCCAGTCTTGCTGCAGAAAAGATCGCCTGGTTATCGGCTTCGCTTCCGCCGGACGTGAAGGTTATCTCTCTGGGCTCACAGCAAAGGCATGCTGCTATTCTCTCTCTTGCGTTCTCCAAAGCCTCTTTTGCTTTCTGTCCGAAGGAATAAAGACTTGAAGGATTACCATATATATCATCCATATAAGGGAGCATTGCTTCGATTGCCGTACGGCTCATTTTTGTCGTTGCCGCGTTATCAGCGTATATCATTTTTTCCTCCTGTTAAAAACGGAATACCGCTCATTTATCCTATTTCCTACCGTTTTGGTTGGTAAATACTATAATACGCGCAAAGCCCGTAAAGTCAAGGCTCGAAAAAATTTTTACATCAGGGGTTGACATCTGTTCCGATGTCATGTATATTACCCACTAAACAGGTAGGCGAAAGCCGAAGAAAGGAGGAGCAACCCCTTGTCTAAGTATTATCAGACTTCTATGGAAATGTGTGAGATGGGCAGCATGTGCATGCCTTGTTGTTGCATGACAAAAACCAAGTGCTTCTCTTGTCACACTGACGATCAGGATACGCGAATGTGAATCCGGGACAAAAAGTGAATGAACGATGAGAAGGGGCACACAAAATGTCCCTTTTTTATTGCAAACCAACAGCCAACAAAAAACAAACCATAAAAACCAAAAGCAAAAACAAATTCAAAGGAGAACAAAACTATGAGCAACAATTATAAATTCGAAACACTTCAGCTTCACGTAGGCCAGGAACAGCCGGATCCGGCGTCTGACGCACGGGCAGTTCCGATTTATGCAACGACCTCATACGTGTTTCACAATTCAAAGCATGCTGCCGACCGCTTTGGCCTGACTGACGCCGGCAATATTTACGGGCGTCTGACCAACAGCACACAGGGCGTCTTTGAGCAGCGCATTGCCGCTCTGGAGGGCGGCGTCGCCGGTCTGGCCGTCGCTTCCGGCGCCGCGGCGATCACCTACACCATCCAGGCTCTTGCCCGGGCCGGTGAACACATCGTTGCGCAGAAGACGATCTATGGCGGCACCTCCAATCTGCTGGCGCATACGCTTCCCCTTTACGGAATCTCAACAAGCTTTGTAAACGTGCATGATCTGAATGAGGTCGAAAATGCCATTCAGGAAAATACAAAGGCGCTTTACATAGAGACGCTGGGTAATCCGAACTCCGACATTCCGGATATCGACGCCATTGCCGCCATCGCGCACAAACACGGCCTGCCGCTGGTCATCGACAACACGTTCGGCACTCCGTATCTGATCCGCCCGATCGAGCACGGCGCCGATATCGTCGTCCACTCTGCCACCAAATTTATCGGCGGTCACGGAACGACCCTGGGCGGCGTAATCGTCGACAGCGGAAAATTTGACTGGGCTGAGAGCGGAAAGTATCCCTGGATCTCCGAGCCGAACCCCAGCTACCACGGCGTAAGATTTACGGACGCCGCGGGGCCGGCCGCCTTTGCGACGTATATCCGGGCGATCCTGCTGCGCGATGAGGGTGCCTGCATCTCTCCGTTCGCGGCGTTCCTGCTTCTGCAGGGCACGGAGACGCTCAGCCTTCGCCTGGAGCGCCACGCCGAGAATACCCGGAAAGTCCTGGATTATCTCGTGAAGCATCCGAAGGTGGCCAAGGTCAATCATCCGGCCCTTCCGGACCA
>JAILIB010000049.1 GCA_024695505.1 Saccharofermentans sp.
AAGGAACCCGTTGGTGATGAATTCCTCGCGGGCGCTTTGTATCAATCTCGGATCGATGCTGGTATCGCGGACGGACATGATGTGCCTTTCCAAATGACGAAATACTGATAATCAGATTATCGGTAATCGTTTTATCACATAGAAACATCTGTGTCAACGCTTTTTCGGCAAATAGTTAGCAAAAACTAACCGATAGTTGTATAATCCCAAAAAACAAATCTGAAAACCGGGGTACGATAACATGGCATCAATGGCCAAGAGCTTTAAGAAGGCATTTATCAGATATACAAAAAGACACTATCCTGATGAAGCGGAAACGATAGTAAACAAAGCGGAAGGACTGTTTCCGGCCCTGATGGCCAAAGCGCCCGACATAGGCGGCAAAGAGAACCTGATGGCGCATAACATGGATCTCATGATCCTCGCGATATCATTTTACGAAGCGTCGGATCACAGGATAGACGGCAATTCAATCACTCAGCTTGCAAACGAGCTCTACGAAAAATACAAGTTCATTGGAATATTCATAAACGTCAACCGCAAATGGCAGATGAAGATTCTTAAGAAATCGATGTACAAGCGGTATGTCCCGTATGCAAAACTCGTTGAGGAAAAGCTTTCTCAGGGACAGTGGGGCAATACGTGGAGGGTTCGGATCAATCCGAAAAACACTGAAGAAGGTGTTAATTTCGATCTTGTCGGCTGCCCTCTTGCAGATTACGCAAAGGCCAACGGATACATGGATCTTCTGCCATACCTTTGCGCGACGGATCACATAATCCCGAAGCTCGTTCACGCAAAGCTCATCAGAACGCACACTGTTGCCAGAGGAAGCGACAGCTGCGATTACTGGTATGTCGCGGATGAAAGCGATACCGCAAAGGACTTCAAAGGCACTCTGGTCTGAAAACCTCTTACTTTCTCGCCAGGACAGTTATCCAGGGCTTGCCTTCATAGTGATCTGACGTAACTTCCGTAAAGCCTGCAGCCTTAAGCGCGCTGCTGATCTGATCGACCGTATGGCACTTCATACCGTCGATCAGTTTCTCGTACTTGAGGCTCGTTTCATCAGTGCCGTCAGACTCGTTGACGATCATGAAATAACCGCCGGTCTTTAATATCCTATAGACCTGGGCGAAGCACTTCTCAAGGCCGGGCCAGAAATAAATGGTCTCAAATGCGGTCGCCAGATCGAAAGAATCATCGGGCAGCTTAAGGTTTGAGACATCGCCCTGTTCGACGATCATCCTTCCCAATTCGATCTTTTCCCTGTTGTACTCCTTCGCTTTCGCGACGGAGACTTCGGAATAATCGACTGCGACTACTTTTGAAAGCGGATATCTTTTCGAGAGCTCGCCCGCATTCCTTCCGCCTCCGCATCCGAGTTCGGCGATCTGCGAAGGTATCAGCGCGGGCAGATGCGACATGCCCCAGTCAGCCATTTTCGCGTGGCCGCCGTTCATGCCGTTTACCATCATCTTGCCGAGCGCACCCTCGGGCTTCCTGGTCTGGTTGATGAACTTTTTGTATAAACCCATATCAGTTCTCCTTTGTTTTTAATGCGTTGTGAATCTTGAGATCAGCACCACTATTCCTGCTACTACCGAAGCGCCTGCGACCCATATCAGGGTCAGTATGATGCGCTTCTTAAACATCTGCTTCCATGTCTGAACGAAAGAAAGATCTTCGCATCCGGGAAGAATCCAGAACTTACTGTGACCGACCCAGATCTTGTCGATGACTATGCCGTCATACCAGTTCATCACTTCAAGGAACAGAAGTGCCTGAATATATGCTGTCTTGAAATCAGTTACCTTGTTCCAAACTGCGATTATCAGTACAAGAGCGATGCCCATTACGGCATAGAATTCCGTCATGAATACTTTGCGTTTTTTCTTCATCTCTTCCCTTGTGGAAAGACAGATCTCAAATGCACGTTCCTGAACGGTCTTAGGGTAGTAGAAAAGTCCGTTTACCGCACCGCCCCTGACGGAGTATCTGACCATCAGCGTGAACAGCAGGCAAAATAATATAAGCTGTATTACCGTTATCATTTTTCTATC
>JAILIB010000072.1 GCA_024695505.1 Saccharofermentans sp.
GACAACATGAACGGCATCCTCAAGCGCATTTCCAAATGGATGGACGAATCTTATAAACCTTATACGAGTTACGACTGCGGCCGCGGCCACTTCGCCGTACTTTGCGAAGGTATTGACGAAGCGGAGATCGCGCTGATACGCGAAAAGACCATGAACAGGTTTGAGCGTCCGTGGGGCAAAGGCGAGTTTTCGCTTGTTTTTCCGGTGCAGTTTGGCGTGATACACATACCTGAAGACGTTAAGACTCTGGATGACGTTTTCATGCTTATCGATACGCCTTTTGACGGAAAGGTGTCGGTCGAACTCGACGTTAAGAATGCCGTCTATAAATACGAGCGCGGCGTGCTGATCGAAAGGCTTATCGACAAGGCGTTGAAGAACAGGAGCTTCCAGGTTTACTACCAGCCGATCTGGAATTCCGAAAGCGGCAGGTTTACTTCAGCAGAGGCGCTCTGCCGTCTGATCGACAGTGAGTACGGCTTCATTCCGCCGGATGAATTCATTCCCGTCGCAGAGAGAAACGGATCGATATTGGACATCGGCCAGTTCGTGTTTGAGGAAGTCTGCAGGACTTATCAGGAAGAGCAGCTGGCATCGCTCGGGATAGAGTATGTTGAAGTCAATCTCTCGGTCGTCCAGTGCCTCAGCAAGAACCTGATGAAGACATTCGATGAGACGCTCAAAAAGTACCAGCTGAGCGCAGAAAGGATCAACCTTGAGATCACGGAATCTGCGACTACGGAGAATATGAGCGTTCTTTACGATACGATCGACGTGCTGAAGAACAGTAAGTTCTCGTTCTCGCTGGACGATTACGGCACGGGTTATTCCAATATTTCTTACATGTATGAAATGCCGTTTTCGATCATCAAGATCGACAAGAGCATTCTTTGGAAGGCTAAGAATCCGAAGACGGGAGAAGTTGAGAAAAACGGTCACATCTACCTTGAAAACACCATCCGCATGTTAAAGGACATGGGTTATTCCGTTTTGCTCGAAGGCGTGGAGACCGTTGAGCAGAAGATGCTTTTGGAAGAGCTTGGCTGTCATTATTTCCAGGGATACTATTTTTCCAAGCCCCTTCAAAAGCAGGTGTTCACAGATTTTCTGAAGGTGGTGAACACGTAATGGTACTGGCTTATTATGTGATCGTCTGTTTCATTTCACTGATATGCTGCTCGGCATATTACTTCATCAAGCGCAAATATTTCTCAACGCGTTATGCCATGATCTTCCTGCTGGCCTTTCTTTCACAGTTCTGCTACGTGCTGCTAGCGCTGTCGCAAAACGTCAGGGAGGCTCTGATAATATACAAGTTCCTCTACATCGGAGGCTGCTATCTGCCGCTCGCGGGACTGTTCCTGATCTTTTCCATCTGCAAGATCGAACCGCCCAAATGGGTGAGGTTCATCATGATCGCATTTACAACGTGCATATACATGCTTGTCCTGTCAGCGGGATACAGTCCGCTTTTTTATAAGAGCGTTGACATAGAATCCGAAAACGGAGTAACTGTCCTGGTCAAGGAATACGGGCCTTTGCACATCTTGTTCTATCTTGAGATAGGCATATTCCTGTTCATAACTCTTGTCGTTCTTGCGTATGGCTGGATAAAGAAGCCGGACGTATCAAGAAAGAATCTTGCAATCGCCGCTTTCATGCAGGTCTTTTCGATATTCGCGTTCTTCGTGGGACGCCTTATCACCAAGGACATCGAATGGATGGCGCTGGCTGATCTGGTAGATGAGATCGGATTCCTGGTGATCATGAACAGCATCGGTTTGTACCGCGTTGACAACATGGTCAGCAGTTCCATCTTTGCAGAAGGCGAATTCGGTTATATCTCGCTCGATTACAAAAAACGTTATCTGAGCGCGACTGACGTTGCTAAGAGGTTCTTCCCGGAGATCGCAAAGAACCAGGCGGATCATGTGATAGAAGACGACAGGATGCGTCAGATTTTTGACCAATGGATCGAAGATTACAAGCGCAAGAAAGTATCCGTAAGTCATATTTACCGCAGGGGTGAATTTATTTATCTGATCCGCATGAGCGATCTATACGACGGAAGGAAAAAGCGAGGGTTTCTTCTCGAGATCTCGGATGACACTGCCCACCAGCAGCATCTTGAAGGAATAGAACGCTATAACAAAAACCTTAACGAGGAACTGAAAGCGAAGACGAAGCTGATCCGTGAGCTGAAGGGATCAAAGAAATAACGTCTTTTTCAATGCGCCTTTTACGAAAATTGCTATTTTCTTGCCACAAAAACGCGATACCTCAAAAAGAAAGTAATGTATACTTTTAACGGCTCTTCGGAGACCGTTGGAAGGAAAGCATTGGGGGATCAATATGGGCAGTTTAACTGAAGGCATAGTTCATGAGGTCAAAAAGGTAATCTGCGGTAAGGACTATGTCATCGAACAGACGCTGACGGCGATCCTTGCCGGTGGTCACGTGCTGATGGAAGATGTTCCCGGCGTGGGAAAGACCACATTGGCGCTTGCGTTTTCCAAGACGATGGGACTTAATTTCGGAAGAGTCCAGTTTACTCCTGACGTATTGCCTTCGGACATTACGGGCTTTTCGATGTACGACAGAAATACCGATTCGATGAAGTATCAGCCCGGCGCGATATTTCACAATCTCTTTCTTGCAGATGAATTGAACCGTGCGTCTTCGCGTACGCAGTCCGCGCTCCTTGAGGCAATGGAGGAGGCCAACGTTACGGTCGACGGAAACACTTACATGCTTCCTAACCCGTTCATCGTTTTCGCAACGCAGAACCCGACGGGCGCATCAGGAACGTCGCTTCTTCCCGATTCACAGATCGACAGGTTCATGGTCAGGATCTCGATGGGATACCCTTCTGCGAAATATGAAAAGGCCATGATCGAAGGCCGAAAGAACGGCGTCAATCCGATGGACAACGTAAAGCCTCTTTGCGATGCCAATATGCTTCTTGAAATGCAATCGAAGGTCAATAACGTTTTCGTCCATGAATCATTAACGGATTACATCATAAATCTGGTCAACAAGACGAGAGGTCATAACGATCTCGAAAGAGGCGCAAGCCCCAGAGCGACGCTGGCTTTCAATGCAATGGCGAAAGCGCATGCCTTCCTGGCTGGAAGGGAATACGTCGTTCCGAAAGACATTCAGGCAGTGTTCCTTCCGGTCATCACGCACAGGCTCATCCTGACTCCTGAAGCCGAGGTCAACGGAAAGAATACGACCGAGATCGCAAAAGAGATCCTCGCGTCAACATTTGTGCCGAAGGTCTGATCATTTATGGTCAGATCCTGGGCCATCTACATACTCTCTTTACTTTCATCCTTCGTCTTTTTCCTCTGCTACAAGATGTGGGTCTCATGGATCTGTCTGATCGTGATCCTGCTGATACCTTTTTTATCTTTTGCAATGATGCTGATCGCATCGCGCACGATGACGTTCAATACGCAGTGCCCCGGAAACGTTCTGATCGGAACTCCTACGAGCATCCTTGTGACAACGGGCGGCATCGCTTCTTATTTTTCGTATTGCAGGCTCAAGATGACGGTGACCGACCGCATGGCCGGGACCACGAAAAAACATACCATTGCGATCAATGACAAGGGTACTTCGAAGATACCTGTGAATACTGATCATTGCGGATCTTATTCGTACGATCTTACGTGGCTTACGGTATACGATCTTTTCGGTCTGTTCTTTACCAAAACGAATATCAACAAGACGAATGAGATCCTCGTAAAGCCCGCTCCTTCCATGCCTGACGTGATGCCCGACATGTACGGTTTCAAGGCCAAGAACCTCAGAAAGTCAAAGCAGCCCGGAGCCGAGATCTACGACATCAAGGAGTATCAGATAGGCGATCCCATCAGGTCGATCCACTGGAAGATGTCGGCCAAGAAAGACACGCTTCTCGTGAAAGAACCTTTAGAGGAATACGGCGGACATTCGCGCGTCATCCTGAGGCTTACGGGCGACAGGGACAAGCTCGATCTGCATCTGGGGCAGATCATCTTCACATCGAGATTTTATATCGAACACGAGACTTCGCATAAGATCAGGATCATCCCGCCGGACAAGGGTGAAGTCTCTTTTGAGATCGAATCGGAGACGGACCTTGAGAGGGCTATCAGCAAGATCCTCAGGATGAAACTGCCGAAAGAAGATCCGCACAAAAAGAGTGACGCAGACGGCAAGGCTGAGCTGGAAAGTAGGGACGGTGCAAAAGCTTCGCAGAAGGAGGAAACTTCTGATGCGGACTGAGAATGCCGTCAGGACTGATGAGAAAAACACGTCCAAGGTCATTACCGCGATGGTGGCGATCGTCATTTCGATGATAATCTCCATCGGTTTTACTTTGACTCTCGGTTCTTCGTTCGGTATCGAATTCAAGTTCTATCAGGTGTTCCTCGGTGTGCTCGTCATATCGGCCTTTTACGCGGTGCTGTTTTTAAACGCAAAAAAATGGATGTGTTTCACGGCTCTGATATCCGCACCGATCATTTTGACCATATGCGTATATTTCGACAAGTTAAATGTGAAAAAGGGCATTTACGCACTTCTCTATTACATAAAGATGTATGTTTTTCTGTGGATGCCCGGAGATTTCCCTGAAGATCCCGATGC
>JAILIB010000146.1 GCA_024695505.1 Saccharofermentans sp.
GAGCATTGCCATTGCAAGATAAGGATTTGCGAGAGCATCGGGCGAGCGAAGCTGCGCATAGTGATGTCCGGTTGCGCCGACGGGCGGAATCCTTACGAGCTGGCCTCTGTTGTCGCCTGACCAGGATACCGTGCTGGGCGCACTGCCCTCGCCGAATCTTCTGTAGGATTGCTCTGAGTTATTGAAGAAAACAGTTGTGCTGTGGATGTGCTTTAAGATGCCTGCGATCGCGTTGGGAAGGACCTGTTCGCCTGATCTTGCGGTTGCAAGAACATTGATGTGGAAACCGTTGCCCGGAGCGCCGTCCAGAGGTTTGGGCGAGAAGTCCGCATAGAGGCCGTAACGCGCTGCGATGACCTTAACGACGGTGATGTAAGCGATAACATTGTCGGCCGCCTTGAGAGCGTCGCTGGATGCGAAATCGATCTGGTTTTGGCCGGGACCTGCCTCGTGATGCGAGTTGATAGGAAGGATGCCCATCCTTTCAAGAGTGAGACAGATCTCACGTCTTACGTTCTCGCATTTGTCTGCAGGAGCGATGTCCATGTAACCTGCGTTATCGACGGGTGTTTTTGTGGGATTTCCCTCTTCATCAGTCTTGAAAAGATAGAATTCAATTCTTGATCCGAAATTGAAATCGATGCCCTTCTTAGAAGCTACTTCAACAGCGTCCTTCAAGACCTTGCGCGTATCGATCGCGAAAGGCGTTCCGTCCTGCAGCGTGATGTCGCAGAGCATCCTTATTACCTTGCCGTTTTCAGGACGCCAGGGAAGGAGAGTCGTTGTTGAAATATCCGGGTGAAGGAACAGATCCGGGTAAACGTTTTCGCCGAATCCTGGGATCAGCGAAGCGTTGATCGGGATGCCGTTCTTAACAGCTTCTTCGAGCATGTGGGGCATTATCGAAATATTTTTTCTGTTGCCGTGAACATCGCAGAAAGCAAGTCTTATGAACTTGATATCTTCCTCTTCGATGTACTGCATAAACTCACTTAAAGAGCAATCCATGTCCATACCTCCGCATGTTTGCATATAAAGAAAATGGCGCCATCCCGTGCATGTTGAAATGTACGGAATGAACGCCTTTGTTCATGGGTAGATTTTGCCACTTGGAATATAACTTGTCAATAAAAAACTCTAGTGAGTGTGAAGTATGTTTTCGAGCGATTCCGCACAAACGAAGTGCGGAGGACCTAGCGAGAAAAAAACTTCACACTCACACTTGACATGCGAAAAATCGAGGTGTATGCTGACGCCATAAATCGAAGACAAACGGCAAAGACGCCATGAACCATCGGGTTCGTGGCGTCTTTTTTGTTTTCAGAAAACTTTTTAAGGAGAACGGTTTATGAGAACGGTAGAAGAGTATTTTGGTGAGAACGTCTTTAATGAATCCGTGATGAAGTCCAGACTCCCAAAGGAAGCCTACAAGGCTGTTAAGGAAGCCATCGATCACGGCAAGAGATTGACCCCCGATGTAGCAGGCGTCATCGCAAACGAGATGAAGCAGTGGGCTATCGAAAAGGGTGCAACACACTATACGCACTGGTTCCAGCCTCTTACCGGAATCACTGCAGAGAAGCACGACAGCTTTATCGCACCTCAGGATGACGGCAAGGTAATAATGCATTTCTCAGGCAAGGAACTTATCCAGGGCGAGCCTGACGCATCTTCATTCCCTTCCGGCGGAATCCGTGCAACATTTGAGGCAAGAGGATATACCGCATGGGATCCTACTTCATTCGCATTCATCAAGGACGGCGTCCTCTGCATTCCTACAGCTTTCTGCTCTTACAACGGAGAAGCACTCGATAAGAAGACACCTTTGCTCCGTTCGATGGAAGCCATCAACAAGCAGGCTCTGCGTATCATGAAGATCTTCGGAAAGGACGACGTTACTTCCATCAGAACAACAGTCGGACCTGAGCAAGAATACTTCCTCATCGACAAGAAGATGTACGATCAGAGAAAGGATCTCATCTACACCGGCAGAACTTTGTTCGGCGCACTTCCTCCGAAGGGCCAGCAGATGGAAGATCATTACTTCGGTGTTATCAAGCCGAGAGTTCAGGCTTTCATGAAAGACCTGAACGAAGAGCTCTGGAAGCTCGGAATCCTTGCAACAACAGAGCATAACGAAGTTGCTCCCGCACAGCATGAGCTCGCACCTATCTTCACAACGACGAACATCGCTGCTGATCACAACCAGCTCACGATGGAGATAATGCAAAAAGTCGCAAGAAAGCATGACCTCGTCTGCCTCCTGCACGAAAAGCCTTTCGAGGGCGTCAACGGTTCAGGTAAGCACAACAACTGGTCCATCTCGACCGATACGGGAATCAACCTCCTCGATCCGGGTGA
>JAILIB010000149.1 GCA_024695505.1 Saccharofermentans sp.
GGTCAGGGCTTACAAGAGTTACTTCGCAAAGAAGAATTCCGGTAAGAAGGTTTCTGTTAAGAAATAAACCGGTCTGACAAAACGATTTAACTGAAAGGGGTTGCATCACGTGCAGCCCCTTTTTCCATGACTTGTCAGGAAAGCTTTCTTTTACTCTGCGCTCTTCAGCGATTCAGCCATGTCGATCTTTTCGATCTTGGCGCGCATTATGAGGTTTACTATCGTCGAGAAAGCGAGCACGAACGCAAGCGAATATACATAGCTTAAAAACACTATGCGGATCTGGTAAGTGATCATGTCCATCGCGATCTGAGCCATGACGTATCTGTGCAAAAGGAATCCCAGGGGGATGCCTGCAAGGAAGCCGAGAAGTACAAGTATGACGTTTTCGCGCGTAACGTAAGCTCCGGTCTCCGTGCGGTTAAATCCCATTACCTTGAGCGTTGCGATCTCTCTTATGCGCTCGGTTATGTTGATGTTGTTGAGATTAAACAGGACAATGAATGCAAGTGCAGCCGCGCTGGCGATAACGAGAACGATGACGTAGTTCATGCGCTCCATCGTCTTGGAAAAGCTCTCTCTTGAATCCGCCGTCGATGACCAGGTCTTGGTCTCATAGTTATCGGAAAGGTAAGACGCGATCTTGTAAGACTCGGCAGCAGTCTTGTTCTCGGTCGCCGCAAGGACCGTATCAGGATTATAAGTCTTGCCAAACGCTTCCCTGTACGTTCCCGGTGTCATGAGGATATAGTGGAACGTGTAGTTTGTGAAAACGGAGCTGACTTTGAGACTGACCTCGTGATCGTCATCGCCGTACGTAAGCGTAATATAATCTCCGGCCTTGACGTGGTTCTTGTCCGCAAGCTTTCCGGATACTGCAACTTCTCCGTCAGACGGCCAGGAGAGCTTCTCGCCCGTCTTGACGTCATTGAGTCCGAAGATCTTATCCGTATTCGGGTCATCGGAAATGAACAGTTCAACATCTCTTAAGTAATTTGAACCGTTGTTCTTTGCCGTGTCGTTCTTGACGAGAACGTAATCGAACGCAAAATCCATCTTGCCGTGTGCATCCTTGACGGCGTCCTCGATCATCTGCTGCTTGAAGGAGTCGTCAAACGTGACCTTGAGATCATATTTCATGATCGTATCGAACTGAATGTTGACGACGTTGCAGACCGAGTCGTAAAGACCGAAAGCAGTGATGAGGAGTGCCGTGCAACCGGCTATGCCGACGATCATCATCCACATCCTCTTCTTGAAACGGAATACGTTTCTTGCAGAGACTTTGTGAAGGAATCTCATCCTCTTCCAGATGAAACCGATGCGTTCGAGAAGGATGCGCTTGCCCGGGAGCGGTGCCTTGGGCCTTATGAGCTCAGCAGGCATCCCCGTCAGTGCTGACATTGCCGTGACCACGGATACTCCGACCGTGCATAAAAGCGCGACTCCGAGTGTCAGAATGAACAGTGGAATGCTCGTAGTGAAAGAAAGATCAGTGAAGCCGTACATCATCTTATAGACTTCCCAGATAACGAACGGGAAGAGTTTTGTTCCGCCGAGGAATCCCAGGACCGTGCCAAGGACGGCGGCAGAACCAGCGTAGACAGCGTATTTCATGACGATCGCGGTATCGGTGTAACCCAAAGCCCGCATCGTGCCGATTATTCCTCTTTCGTCATTTACCATTCTGCTCATGGTGGTTGAACATACGAGCGCCGCGATCGCGAAAAAGAATATCGGGAAGACTGCCGCAACGCCGTCAACGATCTTGGCATCGTTATCGAAGCAGACATAGCCTGTATTCTTGTCCCGGCCGAGAATATATGTGTCAGGCAGCTCAGCAGATTCGATCAGAGTGCGTCCTTCAACAACGCCCATGTACATCTCATTTACGCCCTGCGCGAAATCGTAGTAGCCGTCCCAGAATTCACGAAGGCCGTCGTTATATTCCTTCCAGCCGTCATCAAGTTTCTTCTGCGCATCGTCAAGCTTCTTAACGCCGTCGTTATACTGCTTAACGCCCTTGTTGTATTTCTTTACGCCACTGTTGTACTGTGCCTTTGCCGTCTTGAACTTCTTTACGTTCTTGTCATACTCAGCCTTGCCGTCTTTATAGGATTTATACCCCTCGTCGTACTTCTGTGAATAAATGCCGTATTGCGCCTTGAGCATTGCCAGTTCCTGAGCTTTATCCATACCGGCGTCAACCATCTGTTCAAGTGCGGCTATGAGGGATTTCATCTCGTTTAACTGCTTCTTGAAAGCGTCAAGTTCTTTCTTTGCCTTATCAAGTTTTTTCTTGCCGTCCTTCAGCTGCTTTTCACCGGATTCGATCTGCTTTTTTGCATCTTCGAGCTTCTTCCTGGAACTGTCCAAAGTCTTCTTTGCATCAGCGAGTTTCTTTCGGTTGTCCTTTATCTCCTTCTCGCCGTCTTCCAGTTCCTTCTTCGCGTCGTCCAATTCTTTTCTGGCGTCGTTTATCTCTTTCCAGCCGTCATCGATCTCATCCATATGATCTTCGACTTCATCGGTTATCTTCTTATATTCTTCCTTGAGGAGTTTATCAAAGCGCTCGTTTACAACGTCTTCCAGAACATCGCCGTAACCGTCCTCGGCGCCGGACGCCCAATCCTTATATGCATCTGAAAAGATGTAATGTCCCGATGCGGCATAAAGATATGCTTCGGTAAAATACTCCGAATCAAAAGCCCCGGGCAATGCGCAGACAAAGTAATTGATGCTTCCGGAACCCTCATCGGAAGTTCCTCTCTGGAAGTTCAGATACAAAGGTGTCCTGACCGTTCCGACGACAGTGAACTCCTTATACTTGAGCATGTCACGAGAGTCTTCGCTCGTCTCGTTTGAGATCACGAGTTTCTGACCTATCCTGGCAGATGAGACCTGATAACCGTCAATTACGATCTCATCAGGCTTTTCGGGCATTCTTCCGGATTCCAGCTTGAGCTTGTTTACGTTGTTCGTGATGGACAGGAAACGGACGGTGTCAGAGCTGTCATCGCCACCAAGATAAGCTGAACAGTCCACTGAATAAGCACCTTCAACGATACAACCCGTACGCTTACTTAGCGCATCGATGTCTTCCGGCTTGAAGCCGATCGTCGAAAGCAATCTGAAATCAAACATCGAGTAATCGTTCGCGTAACCGTCAACGGTGTAAACAAATGAAGGCGTGGTTACCTTAAGCCCCGCGAAAAAACCGACGCCCAGGGCGATTATCGCGAAGATTGCGAGAAAGCGCGGGAGCGTCATCTTGATGGATCTTAATATGGTCTTTACGTAAGGGCTCATTACCATTCAATAGTTTCTACGTTTACCGGATTCTCATTGACCACGTTGCTCGTGATCCTGCCGTTCTTAACCTTGATCACCCGGTCAGCCATTGCGGTAAGCGCGGAGTTGTGCGTGATGATTACCACGGTCATGCCCTTCTCTATGCTTAATGACTGCAAAAGCTTCAATATCGATTTGCCCGTCTGGTAGTCCAGAGCTCCGGTCGGTTCGTCACACAACAGGAGCTTGGGATTTTTCGCGATGGCCCTTGCGATCGCCACCCTCTGCTGTTCGCCTCCGGAAAGCTGTGCCGGAAAATTGTTCTTGCGGTCCGAAAGACCGACCTCGTTCATCAGAAGATCGCAGCTGATGGGTTCTTTGACGAGCTGCGCCGCCATCTCGACGTTTTCATAAGCCGTGAGGTTCGGTATGAGATTATAGAACTGAAAAACGAAGCCGACGTTGTTTCTCCTGAATAACGCAAGGTCATTCGCACCGAGCTTCGATATCTCTTTGCCGTCTAAGAAGACCTCGCCTGACGTAAGCTTGTCCATGCCTCCCAGGATGTTAAGAAGCGTCGTCTTGCCGGCGCCTGACTGTCCGACTATTACGCAGAGCTCGCCCTTTTCAACGGTAAAGCTGCAGCCGTCCAGAGCAGTCACATTGACCGAACCGGTCTTGTAGATCTTCTTAACGTCCCTGAATTCGATATAAGCCAAAAGGTCCTCCTTTTATGCCCTCAGCGGATCAAGGAGGACAAGGCATTTTTCAGCGGGAACGCCTTCCAGAACGGATGTGCCCCTGATGATTATTCTTTCGCCTTCGGAAGCGATGAGCTCTTCAAACTCATCCCTCGTGGATATCACGTTGTATCCGAAGGACCTTCCTCTAAAGTGCATCGGAATAACTGCGAGGGGATCTACCGCCTTCGTCATCTCAAACGCCTGCTTTGAATCGATCGTATAGTGACCTCCGACGGGTATCAGCAGCACATCGCAGTTCTTTATCTGATCAAGCTGCGAAGCGGTAAGCTCACAACCGATGTCGCCCATATGCACGATCTTCGCACCGTCTACGTTGATGATGCTGATGTTGTTAAGGCCCCTGGCGGCGCCCTTTACGTCATCGTGGAAAGTGCTGACCGGTGTAACGTCAAAGCTCCCGTTCCAGACAGTTTCCGTTCTTCTTACACCGGCAGCGTCATCGTGGTCGTAATGTCCGTGCGAACAGATGACTTCGTCTGCTGTCAGGCCATGATAAGCCAGACCGGGAACCGAACCTTTCTGGTACGGATCTACCGCTAATCTGTGTCCCGCATTGTCTTCGATGAGAAAACACGCGTGCCCGATAAAGGTTATCTTCACGAAGATATCCTCCTTCAGAATCTGGTTACGTCGTCACCGGGATCGGACGTTTCATCCTTCTTCTCTTCGGTTTCTTCAGTTTCCTTGACGGGCTCAAGACCTGCAGCCTTGATGACCTTTCTTGCGGCCTTCTTTGCCTGCAGCGCAAGTATTGCGTTTGCAATTCCTCCGATAGCGCCGAGCACGAGAGTGATGCCGATCATGATCATCATGACCTTGGTCGCAAGATTAAAGAAAATGATGAAGAATCCGAGTGCCAGGGCGATAAGGCCGAAGATAACCGAGAACCCCCAGTAGTTGGCACCGGCAGGCCTTAAGAAACCGATGGCGGTGAAAACGATCACGATCGCGTAAACGATAATGATGAGACCCATGATCCAGTTAAGGATGTTGATGATGGGCTCAGGTCTGATCACGACGACTATGCCGAATATGCCGATCGCCGTTCCGAAGATCACGACAACCCAGTCAAAAAGCTCTTTTTCCTTCTTGATGAAAAAAGTGATGAGCGAGATGAGTCCGACAGCAATGAGTATGCCTCCTATGGCGCGGACGAAGATCGAAGCAACCTGGTCGCCCTTGCCTGCGATCGTGTTGATCAGGAAAACAAATCCGAGAATGAGCATTACAATGTCCATTACAACGCTTCCGGCATTGTAGGTTTCGATTCCGCTATTGTTTTTCTTGTTCTTTGCCATAGAGATCCCCCCCTGTCTTACTTTAAGTTTTAGATTTTTATATTATCGCTCATGAAAACGGGCTGTTCAATTAAGTATCCGCTTTTTTTGTCAATCGGCTTGCGGATATTCGTTGCAAAGGAGCCTGTACGGCGGTTCGTCCTCCTCGATCGCCGGGAACCTTCCGACGGGCGGATTGAACCTGTTGTCGGTGT
>JAILIB010000173.1 GCA_024695505.1 Saccharofermentans sp.
TCGGGGAAGCTCATGCCCACATCAACGATGATCATGTCGTTTCCGTATTCGAAAGCGGTCATGTTCATGCCGATCTCGCCGAGACCGCCAAGTGGGATAATCTTCAAATCTTTACCGGGAACAAAACCCTGCTGTTTATTCTTTTTTTCGGACTTGGGCTTTTGGGCGGAACTCTTTTCGCTGCTCTTGGCCTTGTTCTTGACCTGCTTCAGTCCGGTGCTTTTCTTTGGATCTATCTTAAATGTTCTTTTCTTAACTGCTTTCTGTTTCTTGTTCTCTTTACCATTCTTTTCGGATTGCATATTCCCCTCTTATTGCTGGTAAACCTTTCGATAGCAGGTATTATGACCCTTTGCCGAGTCAACGTATATGTCTATCCAGTTACCTTTGAATCTTCCTGTATCTTCGACTTTATAAAGGCCGTCGCCGCCTAAAGGGTCGTTTTCGATGTAGACCCATGAGTTCTTAGGGAAGACGGACCAGTCGGCAGCGCATGTGCGGCCCTGCTTGCACTTCGTTCCCGTAGCCGTTGTCGTGCTGTAGAACGTGCTTCCGTCTTTTCTCTTATAGAGGACCGGACCGTAGAAAGTTATCTTGCACTTTACGCCGTTGACCTTTGTGACAGTCGTCTTCTTGGTTGTCGTTGTAGTCTTCTTTGCCGTAGGCTTGGTCGTTGACTTTGAGGACTTAGGCTTCGGAGTCGCCGTCGGCTTGGGAGTTGAAAGCGTCGTCAGGGACTGCTTTACATAGCAGCCGTCAGAAGTCTTGTACCAGCCGTTGGAAGTCTTGGCGACAACGTTGATCGACTGCCACATGGTGGCCTTCCTGACTACTTTGTAGCTGGTGCCAGGGCCTTTCCTGATGTTGACGGTCGTCCTTGCATATACTGTCTTCTTAAATGCGGTCTCAGTAGGCTTGGCAGTAGTCTGCTTCGGCTTTGTTGTGGCTTCTGTCGTCGGTTCAGCCGTTGTTTCAGATGTTTCCTCTGTTGTCTCGGAGGTTTCCGCCGTCTCGGTGGATTCTTCTTCCGTTTCCGTAGAGCTCTTGGAAGTCTCCGGTGCCTCAGTTTCAGACTCCGTGGTGGTCTGCTCGCTCGAATCCATCTTCTGGGCAGCCTTAGTGTCTGAAGTTACGGGTGTCTTGATGCCGTTGTTTTCACGGTCAGGCGCATACTCTTCGGGAATTACGTCGTAGTAGTCGATAACGTCGTCGGGATCGACTCTCAGCGCCTGCACGTCGGAGAAGTTGAGCAGGGCATCGACCGCAATGGCAGAAACGCAGCACAAACCCATGACTACGACAACACTGATCGCGGTCATGACTTTCTGCTTCGTCAGGCGGTAAGCCGTCTTGATGCCGAGTATCTTCAACTTTATCCTCCCTTTTCCGTAAGAACGATCATACGGATTTGTAAAAGCATAATACCAGCATTATTATACCACAACCCGAATTTGTTGCATTTCTGCGGTTTTTTCAAACAGAAAATCAATAAATCCAGGCATTTCGGGGAATCCGTCCGCGTTTTTGCCGTAGTTTTCAGCTTGTTTTGAGTTTGTCATTAACGCAAAATCGATTTTTAGTAAAGGTTTTCCGCAATTTTGTCAAAGGATTGTCACATCGTTGCAAGGTATGACACATTGGGACTCGCTATAATCTAATCACATCGGCAGGGAGGAGGAACGGTTCGGGACATGTCGCTTGGCAGGATCAGACAACCGTCGCGCAAGGCGGAATACGGCACGACAGAGCATGACGTCGAGAAACGCAGAGCACGTATTTACATCATTTGCGCCCTCATTCTGTTAGTCTGCGGAGTCCTTGACGTTCTCTTCATCGTAGGCATTTTGGGACTTTGATCTTTTCAAGCTGTGACGGCTTTTTTGGGCGGGGACTTAGGTCCCCGCTTTTTTAGTAATTGAACATAAACTGCCGTTTATCGGATCCGTATACAAAAACGAATATTATAAATTTTGTCGGGGTGCTATCTGGAATTCCATATAGTATACTGTTTTTCATCTTTACTAGTGTTGGGGGAAATCTATGATTCATTTCAAGATCACATCGGCCATTTTGTCTGCCGTAATGTGTGTCTCGATGCTGGCAGCACCTGTAAGTGTTTTGGCAGACGAGACACCTGCAACGTCAGAAACGCAGACTGAAGCAGCTGAAAAGCAGGAAACTGCCGAAACTCAGAAACCGGATCCTAAGGAAACCGGGAAAGAAGAACCTGAGGTTTCCGAAAAGAAGGAAACTGAGGCAACTGAGCCTGCAGAAGAAGCCAAGCCTTCTGAAACTGAGGAAAAGGCACCTGAAGAATCAGAGAAGCAGGAACCTGCCGAGGCTGAGGAAAAAGAGCCTGAAGTAAAAGATAAGGTTAAAGCTTCTAACGCAATCATCGAGCAGGGCACTCTCAATAAGATTAAATGGGAACTGAGTGATAAAGGTGTATTGACCATATCCGGTTCAGGAAATATCAATGATGATGTTGCCGTTTCCTTAAGTAACAAGAACAGTGTTAAGAGCATTGTTTTCTCCGGAAACGGAAAGATGACGATCGGAGCGTTGGCTTTTTGGTCTTTCGAAAAACTTAAGAGCGTCAAGATCCCTTCTAATGTTGAATCAATAGATGATAGTGCGTTCAAGAGTTGTTCCGCTCTGGAAACAGTTGAGATCGCCAATGGCATAACCACTATCGCTGATGAAGCTTTTTGCTTATGCAAAAGCCTGAGTAGCATTTCCATTCCCGATAGTGTAACTAAGATCGGCGACAGGGCTTTCTATTCTTGTGAAAAGCTAACAAGTGTTAAGCTTCCAAGCAAGATTACCAAGATCGGTTTCGGTACTTTTGTCGGTTGTAAGAGTCTGACTAAGATCACTATTCCTTCCGGTGTTAAGGAGATCAGTGCAGATGCGTTTAAAGGCTGTTCCAAGCTTGGGAGTGTCAGCATTCCGGATACCATGACAGTGATCGGACAAGCGGCTTTTTCAGGCTGTTCAAGCCTTAAGAGCATTTATCTTCCTGACAATATAACCACTATCTATGCTTATGCATTTGAGGATTGCACTTCACTTGAGAGTGTTTCTCTGCCGCTCAAGCTTGAGACTTTGGTAGCTGCGCATCTTTTTGTCGGATGTACCAACCTTAAAAAAGTATATATTCCGGCAAGCGTAGAAATCCTCGCGGAAAATGCTTTTGAAGACTGCGATTCGCTTAAGGAATTGAATTACGGCGGCAATAAAACCGACCTGACGACAAATTCCAGCGGTAACGATGTTTTGAACAGCGGTAAGGTCACTTGGAATTTTAATGTTAAGAAAGACAACAACATGACCGCTTCAGGAAAGACGGCCGTTGTAAAATACAAGAAACTTAAGAAAAAGAAACAGAAGGTCAGCAGATCCGGCGTAATCTCAATAAGCCACCCTGAGGGTAACGTGACTTATAAGCTGGTAAGCGTTTCAAAGAAGAAGTTCAAAAAATACTTCAAGATCTCTTCAACAGGCACGGTTACTGTTAAGAAGAGGCTTAAGAAAGGGACTTATAAGATCAAATGCAAGGTAACGGCTGCAGGAACAGCCGATTACAAGCCCGTAACAAAGACGGTGACATTTAAGATCAAGGTAAAGTAACAACCTGAAGGCATTTCAGATCCCCCGGCGTAAAAACCGGGGGATTCGTTTTGAAATTGCAAAAAAGGCCCTGAACGTATATACTTACTCCCGAATATTTATTATTTAGGAGTCTCCAGATGAAAGTTTCAGAATTATTCATGGCAACACAGCGTGAGATCCCGGCAGATGCCGAGATACCTTCGCATCAGCTGATGCTCAGAGCGGGCCTTATCCGCAAGGCCGCTTCGGGAATCTATTCGTTCATGCCTATGGGTTACCGCGCCTACAGGAAGGTCGAGGCGGTCATCCGCGAGGAAATGGACAGGGCGGGCGCCCAGGAACTCATAATGCCCGCACTCTTGCCGGCTGAAGCTTATCAGGGCTCCGGTAGATGGGAGAAGTTCGGTCCCGAGATGTTCAGGCTTACGGACAGAGGCGGAAGATCCTTCTGCCTTGGCCCTACGCACGAGGAACCTTTTACTGAGGCTGTCAGGGACACCATCAGGTCTTACAAGCAGCTTCCTGTAACGCTCTATCAGATCCAGCACAAATACAGGGACGAGAAGCGTCCGAGATTCGGCGTTATCAGGGCAAGAGAGTTCGTCATGAAGGACGCTTATTCCTTTGACGTTGACGAGGCAGGTCTCGATGTCTCCTATCAGAAGATGTATGTAGCTTACAGAAAGATCTTCGACAGGTTCGGCCTTGATTACACGATCGTTGACGCTGATTCAGGCGCAATGGGCGGTTCAGGCTCACAGGAATTTATGGTAAAGAGCGAAGTCGGTGAAGATGCTATCTGCTTCTGCGATGAATGCGGATATGCCGCAAACGAGGAGAAGGCAGGCTGGACAAGGGGCGAAGCTGATACTTCAGAGATGCTCGCTGTCGAAAAGATCCATACTCCTGACGTTAAGACCATCGAAGAACTCTGCGGTTACCTTAACTGCGGACCTGACGCTTTCGTTAAGACGATCCTTTACAACATCGACGGCAAGTTCGTTGCTGCCATGTGCAGAGGCGACCGTGACATCAATGAGACAAAGCTCGGAAACATCTATGATGCAACGGAGATGGAGCTTGCCGCATTTGCTGATGTTGAGATGATCACCGGCGCAAAGGTAGGTTTTGCAGGCCCTGTAGGACTCAAGCAGAAGATCGACATCGTTGTTGACCCTGAAGTTGCCGGAATGAGAAACTTCGTAGTCGGCGCATGCGAGACAGACTATCACTTCAAGAACGTCAATATCGGCAGGGATTTTGAGGCTGATAAGGTCATCGACATCACCAACGCAAAAGAGGGCGACATCTGCCCTAAGTGCGGCAAGGGCAAGCTCGGCATGGCAAGGGGCGTTGAGGTAGGACACATCTTCAAGCTCGGAACCAAGTATTCCAAGGCTCTTGACTGCATCTACCTCGACAAGGACGGCAAGGAGCACAACATGGTAATGGGATGCTACGGAATCGGCGTTTCCAGAGTGCTTGCAGCCATCATCGAGCAGTTCCACGATGACGACGGCATCATCTGGCCTTCCATCGTTGCACCTTACAAGGTCATGGTCATTCCCACAAAGACAAATGACGAGGCCATCATGGGCCTTGCCGAGAAGATATATGAAGATCTCCAGGCTAAGGGCGTTGACGTCCTTATCG
The DNA here is from genome assembly GCA_024695505.1 of Saccharofermentans sp. Taxonomy (GTDB): domain Bacteria; phylum Bacillota; class Clostridia; order Saccharofermentanales; family Saccharofermentanaceae; genus Saccharofermentans. The sequence continues at coordinate 5,266 of JAILIB010000173.1, forward strand.
ACGACAGGAACGAGAGACCAGGCGTCAAGTTCAAGGACTGCGACCTTATCGGAATCCCGCTCCGCATCACTGTCGGCAGAAGGGCAGCAGAGGGCATCGTGGAAGTCAAGGCAAGAGCCGGTGCGGATGCATCCGAGATGACTGCTGATGAGGCTGTAGCCGAAGCGCTCAAGATCTGATGAGATCACCGGCCCTGCGTGTATTTGCGGCTCTTATGACCGCTGTTATGGCAGTGAGCGTATCGCCCTGCCCGCAGGTCTTTGCGGATAAGAATAAGCAGCCCAAGATCGAGAAGGCGGCTTTTTCTTCGTACGAGCTCGTTACTTTTGAGGGCGGCATAATCAGGATCGGCGTTGAGGGAACTAGCTTCACCGTAAGCACCGATGCCGCGAACATATTTGAGATAACCCTTTGCAAGGCTGACAGCAGCAGTGTAGTCAGGCGTTTCAAGAAGCAGAGCGGCGAGTTTTCCGTTGACCTTGAAGGCTATATGGACAAGGGCAAGCTCTATTTCGTTGCGATCAGCTATCAGCTCGGATCCAAGGTCATAACGCAGGATGACAATTACATCTTTTTAGGAGACGACGGTCAGATACATTTCTACAAGTCGCCGACCTACTCTTTCAACGTTGAGCGGTGCACCGAATTAAGAGATGACGAGGTTTCTCTCAAAGAGTGCCTTCAGCCGCAGAACGATATCGAGTGCGATGATCCGGTAATAATCGAGTATTCAAAGCAGATCTGCGAAGGCGCGGAATCCGATTGGGAAAAGGTGTATCACATCTACACTTATCTCATCGGCGCGATGGCTTACGATAACACCCAGACTGACAAGAGCAATAAGATGGTATACCAGGACGGCGCGATCTGCCTGCTGAGGCGCGGGATGGCTGTCTGCGAAGGCTTTGGAAACATCTTCACGGCGCTCTGCAGGGCGCAGGGGATCCCCGCGACCGTTGAATTCGGAGTAGGCCTTGCATGCTTTGATGAGATGATGGCTGATAACCTTGAAGAGGATGAGACGCCGGACCATGCATGGGCTGCGGTCTACCTGGGCGGGAAATGGCGTTTCGTTGACCCGACCTACGACTCCGGCAAAACTTATGAAGGCAAATCCTGGGACAACGGCAAGATCGTTGAGGGAGTTCCCACTTACAATTACTATCTGCTTCCTTTGGAGGCTTTCTCGTATGCGCATAAGATCTGTGATGCGGATACGGTCCACGGTTATGAGAGATCCGGTTCCTGCGGAAAGGACGCGACTTATACGATATCGCGTGACGGAACGCTCACGATCTCAGGCAGCGGAACGATACAGATGCCCTATGGCGTTAACGGTTTTTCAAAGATCGTTTTCGCGCCCGGCTCGAAGATAACCTGTATCGGCAAGAAATGCTTTTTTGACTGCGACCTCATCACACAGGTCATCCTGCCGGATACCGTTACCGAGATAGGACAGGAGGCCTTTAACAGCTGTGAGGACCTTGAGTATGTTTATCTTCCGTCGGGTCTCGAGAGGATAGGACAGGAAGCTTTTGACGGCTGCGACGAGCTCGCTTTCATAAAGGTACCGAAATCCGTCAAGCGTATGGGAAGCTGGGCTTTCGACGACTGCCCGAGACTTTATCTCGTCCTTCCGTCAAAGTGGAAGGGTTACGATTCAAAATACGATTGCAAGCCGATGCACACGGAATTCGTCTGATCCGTGCTTGAGGCTCTATTTAATTAGTTTCCGGATTACTTTTCCCCTTTGTCGGATTCGCCGTTCATCCAGCTCTGGTGATAGTTTTTGCGCCTGTATTCTTCGGGCGTCATGCCGGTTGTCTTCTTGAAGACCTGGATGAAATGGGACTGCGATGAAAATCCGAGGTAATTTGCGACCGTGAGCGAAGATTCGTCCAAATGGCGGAGCATGTTGCAGGCGACGGATATCTTCTGGTCCCTGATGTAGCGGCTGAGCGTGATCCCCATTTCCTGCTTGAAGAGCTTGGAAAGGTAGCTCGAGTTGAGTGAAAGCGAATCAGCGATGGACTCAACGGTAAGGTTGTCCTGGATGTGCGAGCGGATGTAGTCGATCGCGACGACGATGTGGCGTGAAACGACCTTGCTCTTGGTGAGCTCGTTCATCTTACGGCAGTAATTGCGCAGAAGGTCCATCTGGAGCTGTCTGACTTCCTCGCCTGAGCCTGCGTTGTCGATCAGTTCAATATAGATGTCGCTCAATGTGTAAGCGACGGAGATCTCCATGCCCTGCTCGATGCAGAAGCGGCTGACCAGAGCAGCCAGGATGACGGCGTGGTATTTGCGGTTCTGAAGGGCGTTGTTGCTGAGTTTGCCCAGCACCTGGTTTGCCCCGAAGGATTTGAGACGTTCTTCAAGCGCTCTGGAGTTTCCGCTCGCTACAGTCTCATAGAAGTTGATCTCGTGGTTATAGCCCTCGAGACGCCCTTCGGCATTGCCTTCATCCATCAGTCTCTTGGCGAGTTCTTTCTCTATGTTCATCATGAAAAACCTTCTTTTTGCCGCCTGAAATGCGGTCTTGTCACTAATTTTTGACTATCCAATTAAAATATTATAATTTTTGTCGAAACATGTAAAGATAAACGCCATATTACAAAAAAATCGGGGACTCCGCTTATTGAGTTATTTTTCGAAAAGATATAAAATTTTTTCGTAAGCTAAGAGGGGATTTATCTGAATGACAGACGAACTTAAGGACATCATATATTCAGATCTGTTCAGGTATACCGGCAATGCCAGGCGTTATAAGAACATCTACGCCTGTTATCTGCAGGAGAGAAGGTCATCCCCTGAATTTTCCTACATCAGCGTAATGCGCCGCACGCGCTACTATTACGACCAGATCCAGAAGTTTGACGGTATCAGAAGGAAGCTTGCAGAGATCAAGTTCCACGTAAACAACTGGAGACTCGACAGACTGAGCCGTAAATATCATTTCCAGATCCCTTATGACACGAACATTGGCAAGGGCTTTTATCTTGCACATTTCGGCCGTGTCATCATCCATCCGAAGAGCGTTATCGGTCACAACGTCAATGTTTCCACGGGCGTTGTCATCGGCACGCAGTTCAGAGGCAAGAGGAAGGGTTCTCCGCACATCGGCAATTATGTCTGGATCGGCGCAAACGCAGTCATAGTCGGCAATATCAATATAGGAAACAACGTACTCATAGCGCCCGGCGCCTATGTCAACTTCGACGTGCCTGACGGTTCGATAGTAATCGGCAATCCGGGTCTCATCAGACGTTCGCCCGGCGCAACGCTCAATTACATCAACAATACGATACTGTTCGATGAGTATAATGTTCGTTCGGATGGCGTCAAGCAATGGTAATCGGTCCGGAATTCTTTCAGAACAACAGAAAAGCATTCGCGGAAAAGCTGCCAGACAATACGGCGGCTTTCATTTTTTCGGGTGATGAGAAGAAGATGTGCGCCGACACGGAATACAGATTTCTTCCCGACCGCAATTTCTTTTATCTGACGGGCCTTGAAAAGCCCGATTTAATGCTCATTATCCGTAAGCAGGACGGTGTCGTGACCGAGTGGCTTTTTGCTCCCGAACACGACAGTCTCAAGGAACGCTGGACAGGCAAGCGTATGGATCTTTCAGATATCGCGCGCATATCCGGCGTTTCGGAGGACAATATCCGCGACAGGGATGATTTCGCGGACACTGCGTTTAATCTCGCATCCGAGAACAAAGTGCGTTTCGCTTTTGACGGAAGTTCTGTAATGCAGGCTTCCAAGGACTTTGCGGACAGGGACCGCAAGCAGGGAAGAGAACCGCTCGATGTCTCGAACATATTCACCGAACTCAGACTTGTTAAGAATGAAGCCGAGATCGCTTCGATCGAAGAGGCAGCTCGCGTTACTGAAGAATCTCTCGCCGAGATGAAGAAGCTCATCCGTCCAGGCGTTACCGAATATGAACTCTATGCAAAGCTCGAGTATGAGATGACCAAAAGAAGCGGCATGCTCTTTGCTTTCCAGACGATCGTATCCTGCGGAAAGAACGCTTTTTACCTGCATCACAGTGATCCGGAAAGAGACGGCGACGGCGTTGCAAAGGAAGGTTCCTTTATCCAGGTCGACGTCGGAGCGAGGGTCAACGGCTACTGTGCGGACATTTCGAGAGTTTATTTTGTGGGACGCCCTAAGTCGGATGACGACAGGCGCGTCAAGCTTCTCGGTCTTATCAGGGAATTACGGAAGGAAGCCTTCGGTTTTATCGCTCCGGGTAAGACTTTTGCGGACCTTAATTCACAAATGTATGACATCGCAGGCAAATGGCTTGCGGAGCAGGGTTTAATCAATGATAATTTCAGCAAGGACGACGTTCTTGCCTATTATTGGCACAACACTTCGCATTTTCTGGGACTCGACGTTCATGACGCCGGTTCTCGCGACCGCGCTTTTGCCGCCGGAAACTGCCTTGCTGTTGAGCCCGGAGTTTACATTCCCGAATGGGGTGTCGGATTCAGGATCGAAGACGACGTCGTTCTGACTACGGACGGCTGCCGGCTTTTGAGTTCCGGGGCCGACGACCTGGAGGGAATTGTTGCAGATTGAAGCTGCTCTCGTAAAACTTGAGATGAATTCCGGCGCACTTGTCGTCGTTCTTGCCGTGCTGGTACTTCTCCTCGCGGCTGCCGGTGCATTCGGTTATTTTCTCTGGTATTGCGAACGCTTATTCAAGCGCATATATTCACGCCCGAAGCCCCTTCCCCAGGTTGACAGGGCGCCAACCCAGATCGACAGGACAACGATTAACGGCAGAGGCCGTAACTGGTTCTATTCGTACAGGAATGAATGGATAAACGTCAGGACCGGTTCTTTTGACGGGACCAGACTTTCCGCTTATTACAGGCCGTCTTCGGATCCCGTATGCCGCAACATGCTGATCATGGTACACGCTTATGACGAGGATCCGACCGAGGTCGCCGCATACGCAAAGCTCCTGATGAAAAAGATCTCCTGTCACGTGCTCATCACGCACATGAGGGCACACGGAATGAGCGACGGAAAGAGCTTTACCTGGGGCCTGCGCGAGAGCGTTGATCTGGACTGCTGGTTTGATTTCGCAAAGAGAAGGCTTGGTCCTTACTGCAGGATATATGTCTTTGGACGTGGTGTAGGCGCAACTGCCGCTCTTCTTGCTGCGGAACAGAAGGGTTTCTGTCCTGAGGTATGCGGGATAATCGCGGATTCGCCTGTGGATACTCTGCCGTCTTATCTCCGGAACTATCTTTCGAGGGACAAGTTCATCAGCACTGAAGCCGTGCTCTACAGGCTCAGGATGATGAGCAAGGCGAGATTCGGATTTGACATGAACGTCTGTGACTGCGCAGTCCATTCCGGCAGGATCAGGGTTCCCGTGCTTATATTCCAGGGCGGAGAGGACGATGAGACACTGCCCAGAGGCGCGAGCGACATTTACGATAACTTAAGATGCCGTAAGCGTATGGTCGTGGTCAATGACGCAAAACATCTGATGTGCTACGAGAACGCCCAGGCGCTTTACGAGCGTGAAGTTCAGAAATTTCTGGAATCGTGTCTTATCAGGCTTGTAAAACTGGGACGTCTGTAGTATATTTGCTTGCGACAATGGAAATAACGGGGAGCTTGCACGCAGTGATCTGACGCGTCAGCAGGCTGAGAGGGCAGTAATCGCCGACCCGCTGAACCTGACGGATAATGCCGGCGTAGGGAACACATCTATTAACATGTATCTCCTCCTAAGGAATTTGGCGCAGGTCGGTTTCCGGATGGAGGTATTTTTATGACAACAAAAACTTCAAACAAAGAGAAGATCCTCTCGATCGCTGCAGGCGGCGTGGTTATCGCGCTTGCATTCGTATTATCCAAGATCACTCTTTTCGAGATGCCCATGGGCGGTTCGATCACACCTGCTTCCACTTTGCCGATCATCGTATACGGAATGGCCTTCGGACCTTTCTGGGGCTTCATCGTTGCAGTGGTTTACAGCATCCTTCAGCTCATTGACGGCCTGCGATGGTTCGTAAGCCCTTTCCAGATGTTCCTCGATTATGTGATCGGTTATGCGGCGCTCGGAATCGCAGGCTTCGCAGGACTCAAGGCTGAAGAGAGGATAAAGATCAAGAACCCGCTGTTCCGTTTCCGCAGGGCAGGGATCGTAAGAGCTGCTATTTTTGCAGTGGTCGCATACGTGATCAGATGGATCGGTTCCGTTGCTTCAGGCGTCATCTTCTATGCGGAATATGCAGCTGATGCAGGCTATGACAATGCACTCATTTATTCAATGGTATATAACGGAAGCTTCCTTGCTGTTGACCTCGGAATCTGCATCGCGGCACTCATCGTACTCTACCTTGTCATCCCTTCAAAAAAGGCAGAATTGAAAGATTAACAGTTAATTAATTCAATTCAGGCAACTGTTGGCTTATAATGATTAAAAGGTCAAAGCCTTTTGCATTCTTCAAAACGGAAGGGAGTGATTTTATGAAGATCACAACACAGGGCAACGGAATCAAGATCGGACCAAGACTCGAGGACAAGATCGCCTCAAAGATGGCAAAGTTCGACAAGTATTTCGGTGACGAAGGAACCCTTAATGTACGCATCAGACCTGAGGGCGCAAAGATGATCATTGAGATCACAATGAAGCTCGACGGCAAGATCTACAGAGCCGAGGCACGCGATGAAGACATTCTGACAGGAGTCGACAAGACTGTCGACAAGCTCGAATCCCAGATCAGAAGGCAGAAGACGAAGTTCCTTAAGAAGAAGAAAGACTATCCCGGAATCGTTAACTTCCTTGAGGACGACGGCGGCGCAGACTTCGATTTCGAAGACGAACCCGAGGACAAGATCACAAAGCGCAAGCAGTTTGCCCTTCGCCCGATGACCACCGAGGACGCCATTCTGCAGCTTGAGATGCTCGGCCACGATTTCTATGTTTATCTCGACAGCGATACCAACTCGGTATGCGTAATCTATAAGAGAAACGACGGCGGATACGGATTGCTTGAGCCTGAGTACTGATATAACAACTGAATTTCCCGGGGCCGCCATGTGCGGCCCCTTTTTTGTCCGGATTTTCCATTACGGATGATTTGTCCTTGAAGTATATTAAAAAACTTTCTAAAATATGAATGTATTTTAATATTTGGCCGATTGTTCGGTTTGGCCTGTCTGTTTTGAAAAATCCTTTTTCAGGAGGCTCTTTTATGAAATTTAAGAAGTTAGTTGCTTTTTTCCTCGTTATGACTATGACCGCCGGAGCAATGCCTTCTCTTGTATTTGCCGATGAGAATGAAGGCGTTCCTGCCGATACCAAGGTTGTAGAGAGTTCTGAACCTGAATCAACCAAGCCTGAGAAACCGGCAGCGTCTAAACCCGCAGAAACTAAACCGGAAGAGACTAAGCCGG
>JAILIB010000177.1 GCA_024695505.1 Saccharofermentans sp.
CAAAGGAAACGTGCTCGCGTACGGCAGGCTCGACGGTAATTACACAGGAAAGTGATATAGGCTAACGCCGTTTCACGTTTTTTTCACGAAACGGCACATAAACGTGAAGGATTTCGTGAATTCCGCCTGGGATTCACGAAATTTTCATGGGAGCAGTTATTCTGGTGAAAAAATCGTGAAATGCTCTGTTTTCTGTTTATCAAATCCTTCATACATTTGACAATTTTGGCTTTCACATATATACTTTGACAATCAAACTATTGGTTTGTCAAAGTATTTGCATGGAAGGACAACAAATGACCGGAAAAATAATCGGTTTGGGTTCATATCTGCCGGAGAAGGTTCTGACCAACGACGACCTCTCCAAGATGGTCGAGACGAATGACGAGTGGATAACCGAGAGAACGGGTATCAAGGAAAGAAGGATCTCCGATCCTCTGACCGACAAGCCCTCGCAGATGGTGGTCAAGGCAGCGCTTCAGGCTGTCGAGGACGCAGGCATCGATCCTAAAGATATAGACCTTATAGTAACAGCATCAACGACGTCGGATCTTATGTTTCCGACGCTTTCGTGCGTGATCCACAGAGCACTCGACTGCAACGAGGAGTGCGGAACGTTCGACGTTAACTCCGCATGTCCCGGATGGATCGCCGCTTACAATGCCGCGCAGGGTTTCATCGAATCAGGCAATGCAAAGCTCGCGCTCGTTGCAGGCGTTGAGTGCACATCCAACTTCGTAAACTGGGAAGACAGGGGACAGTGCATCCTTTTCGGTGACGGCGCAGGAGCTGCCATTTTAAGGGCAGAAGAAGGCAAGCCGAACCAGTTCATCATGAGGTCTTCGGGCCGGAGGATGGACTGCCTGCACTGCGATAACGCAAGACAGCCCGCACGTATCGGCGAGGAAGGTTTTGAGAACCTCACCAAGTTCAACATGGACGGAAGGGAAGTCTTCAAGTTCGCGGTAACCGAGGTTCCGAAACTTATCAGGGATCTTTCCGCGAAATATGATTTCGCACTTGAGGATATCGACTGGTTCGTTCTGCACCAGGCAAACGCGAGGATCATCGAGGCAACTTCAAAGAAGCTCAAGGTGAGCTTAGACAAGTTCCCGATGAACATCATGAGAACAGGAAACACATCTTCTGCGAGCATTCCGGTGCTCCTCAAAGAGATGAAGGATAAAGGGCAGCTCGAAAGTGGCATGAAGCTTGTATTCGCGAGCTTCGGAGGCGGCCTCACATGGGATGCCAACTACATTGAATATTGATCTTGGCAAAGGAGAATCACTATGACAAGAATTACGGATCTTATCGGAATCAAATACCCCATCTTCCAGGGTGGAATGGCATGGGTTGCTGACTGGCACATCGCTGCTGCAGTTAGCAACGCAGGCGGACTCGGAATCATCGGCGTCGGCGGCGCTGACGAGAACTGGCTCAGAGAGCAGATCAAGCTCTGCCGTGAGGCAACAGACAAGCCGTTCGGCGTAAACCTCATGCTCATGAACCCCAGGGCACCCGAGATCGCTAAGGTCATTGCTGAGGAGAAGGTTAAGGTAGTTACCACAGGTGCAGGTTCACCTGAAAAATACATGGAAATGTGGAAGGAAGCAGGCATCATTGTCGTTCCCGTTACAGCAGGCGTTGCTCTTGCAAAGAGAATGGAGCAGTGCGGTGCTGACGCAGTCATCGCTGAGGGCACAGAGTCCGGCGGACACATCGGTGAAGCTACTACGATGACACTCGTTCCCCAGGTAGTTGACGCGGTTTCCATCCCCGTTATCGCTGCAGGCGGTATCGCAGACGGCAGAGGCGTTGCTGCAGCTTTCATGCTCGGCGCTGAGGGCGTTCAGTGCGGAACCGTTTTCTGCGCATGCGACGAGGTTAACGTTCACCCCAACTACAAGGACATGGTCGTAAGGGCAAAGGACAACTCAACAAGAGTTACCGGCAGATCCTACGGCCACCCCGTAAGACAGATAAGAAACGCTCTTTCCAACAAGTATCTTGAGATGGAGCAGAGCGGCGTAACCTTCGAAGAGCTTGAGGGACTCACGGTAGGCAGTCTCCGCAAGGCTGTAGTCGAGGGCGATACAAAGCAGGGCACATTCATGGCAGGCCAGATCGCAGGACTCATCAAGGAAGTAAGACCTGCAAAGGTCATCATCGAATCAATGTTCGAAGACGCTGACAAGCTCCTCGGAAGAAAGCTGGAAGCATAATGAAGATAGCTTTTTGTTACCCGGGCCAGGGTGTCCAGCAGATCGGCATGGGTCAGAGCTTCGTAGAGACGAGCCCCGATGCAGCCGCTATGCTAGTAAAGGCATCCGAAGCCGCAGATATCGATATGGCTAAGCTCCTTTTCGAGGAGAACGACGATATCAACATCACTGAATTCACGCAGCCTGCGCTCGTTACCACATGCTGCATCATTACCGACGCGCTCCTTAAGGCAGGCGTTAAGCCTGAAGTTACCGCAGGGCTTTCACTGGGCGAATACTGCAGCCTTTATGCCGCAGGCGCTCTGGGCTTTGAGGACGCCGTAAGGCTTACGAGGATCAGGGGAAGGCTGATGTCTTCCGAAGTTCCTGCAGGCGAAGGATCCATGGCAGCAGTCATCGGTCTTGATAAGGAGACGGTAGAAGGAATCACAAGCAAGATCGACGGCGTGTGGTGCGCAAACTTCAACTGCCCCGGACAGATCGTCATCACGGGAAAGAAGGAAGCTGTCGCAGAGGCCATGCCCAAGTGCACCGAGGCAGGCGCGCTCAAGGTCGTTGAACTAAACGTCTCCGGACCTTTCCATTCACCTCTTCTCAAAGGCGCCGGCGAAAAGCTCGGCAAGGAGCTTGAGAATGTTGAATTAGGCGACCTTAAGATTCCATACATCGCAAACGTAAACGCTTCTGTCATTACTGACAAGGCGCAGATAAAGGGTCTTCTCGAATCACAGGTATCAAGCCCCGTCATGTGGGAGCAGACGCTCTATGAATTGGAGAAGATGGGCGTTGACACGATCGTTGAAGTCGGTCCCGGAAGGACCATCGCGGGCTTTGTCAGAAAGACAGTTCCGTCCATAAAAGTTATCGGTGTTTCCACACCTGAAGACATAAGCAAATTACTCGAAAAGATCGGATGATACCAGGAGGTAATAACATGGCAGATGAGAGAAAAACAGCAATAGTTACGGGCGCTTCGAGAGGCATCGGCCTTGCGATCGCCAAGAAGCTCGCAAAGAGCGGATACAACATCGCAGTCGTTGACGCTTGCGATCTCGAAAAGAGCGAGAACGCGGTAAGCGAAGTCAAGGCTCTCGGCGTTGACGCAAAGGCTTATCAGTGCAACGTTGCAGACTTCGCTGCAGTTGAAGAGACAGTAAAGCAGATCAACGAAGACTTCGGAGGTATCTACATCCTCGTCAACAACGCCGGCATCACGAGAGACGGACTTCTCATCAAGATGAGCGAGGAGAACTTCGACGCGGTCATCAACGTTAACCTCAAGGGTACGTTCAATTTCATCAAGCACGTTACGCCCATCATGATGAAGAAGAGAGAAGGAAGAGTAGTAAGCATTTCTTCCATTGTAGGCATCGAGGGCCAGGCAGGACAGGTCAACTACTCCGCTTCAAAGGCAGGCGTTATCGGCATCACAAAGTCCTGCGCAAGAGAGCTCGCTTCAAGGAACATCACCTTCAACGCGATCGCTCCCGGATATGTTGAGACACCTATGACTGCTGTTCTCACAGACAAGCAGAAGGAAGCGATCTTCGAGATGATCCCTCTCAAGAGATACGGACAGCCTGAGGACATCGCAAACGCAGTTAACTTCCTGTGCTCCGAGGATGCTTCTTACATCACGGGCCAGGTCCTTTCCGTCGACGGCGGAATGCACATGTAATAAAGGGAGAAAAAGCTAATGGCAAACAGAGTCGTAGTAACCGGAATGGGTGCGATCACGCCCCTCGGAAACACAGTTGAGACTTTCTGGGAAGGTCTCAAAAAGGGTAAGGCGGCTACCGGCCCGATCACCAAGTACGATACGAGCAATTCCAAGATCAAGCTCGCATGCGAAGTCAAGGATTTCGATCCTCTGAACTACATGGACTTCAAGGCGATGAAAAGAATGGAACCGTTTGCTCATTTCGCAGTCGCGGCTGCAAAGGAAGCTATCGAGTCTTCCGGCCTCGACATGACCAAAGAAGATCCTTACAGGGTCGGCGTTATCGTAAGCTCCGGAATCGGATCCCTCCAGGCTCACGAAAGAGAGCAGGTCAGATACGAGAAGAACGGCAAGATCGCTCCGATGTACATCCCGATGATGATCGCCAACATGGCATCTGCAAACATCGCGATCATGTACGGAATGAAAGGCATCAACACATGCGTGGTAACCGCATGTGCAACGGGTGCTCACTCGATCGGCGACGCTTTCAAGGCAATCAAGTACGGCGACGCTGACGTAATGGTCACGGGCGGCTGTGAGGCTTCCGTCTGCAAGACGGGCGTTCAGGGCTTTGCGGCTCTTACGGCTCTTTCAACGAACGAAGATCCCGAGACGGCTTCCAGACCTTTCGA
>JAILIB010000181.1 GCA_024695505.1 Saccharofermentans sp.
TTCTCGATCCTGGCTTATTTCGGATTACTCTGGCTCCTCGGCCTCCTCATCAATCCCGATAAGACCTGCCCGTTCGTCAGACATCACGTCAACAACGGAATCCTTCTTCTCATCGGATTTGGCGTATATTCCGTTCTCGGAGTCTTCATCGGCCGTATTCCTTTTGTAGGCTGGCTGATCAACCTCGCATTCTATGCCGTTCTCATCTTCATCATGATCAAGGGCATCGTTTGCGCAGCAAAGACAAAGCTCTTCAACATTCCGCTTGTTGACGGCGTTAAGATCGTCAAGTGATCAGGCAGACAATTCAGAGTTTCAGACCCGCATCTTCGAGGTGCGGGTCTTTTATTTGCAGTAATGATTCAAAACATATATAATTACCGCCGTGAGCATCGAGGTGTAGCGCAGTTGGTAGCGTACGTGCTTTGGGAGCATGGGGTCGCAGGTTCGAATCCTGTCACCTCGACCAATTAAAAAGCCGGTCGGATCGATTGATCCTGCCGGCTGTTTTTATCAGTCAAACCACTGTTTCTCGAAATCCTCAACGGGGACCGGTTTGGAGAAGTAATAACCCTGATAAAGCTTACAGCCCATGTCATAGAGTTTTTCGAACTGCTTTGCGGTCTCAACGCCTTCAGTGAGCGTGTCGATACCAAGATCATCGGACATGTTGATGATGCTCTTGATGATCAGTCCGGCCTTCATGTTGCGCTCCGAATCCTTAAGGAACTGCATGTCGATCTTGATCAGATCAAGGCTGATGTCCTTAAGCAGATTGAGCGAAGAATAACCGCTTCCGAAATCGTCCATCTCAACGATAAATCCGTACTCGCGAAGATCCGAAATGATCTTGAACATGTCTACGTTTTCCGTTGTAACGGCGGTCTCAGTGATCTCTATCCTGAGTTTTTCAGGTTTGATCCCGAATTCTTCGACCAGTGACTTCATTTCGGATACGACGTCGAGACGTAAGAAGTCCTTGGGTGAAACGTTTACGGAGATAAAGCTCTTGATCCCTTTTTCCTTCCACGAAGCAAGAAGTTCACAGGCACATCTCCACATATACTTGTCTACGAAAGATATCAGTCCGTTTCTCTCGAATACCGGAATGAACTGCCCGGGACTCAGGAAACCTTCTTCGGGATGGATCCATCTTACAAGCGCTTCCGCTCCTGCGAGAAGGCCCTGCGAGTCAACGATTGGCTGAAGATACGGTCTGATCTGCTTTGTTTCGATCGCTTCCTTGAGCTGGTTGGAAATGAGCTGGTCATGGACCGCGTCACTTCTGAGCTTATCGTCGTAGAAGACTACCTTGTTGTGATAGTTGTCGCTTATAACTGTCGTTGCAAGATGAGCACTGTCAAAGAACAGCTGCAGATCTATATCTTCATCTTCACTGAAATCATAAACGCCAAAATGAATGAGAATGTGATGCTCCATGTTCTCATCAGAAACGCTGAAGGTCTCAAGAAGCCTTTCAAGCTTTGACACATCGAAACGTGCTTTGTCGATCAGCATGCCGAAAGAATCGTTTCCGAGCCTTCCGAACAATGTTTTCTTACTTGAGTTTTCCTGGATCGTCTGGGCAACCTTCTTGATCGTGAGCGTTCCGAATTCGCTTCCGAAAACGTCATTGATCATCTTGTAATTGGCAATCTCAATATAGCCTGCCATATAATCGGTCGTTTTATCGTTGGAAAGCCTCTTGCTTATCTTTTCGAAAAGATATTCTTTGGTATAGAAGCCGGTAACCTTATCGTGAGTCGAGTTATATATTTCCTTCTGCATCGCAAGCTGTTCATCCGTATAATCGTGGACATTGAGGTATGAACCGGTCAGCTTTCCGAGTTCATCTATGGCAGAACGCATTGAAAGTTCCAGATACTGGGCGTCATCACCTTCACCGACGATAACCTTCTTTTCCCATCCGGCTTTTTCAAAATCTATGTCGTCAAAGAGGAACTGAAGATTTGCTTTGACGTCATCATATTTATCTTTCGAGACGCCGATCAGCTTTCTTCCCGGTTCATTTGTCCAAATGCACTTACCGCTGTTGTCAAAGAAGAATATCGCGTCAGGCATGTCGGAAGCCATGCTCGCAAGGAGCCTGTCCAATACCCTCATCGATCTGTGATGGAGCGCAAAGAAATATACGAGGAGACCGAATACGGCGAATCCGATCATGGACATGTCCATCGGCTGGCCTGAGAAGATGTAATAGGATTCTATGGCTCCCGTTATGACCATCGAAAAAAGGATCACCATGTATTTCTCAACATAGACTCTTGAAGCCTTTGAAGTTACTACGACGAAAATTATAAGGCTGGCGAAGAAAAGAGAGTAACAGACAACTCTGTGGTACGCCTGTCCGATATAAGGGATGACCCTGTAATATTCGCGGCCTTCGACAAAGATCTTCTCCGTAGCGAAGGAAAGGCCTATATACGGGTTAAGTGCATAATGCAGAAGATCAATGCCAAAGAGGCTGTAGATCATTATGAGGAGCGGACGCTTCGGCCTGCCGATCTCACAATACGAATGCGTGAAATAGAAAATGGAACAAACCGAGGCATCCATGCCCAGAAAATAAATATAACAACCAACGGTCGCGATAATGTCGTCTGATGATGCGATCAGGATGAGATTTCCGAGGACTGGTATAGCCAATGCTACCAAAAGATTGGCTATGTTTCTGCCGACAGGCTTTTTAGAACGGAGTGCTAACACCGCGCAAATGAGAAGTGAGACTATCAGCAGAGCGAATAAGACCGATAACGAAGCCCTCATAACACACCTTTCCATCGTGATTATGAGTATATTCTAACATTTAGCCTAAAAGATTACATTTACACGGAGGTTACATAATCTTAATAAATCAGGGGGCTTTCAGCCGTCCGTGATCTTACGTCTTGCGGTTCTTGT
>JAILIB010000014.1 GCA_024695505.1 Saccharofermentans sp.
TGGAGCTGCTGCCATTAAGCCTTACATAACTCTTAATGGTCTTTTCAAAAGCTTCAGCAGGTGTATTATCCGAATAGAGCAGCTTTCCTTCAGATGTAAATCTGATGGACTTTCCGTATTTCTCATTGAACTTGTCATAATCGAATTCTACGGTAGCCTTGCCGACAGTATCGTAACCGGAATACTTAAAGCTTACGAACTCATTGAGATCCATCTTGGTTGAGGCGTTGAGCAATACCACTACGATGACGATAACTGCGATCATGACGAGCAGGAAAGCAGAACCGCCGATGATAACGGGCAACAGCCACTTATTCTTTTTCTTGGGAGCTGCAGGTGCTGCGGGTGCAACGGGAGCTGCTCCGGCAGGCATGACGGGTGCAGCCTCAGCTGCAGGTACTGCTTCTACAGGTACAGCCGGAGAAACCTTCAGTGTTGTTTCAACAGGTGTAGCTTCAACAGGTACTACGGGTGCAGGTTCAGCAGGTGCAACTTCAGCAACGGGTGCAGGTGCTGCGGGTGCCGCTTCTACAGGAGCGGGTGTTTCGCCGGCAGCTACAGGTGTACCGCAATTTCCGCAGAAAGTAGCGTTGTCTGCAAGCTGCTGACCACAATTTTTACAGAACATAATCGTTTCCCTCCATAAAATCAATATTACTTTAATATACTAAAAATAAAGCGGTGTCAAGAAAAATTAAAATCTGACCGTAACCGGAGCCTCGGTGAACGACGAGATCGTCGCAACGGCATTCTTGAAATAATAGACTACGGTATTTCCGTCACCGGGCTTATACATTCCCGCAAGTTCAGGATAAGCATCCAGCATTGACTTCTGGGCTTCGATCCTGTCATCCTCGACCAGTTCACCGGCCACGCGGATCCATTTTCCGTCCTTGAAAGCACAGATCTCAACCTTCGGGTCGGCCTCGATCTGTTTTGCGACGTCCTTTTTCTTGCCGGTCTGGATGTAAAGCTTTTCCTCGAAAATGTTTACAGTTCCGAAAGGCCTTACTCTGGGCTGATCGCCCTCAACGGTTGCAAGATAGTAGACTCCTGCCTGCTTAAGAAAATCATTAACAGTGTTCATGGTTCTTCCTCCTCCGTTTCATCACTGTTGCTTGTCTCGTCCGGAATATCTATATAGCTGTCCATTCCTTCGGTCTGGTTCATTACCGTACCGCCGTTCGGCAGCACGATGTCGCCGCCGATCAGGTACGGGAAATACGTGGTATGGCCCGTCTTCTGGCCATTGATTATCACAGTGCAGGAAGGGATCTCTCCGGACGAAAAACACCTGATGAATATATATCCGGGATTTTCCGCCTTGTAGAGTTCTTTTCCGTCTTCCTCATCGCCTAAAACGACCTTAACGCTTGTAACGTCATCACTGAAGCAAATGAACCAGATATCCGTTCCGCCGCAATCTATAAGGCGTGTCGTGTCGGAAGCGGTCACTTTCTCATCGACACCAAGTTCTGCCAATACCACCTCAAGAGCTGCCTGGTTTCCGGATTCTCCCAGATATGTCGTTCCGGCGGCATACTCAGTTCCTGCAAGCGCTTTTTTCTTTTCATTTACGGTTTCAGAAGTAAAAGTCGCTTCAGTCTTCTTTTCCGTCTCGGAAGTGGCTGCTCCGGAAGTCTTTGTCGGAGCGGCAGTAGTGCTCTCAGCAGTCGTTTCGGTCTGGGATGATGTAGTGGAAGCCGCAGCGTTAAGTCCTGACGGTACCTGAAATCCCGAACATCCCGAGAAAACGGCTGCGCCAACCGACAAAGCCGCTATTGCGGCCGTTAGCTTAATAAAAGCGTTATTCATAAAGTACCCCTTTCCTGCCACATATTAACACATTATTGACGCCGAAACTTTAAATAAACATTGGAACCTTAACGAAAAAAGTCAAAATACTCACAAGAAAATTAACAATAATAACACTCACGTACTATCATTATTCTTTGATTGGGAAGTAAAATAAGCTATCATCAGAAATATCTTTGTACGGATATCAGGAGGTTCTGTTATGGCATGTTTTCTAGTACCCACCGGTGAAGCGATCGTAACAACAGTCATCAAGCATTTAGCTGACAAGAAAGGTGTTGAAAGTCCTTTCATCAAGCGCATGAACTGGCTCAACAACATGCTCTGGGGCGGCAGCGCTCTTCTCGCATTTGAGCACGTCTGGCACGGCGAGGTTACCCCCTGGTTCCCTTTCCTCACTAATGCCTCCACACCGGAACAGGCTTCCGAGATGCTCCATGAGATGGCAACAAACGGAGTCGCAATGGCAGTCCTCGTCACTTTGGCCTGGATAGCCATGGTCTGCATTTCGATCTCGATATCGAAAAAGAGCATCACCTCCGAAAAAGCAAACGTTGCCCGGGGCAAGAAGGAGGCATGACATGACTTTACTTATAACTGCTTTTGCCGCGGTCATCGCGACCATCGCCTGGTACAACACAAAGGCTGACAGAAAGCTCGGAACTCTCGCCCTCATGTACTGGGGTGCTTCCCTTATGTGGCTCGTTGATTCCGTAGTCGAATACCTCGAAGCCGGCGCGGAATTCTTCACTCCCGCATCTGCTGACATGATCAATGACTCTTACCTCGGATTATCCGTAGTCGCATTGGGTCTCATCATCTGGATAGTAGTACTTCTTGTTAAGGATCCCGACGGCAAAGTCCGCGCGGCGCTTTCACGCAAGTAAGCATCCGATGACGGAAGAACTCAGATCAAAAGAATCAAAACTTTACGCCCTGCTCAGATCTGCAGGGCGTATCGTTATCGCCTTTTCCGGCGGTGTCGATTCGACTTATCTTCTTTGGGCTGCCCATGAAGTCCTGGGCAGCAACGCGGTTGCCGTCACGATAAGTTCCGCCGTGATCCCGGAGAACGAGCTTTCAGATGCCCGCTCTCTTTGCAGTTCAATAGGTGTCAGGCAGATCGTTATCGGAGCGGACGTTTTCTCGATAGATCGTTTCAGCGAAAACCCGCCGGACAGATGCTACTGGTGCAAGAAAGCGCTTTTCGGAAAGATATTGGATGAAGCTCATAAGAACGGGATCGATACCGTAGCAGACGGCTCAAATGCCGATGACGACAACGATTACCGCCCCGGCACGAAAGCCGCAAAGGAACTGGGCATTATCAGTCCGCTTAAAAACTGCGGTCTTACGAAGTCAGATATCAGAGAGCTTTCAAAAGAAGCCGGACTTCCCACCTGGAACAACCCTTCGATGGCATGTCTTGCTTCAAGGTTTCCATACGGAGATCAGATAACCCCGGAAGGCCTTAAGATGGTTGAATCCGCAGAAAGCGTCCTGAAACTGAAGGGGCTTTCCCAGTACCGCGTGAGAAAGATCGGAGGTCTTGCAAGGATCGAGGTGCTGCCTGAAGAATTTCCGCTCATTACTGAAAACATGAAGGAAATTTCTTCAGAATTCATGAAGATGGGCTTCGAAGATGTTATCCTTGACCCAAAGGGTTACAGAACCGGAAGCATGAACGAGCTGCTCTAGTCGAGGAACTGGTTATGAATGACGTAAAAAAACTGCTTCAGCAGGTCGCATCCGGCGAGATCACGCCGGAAGAGGCCGAGATAAGGCTCAAGATGAAGCCTTTCGAAGATCTGGGCTTTGCAAAGCCCGACATTCACCGTGCCTTAAGGCAGGGCGCAACTGAAGTCATCTTCGGTGAAGGCAAGACGCCTGAGCAGATATCCGCGATTGCTTCAGAACTGCTTGGATCAGGCCAGGAAACAGTCATTATCACCAGACTGTCCGAGGAAAAGTCCGGAAAGATCACCACGCCCCTCACTTATTACAAGAATGCCCGTATCGGAGTCTGCGGGAAGATCAATCCGCCGGATACTGACGGCAAGATCCTCATCGCAACGGGCGGAACTTCTGACATACCGGTCGCTGAAGAGGCCGCAGTGACGGCGGAATTGCTGTGTAACAATGTTACACGCCTTTATGATGTAGGCGTTTCGGGGATCCACCGCCTTCTTTCCCATTCAGAAGAGATCATGACCGCAAAGGTCATTATCGCCATCGCAGGAATGGAAGGAGCGCTTGCGAGCGTCATCGGCGGACTCGCCGACTGCCCTGTTATCGCAGTCCCGACCAGCGTCGGCTACGGCGCATCATTTGAAGGCCTTACCGCTCTTCTCTCAATGCTCAATTCCTGTGCCAGCGGCGTCAGCGTGGTAAACATAGACAACGGATTCGGTGCCGGATATCTGGCCAGCATGATCAATCACATCGGAGGAAGCGGAAAATGAAGATTATGTATATAGAATGCAACATGGGTGCAGCCGGCGACATGCTGACCGCGGCTCTCGCGGAAGTGACCGGAGACGTCAAAGCCTGCGAGGATTCCCTTAATTCTTTAGGCATACCCGGTGTCACCTATTCGCTCGTACCTTCAGTAAAATGCGGTATCACGGGCACTCATTCGGATGTATCCGTTAACGGAACTGTCGAAGATGAACATATGCATGAGCACCACCATCATGACCACGGGCACGATCATGAGCACGAACATCACCACCATCACAGCTCGCTTCACGACATAGAGCACATAATCGGAGATCTCAATGTCTCTGACAAGGTCAAAGCAGACGCCATCGCAGTATATAAGCTCATTGCCGGAGCCGAGAGCAAGGCACACGGCAAAGATGTAACTGAGATCCATTTCCACGAAGTCGGAACTATGGATGCGGTCGCAGATGTTGTAGGGTTTTGCGCCCTTATGGAGAAGATCTCTCCGGACAAAGTGATCGTCTCTCCCGTTCACGTAGGCTTTGGCGAAGTCAGATGCGCTCACGGCATTCTTCCGGTGCCCGCACCTGCGACTGCGCACATCCTCGAAGGCGTTCCTGTCTATGGCGGAGAGGTCAAAGGCGAGCTTACGACGCCCACTGGTGCTGCGCTTCTTAAGCACTTTGCCTCATCATTCGGCAGCATGCCCGTCATGAGCATCGAAAAGACCGGATACGGCATGGGCAGCAAGGACTTTGAGCGAGCAAACTGCGTCAGGATAATGGTGGGAGAATCCGCTGACAGCGACAGTGACAAGGTCGCAGAACTCTGCTGCAACGTTGACGACATGACAGGTGAAGAAACGGGCTACGCGACTGAACTTCTTATGAAGCAGGGCGCTCTTGACGTCTTCACCACCCCGGTCGGAATGAAAAAGAACCGCCCCGGAATCCTCATCACCTGCATCTGCAGGCCCTCCGAAAAAGAGAAGTTTGCCAGGCTCATCTTCGAAAACACGACGACGATAGGGATCCGTTATTCTCTCAAGGACCGGTTCATCCTTGACCGTCACGAAGAGACGGTAACCACTAAATACGGCGAAGTAAAGATCAAGATATCAGAAGGCTTTGGCGTCAAAAAGATCAAGCCCGGTTACGACGATATCTCCGGGATCACAGATAATAAATAACGCCGTAAATGATCAGATACTCCCGTTTTCTTTAAGCGTATCCAGCCATTCGGAAACATCCTTGTTGGTGACGTTTGATGAAAACCTTGTGCCGGAGATCCAATTTCCGCCGTTTTTCGCAAGTCCTGAAAGTTCTTTTGCGCTGTTGCCGATCCCGCTGCTTCCCGAAGTGCAGAAAGGAATGACTTTCTTCCCGGAGAAATCATGATCTTCAACGAATGTGCAAAGGATCTTCGGGGCCTTTGAAAACCAGATGGGGTATCCGATAAAGACTGTGTCATAAGAACTCCAGTCTGTTATGTCACCTTCGATCTCCGGCCTTGCTTTGTCATCGTTTTGCTCCTTCGTAGCGCGGCTTTTCTTGTTTTTATAATTCAGATCCTCTTCTGAATAAGGTTTTGCAGCAACGATCTCATAAACCGGGCACCCGGCCGTTGAAGCGATCTTGAGAGCGACCGACTTCGTGTTGCCGGTGCATGAGAAATAAACCACGACTGCCTTTCCGAAAGGACTCTCCTTCTTGGTCTCTATTGCCTCTGTGGTCTCATTTCCCGTCGTGGCCTCGGACTGCGTGGTGTGATCAGATAAAGATGATTCGGAAGACTGTGCCGCCGGTTTGCCCGAACATGAGATCAAGCCTGAAGCCATCGTTACCGCAAGGGCCAGAAACAGAATTTTCCTGATAATCCTCATTTGTACATCTCCTTCAGCGCTTCCATCACGCCGTTTTCGTCATTAGTATATCGCGTTACATATTTGGCTGCCTTTTTGAGCTCCGGATGCGAATTCGCCATGGCATACGATTCGCCTGCGGCTTCAAAAAGGCTAATGTCATTAAGATAGTCTCCAAATGCCGCGGTCTCCTCACGGGATACGCCAAGAATGCCCTGTACTGCCTTGAGAGCCGCTCCCTTGCCCACGGAAGAATTCGCTATGTCGATCCAGCTGTCGCCTGACAGGAGGGCCGACAGGCCGTCCTCACGCGGAGGAAGAGATGAATAGACCTCTTCTGCGCGGAAATTGTTCACGAAGACCGCTATCTTCAAAATCCGGTCCTTTGAACAGCAGGAATAAAGGTCGTCATTGTATTCGATATGGTCATAGTATTTTTCTGCTTCATCCTTTGCCTGTCCTCCGCAATTCCTGACATAGGCACTGTCAAGGCCGCAGACCAAAGGCTCGCAGTCAGGCTTTCCGGAAAACTCATCCAACACTTTCAGCGAATCCTCAGTCTTCATTGCGTCAACCATGAGGAATTCACCGGCGTGATAAACGCAGGCTCCGTTCTCCGCGATATACCAGAGTTCATCCTTAATTTCCGAAAACTGCTTCAGGAGTTCATAGATCTGTCTGCCGCTCGCAAGAACGAACACCGTTTCAGGGTGTGACCTCACCCAGGAGGGAAACTCCGCAGGAAAACGTTTTCTGGAATCCAAAAGAGTCCCGTCAAGATCAAGGGCAATTATCTTCGGCTTCATCATTTGATCCCCTGCAGAGCCTGACTGTCAGAAAGCGACGGATAGTAGGTAAGAAGCACGTGCTTTATTCCCGCTGCCTTAGCCATCAGGTTCGGATAATCGCTCAACTTCTTTTTGTAAGTCTCAGGCATAAACATCACGGCAAAAATCCTGGCCCTGTCTTCAGAAGCACTTGCGCATGCGTAAGGATCCGTGAAATACACGTTCGCGGGATCGGACTCGTTATCAGGCACGTAGCGCGCCTCGGCTGCTCCGGCGGTCAGTTCCGAATAAACAAAACCCTCGGGGTTGTATCTGTTCCATTCACCGAATACCTGCTCAGAGTTGGCCATTCTATGCTCTATCGTGTGCATCATCTCTCGGCAGAAAGCGACCGGAAGATTAACCGATCTTACGTCAAGCGCAATGTAATATGCATCTTTGCCCGTAAACGAATAACCTTCAACGCCTGACTTTTCATCAGTCACTGAGATATTGCTGCCAAGGAGGATACACACGCCTTCTTTCTTGTTCTGTTTGAATGTATCGAAGAACCTGAAATTGAATTTCTTCAATGCCG
Source organism: Saccharofermentans sp. (assembly GCA_024695505.1). Taxonomy (GTDB): domain Bacteria; phylum Bacillota; class Clostridia; order Saccharofermentanales; family Saccharofermentanaceae; genus Saccharofermentans. The sequence continues at coordinate 7,484 of JAILIB010000014.1, forward strand.
TATAGAGCTTATTCATAGCAGTGAGGTTCTCAAGATCGGAGCTGATGACTTCGATATTTGCCACATCAGCAGCGGGCGCAGAAACATCTTTGCCGGTCAGGATACGGATCTTGTAATGTAATTCAAGATTTGATCTGAGTGTTGCGGCATCAGTCTTGATCTTCTTCATGTAAGTTTCACCGGCAATTTCTTTTTGTCCCGCAGAATCAATGAAATACATGATGCCGGCATATTCAACATAAACATAGCTTCCGTGGATCCCTTTTACCGATGCCCCGTTCTCGAATTCAGCTTCCGAAAGCACGCAGATCAGCTGTCTTGACGGCACATAATACTTGATCTTGCGGTCAGCCTCATCAAAGAAATACTGCTTCATGCCGTCGAAAATGCTGCTTCCCGTCTTTCCGGGATTTTTGCCCGGATATGTTTCCGTCTTTTTCTGCGCGAAATTCGTGATCATGTATTTTCCACCGGAAGATCTGACCATTCCGGCATCCGAAATATCAACGTTGTCAGGGAGTTTTCTCCAATATGTGTCCCTGTTCACGTCATAGACCGAACAGATGCCTGTTTCAGCTTCGCTCCTGTTCTTAAGGATCAGATAGGTGTCATCACCGGTGGAATGAAAGCCTGTGATCACGTAATCGCTTGAATCGAGTTTCCTGAAAGGCTTATCCTCATCAAGATGAAGTATGCGTATGTTTTCGCCTTCCTTAAGGATGTAACCGTCCTTGTAAGGAACCAGTATCTGCTCATCGGAAACTTTACCCGTTCTGTATATCTCATGCAGATTGAAATCGAAATAGACAGTCTCTCCCGGAATATCGATTCTGAAACCGGTATCTATGAGAGCAGCCGTTCCTCCGCTTACCTTTATGTCTAAGATGCCTGAATTCTCAAGGTTTTCGATGTTTATCTTCCTGAGGGTATAATCACCGTTACGCCCCGAAAGGCAATAGATGTATTTGTCTTTGAACATGTATGACGGAGCATCCTTGGAAGACAGGCCGAGGTTGTAGTATCCGAGATTATCGGTCACGCGTCCGAAAGGTACGGAAAGAGCTTTCATCTCTCCGATCGTAATGGTCCCGGAAGGAGCTTCCGTTGAAGAAGGAGTCTCGGATGCTGACGTGACCGTCTGTGTCGTGGTCGTTTCGGTAACAGTCGGAGCGGGCTTTTCCGAACAGGCTGAAGCAACTAAAGCGAGGCCTGCTGCCGTCAGCATGACGGATAAGGTCATTGTGATTCGTTCGGTCAAATGTAGTCTTGCTTTTTTCATTTTCAATCATCCAGATTCATGAAGATGTCAGTATCCTTCAAAGACGGATAAAGCTTGCATATGCGTTCCTTTATGTATTGTGCCTTGGCCTTCAGCCTGGGATACTCGTTTATAGTGCAGTCTTCCTTTTTTGGAGCGAGCATGTTCTCGAATACCCTCGCGCGGTCTTCCATCGCGTTCGTTTTTGAATAAGCGTCAAAGAAGTATTTCTCGTTCTCATCGGAATCAAAGATCGTATACTTGCCGTCAGTCCCCTTCGCATAGCTGTCAGCATATTTGAAACCCTTGGGATTGAACTTTTTCCATTCAGGAAAAATGGTTTCTGAATCTGAATTCTGCTCCATCGAATGCATGATCTCGTGGCAGAAGTTTCTTGCCGGGTCTTCATTGTTGATGTTCAGGATTATGTAAAAGACGTCACCCTGTCTGAAGGCAACTCCGCCTGCGTCTATCTTTGCCCCGTCGTTCGTGACCTGAGTATATCCTGTAAGAAGCACGTAAAGTCCCTTTGAAGTACCGTAACGGAACTCGTCAAAGAACGCCTTGCCGAACCGTCTTATGTAAGCGGCAATCTGCTTCATTGAGTAGTACACCCTGGTCTCTTCTTTCATGGGCTCCGTTTCAACATTATCCCTTATCTGTTTCGCGGCTTTTTCGCCTGCGAGGAAGTTAACCGAATACTTGTCCCTGATCTCAGTTTCAAGATCGTCTATCTTTCCATGAAGTATTATCTTGAATTCCTCGATCGGCATCTCTTCGCAGTTTGAAGTGTCAACGACGTACAGTTCGGTACTCAAGATGAAGAAAAGTTTGTTGCCGGTTATTCCCCTGAAGTTGACACCGTATTTGCTGAATTCGTGTTCAGACAGAGTGCAGATCGTCTGATGTGACGGGTCGTAGTACCTTATCGTCAGGTCACCCTCGTCACAAAGGTAGAGCCTTTGCCCGTCAAACAACGAAGTGCCGATCGTTCCGGGATACATGTTCTCAAACTCCCGGGACTTGTCTTCCGTAAAACTCCTGGCCATCACACGCTTGGGGTTAACATCGTAGAATCCGTCCGAAAAGTAGTTATAACCCATTTCCGAAATGTTTTCGTATTTGTCGGCGTTTACGTCATATACGAAGAAATTGAATCCGCCTTCAGCATTGTTGTCATTTAACAGGAGCTTTGTATTGTCACCTGATATCTGCTGATGCAAGACCGTGTAAACAGATCTGTTGAGTTTTCTGAACGGCTCGAGCTTTCCATCCTTCAGCATGCTGAGGTCATCGCCCTGCATAACAAGGAACGTATCCTTATAAGGTACCATGTACTCAAAGACTTCCAGGTTCTGAACGGTACATATGACGTTGAGTTCCAGATCCATGAATATGACTTCGTCTTTTTTCTCAACCCTTACGCCGAAATCGTAGAGCAGGCAGAAGAAGCCTTCATCCCCGCCTTCTATAGAAGCGATCCCGGAGTCGGCCGGATCTTCAATGTTGATCTTCACCATCTGATAGTTTTCAGACACACGTGAAAGGTAATAGACGTACTTGCCTGAAACAACAGCATCCGGAGCTTCACGGTCATCGATGGGACCGAGCTGGTACTTGTTTACGTTTCCCTCGACGGGAACAACGCCTGCGGTGTATTTGGCGTAATTACTCTTCTCTTCGGCATTACTCCCGGAAACGGTAACAGACGCACCCTCGGGTTCAGTCGTCTTTCCTGCAAGTGAGCATCCTGCGAAAACAGCCGCGGAAAAAGCGAGAAGCAGTATTACGGCCAATTCCGGCCGCCTTAAGATATCCATAGATTTCTTATTCTTAAAAAACATGTAAAAAGTATACCGCGAGCAATTCTCATTTGAACGGGTTTCGGGTTAATGACTCAAAAGAGTAATATTTACAAACCGGGAAAAGAGGTTTATAATCCGCCCATGATGAATTTTTGGTTTACAAGCTTTGACTTTACGTTTTTTGCCCTCAAAAAGAGCGAATAGTTTTCACTGCCTGTAGATCAAGATAGAAAAATAGGACTTCAGCCCCGCAGTGAAAATACTGCGGGGTTTTTGTTTCGCAAAGGAGAACAGACATGACACAGAAGGAATCAAGTTTAAGGATCGAAGAGATCGACCGTGAGATCGCAAAGCTCGTAGAAGAGCGTCTTGACGCAAGCCGCCGCGCTGACGAAGGCGTTTCAAGTTCTGAGATCGCGCTCAAGTGCAGACGCTATGAAAGAAGCTTCATGAACGGTCTTGAGAACGATTATAAAGACATCAGCGGTTACGAACGCGTGCTCTTCCAGGCTCTCTTCAACATGAGCCACACTTACAAGCTTTCCGGATACGGCACAAAGACCGAGCTTGCAGACCGCATCAGGAAGGCTGTCGAAGATACTCCCAAGCTCTTCCCTTCTTCCGGCATGATCGCCTGCCAGGGCATCGAGGGCGCATACTCGCAGATCGCCACCGACAAACTCTTCTCCAATGCGAACATCATGTACTTCAAGACTTTCGACGGCGTCTTCCAGGCAGTCGAAAGCGGCCTTTGCGAATTCGGCATCCTCCCCATCGAGAACAGTTCATACGGCTCGGTCACGCAGGTCTATGACCTCATGGCAGACCATAAATTCTATATTGTGCGTGACTACAAGTTGAAGATAAACCACCAGCTGCTCGTAAAACCCGGAACAAAGCTCGGGGACATTAAGGAGATCTATTCTCACAATCAGGCGATCGGACAGTGCAGCCAGTTCCTCAAAGAACACTCCGAAATCAAGATCAATATAGTCCAGAACACCGCGGTCGCAGCACGCATGATCGCAGACTCTGAAAGAAGCGACATCGCGGCCATCTCTTCAGCCGACTGCAGAGAGCTTTACGGCCTTGAGTCCATCCCTGTCAGGATCCAGAACACCGATCACAATTACACGCGGTTCATCTGCATAACCAAGGAACTCCGTATATATCCAGGAGCATCCAAAACATCCATAATGCTCACTCTCGGCCACAGGCCCGGCGCGCTTGCAGATACTCTCGCGAAGTTCTCCTCACTCGATCTGAACCTTACAAAAATCGAATCCCGCCCCATCGCTGGTTCCGATTTCGAATTCATGTTCTACCTCGATTTCGAAGCATCAGTCTACTCCGAAGAAGTCGTCAAGCTCTTGTGCCAATTGGACTCCGAGCATTCTGATTTCGCATATCTCGGAACTTATATCTGAATAACCTTCCGTGTGTGGATACAAAAAGAGCGTCACTCCCGTGGCGCTCTTTCCATTTGAATTAAGATAACGATCAGAAAAGACCCATCTTCTTGAGCTGATAGAATAAAAGGAATCCGCCCAATACGACAGCTGCGATACCGTAAATGTATTCCGTCATAGAGCCTTCGATATCAACAAACTTTCTGTTGGAAGGATCGAAGATGATCTTTACACTCTCACCCTCCTCATACTTGAACTTTTTAGGTTCAGCAGGTACTCCGCCGGGAAGGGTCAACTCCTCACCTTCATAAGTAAAGCTGAATACCGGATACTGTGTTCCTCTCTCTTCCTGAAAACCAACAAGGCGGCCCTCAAGATGAACGCCCCTTTTGCGCGAGATAAGACACTTGATGATCAGATAAAAACCGGCAAAGCAAATAATCCCGTAGAAGATTGCAAGAACCATAATAACCCCTCCAAAAAATGTAGATTTTACCCACGGAGAAGAGTATATTTGAAAACCTTCGTTAATGCAATCAGTCAGGTGAGATCGCTCTGACCGGACAAACAGAAGCACAAGCACCGCAGGAATCGCAAAGATCGGGGTCGATCTTATATGAACCCCAGCTGCGCCTGATCGCATCCTCAGAACAGACAAATTCGCACTTGCCGCAGCCATTACATCTCCGGGTTATCTCATATGCCATAGTATGGTCTCCTTTCTCACAAAAGGCCGGGGGCGATGATGTTCTGATTGTATTTTACTATACAGACAATTCCATTAATGGGGCTGATTACGCCTTAACTCTCCAAGTCTTCGGTGCCTTCTTGTAAACGAGCTTTCTCATGATGAATACAAACAGACCAGCGAAGACTACCGTTACGCCTAATACGACAAGCGAATTAGCGGGGATCCACATGACTACCGCCATGATGATCGAAAATACCGTTCTTGCCACTGCATATGCACCGCTCTTAACGTTGACCGTGGTCGTAAACGGCTGGAACAGATAGTACAGAGCGAGCCAGCTCATAGAATAGGTCACGACGATCGCGGCGGATATAACGAAAGGAACAAGATACTGGAACGGATAGTCCTGTCCGCCTGTGGCAAAGAGCCCCAGATCAACTGCAAGTGCTGATACCATGGCCGGAAGCATATTGATCTTGATAAGCTGCTTAAATCTGATGTCAAACAGTTTCATTATCATCTCCCTCTTTTTGAAGAAGCTGAATGTCATAAGGCTGTTGTCACAGTTGATATACATCGCCTGCGTGCACTTAAAGGAGTTCTCTGCCATCGAGATAGGAACGATCAGGGCAAACAGCTGAAAACCTGCGCACCATCTGAAGAACTGGAAAGCGGAATCCTCAAGGTTCACCAGAGGATCGCTGAATCCCCTAAACGTAATCAGGTTGATCATGTTATTCATCACCATGTTGCGGCACGCATCAGCACCGTTATCTTCGTAATAGACGGCAATAAACAGATAAATAGCGAATGCCATAATTGCCAGCATTACGGCCGAGAAAACAACGGGCTTCATAATGAGCATCTTCCTGTGTCTCTTTACGAACAGAGCATTAAGATACTCAAAGCCCTTCTTGTCACCCTTGACGCTGCCTTCAGCCTTGATCTTCTTGAAAGCATTGGTGTTTTTCTTTGCTTCAATCGTGGAAGCTTTTTCTTCAATGTGTCCGTCGTGCAGAGCTTTGCGGTGAAGTGTCGCACCGGTGTTCTTAAGCACAAAGAAACCGGCGATGCCGAGTGCAACAAAAAGCACAACAGCTGCAAAGATTACAGGCAGCGGTATATAGTAACCATTGATAAAGATCACCATCAGGACAGGCATTAACAAGATAACTGCCACCAGCTTAAACACATCTCCGGCATAGCTTTCTCTGAGAGGCTTATGTTTCTTGCTGAACATCTGATATCTGAAAGAAAGGAATCCGGCACCAAACAGCTTGATGAACACTGCCAGGAAAGGAATCACAAACCAGGCCCAGAACGGGCATCCGAAGATGGCTGCCACAGGACCTACGAGATAGTATCCGACGAAGATCTTGCACAGTTCATATGCAAAGAGAGTATTGTTAAGTTTCTTTGCATCCATGCGGATCATGAATACAAGGTAATCCTTCTCCGTGGTCTTCTTGAAGAACTTGGTATTAAGAAGCAATCCGATAAGCGCATACAAGATGAAGAAGAACAGCGCGAACATACCGAACACACTGTTTTGGCTCATATCCGTGATCAGATCATTCGACTTATATGCCGCAGCCATCAAGCCTGCAGCAAAATAGACGCAGGCGATTCCGCACATCTTGCCGATGAATAGCGCACCGACTTCCTTAATGATGTGGAATATCCAGTAGATGACCTTAAGGAAGGTCGTGCCGTACAGACGGTCAGGAATCACCTTACCGATAACGGGCGTCTTCTTAAGGGCGAAAACCATGCTGTTAAATCCGATGATGCTCCTTAAATGAAGAACCTTGGGCAGAATTGTGAAAAAGTCCTTAAGCATCTTCCCGGTCCATCAGAGCAGCAATTATCTTATCCTTGAAATCCAAATCTCCGAGATTGCTCTTGTCGATCGGTTCAAGCTTTCCGTGATTTAAGAGAACTATCTCATCGCAGAGATCCAAAGCAACATCCAGAAGGTGCGTTGAGAAGATCGTGATACGTCCCTCTTTCTGGCTCCTGATGACGTTTTTCATCTCTTCAGCAACGATGACGTCAAGCGAAGTAAGAGGCTCATCCAAGAGCATGAGCTTGGGCTTTGCAATGATGTTCACCAGCATCTGCATCTTGTTCTTGGTGCCGTGCGAATAATCTTTGAGGATCCTGTCTCGGTCGTCTTCGGGGATCATCATGTAATCGAAGTATTCATCGATCGTCTTGTCGGGCTTGATCTCCTCATGTACTTCAACGAAGAACTTCAAAAACTCGCGTCCCGTCATGAACTCCGGGACTGTTGGTGTGGATACGACATAGCCTATATCTTCTGGCTGTAAAGAGATCTTATTTGCAGAGTCTTTTTCATCTCGGAAATAAAACTCGCCTGAATTGATCTCGATATCGCTGTTGATGCAGTTGAAGAAAGTTGTCTTACCCGAACCGTTACGTCCAAGAAGGCCGTAGATCCTGCCTTCTTCAAATACAAAATCGCAGTCCTTAAGGACCTGCTTCGAGCCGTAGCTCTTTACCAAGTGGCTGATAACAAATTCCATTGTTCTATCCCCTGTCTTAATATTCCGCATGAGATTATAGCACTTTTCTTTTGAAATAATCCGCGCAAATCATAGGCAAACAAGTCACCTGAGCTCCGTAAAACCCTTGTCTGTATGCTTGAGCCTGTAAGTCCTCGGCGTAACTCCCGTCTGCTCTCTGAATACCTTGGTGAAATAACTCTGCGTACAAAATCCCAAAGACAAAGCGATCTGCAGATAATCGTAGTCAGTCTGTGTTAGGAGCGCACAAGCTGAATCTATCCTGAACTTGGTCAGGTACTCCCCTACCGTCATTCCGGTCTCCTGCCTGAAAAGCGCAGCAAGATAGTTGGGTGTAAGACCTGTTACTCTTGAAAGATCTTCCAAAGACACTTTGGTATTAAAGAACGACGTGATGTAATCGATGCTCTGAGCTATAGGTTTTGAATACTGACGGGGCTTGCGTGAATCGCGCACAAGACCGACCAGATATACCCAGTAATCGTGATTGAGCTTAAGGATCTCCTCTATGCTCTTAGCTTTATCCGCTTTCCTTATATAGACGTCGCTCGATGAATAGACAACTTCCTGCGGAACACCACCTTCAATGGCAAACCTCGCGGCAAGCCCCGTGTTTACTATAAAGAGATACCTCATGTTACGGAGAGGATCTTCCGAGAGTTTTCCCTGCAGATCGGCATTCAGTATATAGTCTGAAAGTTCGACAGCCTTCTCATCTCCCTGTGCCAGATAAAAGAACCTTTCAAGTTCCTCTCTGTACGAAGTATGCATGAAACTGCTTTCCGCATTCTTATGAACGAGTTTGCGGATCTCACGGGGGTCTATCAGATAATCGTTTTTTCTGTCCATGTCTCTCAATTGGTTTGTTATATAAATCGTAAGATTATTATATAACCAAATTCTTCTTGTTTGTATATTGAATCTGAAAGGAGGGTCGGTGTCATGGATGTCCTGTTCGCAAAAGATTCTTCAAAGCAGATCATTGAATTGTCCGCTAATACCATCAAGGACATCGCCCTATGCGAGCTAATCGATCACCTGGGCGGAGATCCTGATGAGAGAGCGATTATTAAGAAGATAATGTCTCAGATCCCAACTGATCCCAATGACATGATCTTCCGCCAGAACATCTTAAAGGATCTCATCGAAAACGAGAGCCTCTGCACTTCTTTGGGTGACATCCTCGCTCAGATCAAGACATTAAAACTCTTTGGCGGTGTACGTAAAGCCGCCAACGAAAGAGACTCTTCTCTCTACACACTCCTCCAGACACTCAGAGAACTAGTGGTCTATGTGGACGTTGTTGAGAACCTCTACAGTGAACTCTTAAACAGTAAGATAACTTCTGAAGGTCTCACAGCTCTCAGGGATTCTCTCGAAGCGATAATCAATGACGAAAAGTTTGCCAAGGCAAAGAGCGACATCCGCCTGATGCACGATGATCTCTCCGACGTAAGAGCAGCAGTTATCGGAGTTAACTTTACACCTGACTTTGACATAGAAAGAGTCTCAACGATCGAATTCGTTCCCTATGGTCTCAGATCGAAATACACCATAATGGATATAGCCGCAGGAGCCAAGCTTTCCACTCCTGGTCACAGAGTACGCTATGAAGATGCTATGCTTTCAGCCATTGCTCCCAAGATGGAAAAACACCTCAAGACCCACTTCTTTGAGGTCAAGAAGACACTTACCAAATACACCAATTACGACAGCAGTTTCCTTGTCGAGATGTTTGAAGGTCTCACCTTCTACTTAAGGAGCGCAAAACTTGCAAAGAAACTAAAGGATAAGGGTTATGTAATCACTTTTCCTGAAATCAAATATGAGTCTGAAAACAAGCTGTCAGTAACCGGATTCTATAACATAAGACTTGCTTTTAACGGTGAAGAAGATATCGTAAAGAACGACTTCGCATTTACTCCTGATGAACGCATATTCATCCTTACAGGCCCCAACCGCGGCGGTAAGACAATAGTTGAACAGGCTCTCGGGCTGATATCTGTAATGACTTCTCTCGGCATGTTCGTCACCGCAGCTGCCTGCACAGGTCTCCCCTTCGGCAACATCCTTACCCACTTCCCAATCGATGAGAACCTCACGATCAACTACGGAAGACTCGGCGAGGAAGCCGTAAGGATCAAAGAGATCGTAAAAGCATCAGATGACAATACACTAATTCTCTTCAACGAAACTTTCTCAACCACTTCTGCATCAGATGGCCTCTATCTCTCCAAGGACCTCATCCATGTTCTCAAAGAGAAAGGCTCCTACGTTATCTTCAACACGCACATCCACGACCTCGCCAGAGAGATACCTGAGATGAACAAGTGGAACGGTCAGGGCAGCATCACCAGCCTCGTCATGGAACGCAAAGATGAAAAGAACACGTTCCTGCTAAAACGTGCCGAACCGGATTCAAGTTCTTATGCGAGGGATATCGCGAAGAAGTACGGGATAACCTATGAGCAGATGTCGGAAGAATAACCGTCCAATAAGGTCTTGTTCCTCTCTAGCAGATTATCGATTCCGTCCTCCGACAGGACGCCGCGCTTCAGATCTTTGGGCAGCTTACCTTCCTCATCCAGTTTAAAATCACTCTTCCAGGCTTTGCCGGTGTAGTATTTCTCGAGTTTTTTGATATCAGGCTGAATCGTCTCGAATTCGGCGAGTTTGGATTCGAGCTCATCCATAACCTTGGTGGCTCTGTCCAATATCGCTTCCATCTCTTGGATGCGTTCTATTGCTTCCTGATTGGTCTTATCTGCATTTTTCTTGCTCATTGGTTCAGCGCCTCAATCAAACTAAACGGCACGCCTCTGGGGCCTCTGACGGCAAAGATGCCGTATTCATCGTTAAGGACCTTGAAGGTGAATTCTTTTTTGTCGTATTTCCTGAGAAGCTTGATCTTCATCAGAGCCTTAATGGTCAGGTTCCTGTCCTGATAGTTATACGGGATATCCGTTTCGGTGACTCTGCACTTGTAGAGAATGGCTGATATCGGGGCTCCCACATAAAGATATATGGTATCTCCGGTCCTGATGCCTGCTCCCTGCTTCCAGTCGATCTCATCCGACTCTTCAAAAGCTTTGATGACATCGTAGTACTTGGGGTTTGAGGGGATTATCCACTCCTTGGCCGGGCGGTCAGCCTGTTTCTTCTTTTTGGAAGCCGTTGCCCTGTAGCTTGCGTCTATCAGGTCGAATACGCGTTCCTTCTTTACCGTGCCGTCAAGGAATACCGTGATCCACTGGTTCTTGTTCATGTGGTAGGCGCGGATAATACCCGGCTGCTGGATCAATATATCGCGGAATACCGGGTCATCTATCTTAAGGTTTATTACCGGAATAACAGCAGCGGTGCCAAGACCAAGCTTGACACCGCTTACTAACATGATAAGTCCGAACCACTTTCTGTTGTCCTTGTGACGGAAGGACGCTATCTCAGGATATTTCTCGAACGGATGATCCGGTTCGATTCCGTACTGGCTTCTTATATAGTCAATAACTTCCTGATCTTGCATGGCATTTATCAGCAGGTACCGTAGATATCCACCTTACCGTTGGGTGTTTCGACCTGACGGAGTACATAGCTGATCTTGCCGTTTGTGTTCATGTAAGGCATAGCGCTGTTGAGAGACTTCGTTGTGTAAGACTTCTTCTCCATCTCCTTCTTCTCTGCGCTTGTATCCTTCTTGAAATTATCCTTCCAGTAATTCTGGAGGCTTGCCTTAACCTTTGTATTGAATGTTGTTTCCTTCATTCCGAGAGACTTGAGGACCTGGGCACGCGTAAGCTTCTTACCGTTGATCCTGGATACGTTGTAAACGTAATAATCTCTTGTCTTGGAGTTGCCAGGAGTCTTCTCAACGAAAACAACTACGGAGATGAGGTACTTGCGTACATAGTATGTGTATCCGACTCTGCTGTTGTTCTTCTTTGCGATGGGCTTGAACTTGTCAGCGATCTCCTTATTGACCTTGGTCGTATTAACATTAGCGATCATGATCTTAGGATACTGAGTCTTATAAGTCTTCTTTCCGCTCTTGAAAGATCTCTTGTAAGCGTTATAGATGGAGACTGTAGCAAGGCCCGAGTTTTCAGCGGTCGTCTGGTTCGTTTCACCGGATGACTTTGTTGTGCCTGAAGTGGTCTCAGCCGGAGCCTTTGTGCCTTCGGATGACCCTGAAGACTCTGAGGTACCCGAAAATGTCTCGGATGTGGTCGTCTCGGACTCAGACTCCTTGGTAGTTGTCTCTTCGGAACTCTCCGCGGTAGTTGTTGCAGAAGTCGTCGTAGTAGTCGGTGTGAAAACGATCTTCTGCGCACATCCCATAGTTCCTGCCGCCATCGCCAGGATAAGGGCGATGCTTACTGTAGCACTTAGTTTTTTCATATTTTCCTCCCGGGTGATCACCCAAATCTTATTTATTCCTTAAATATTGATTTTACACCAAAAACGGATTTTTCAAGTGGTATAATTCAGGCAAAACCTAATGGAATGGGGAATAATTATGGGAAAAAGAGAAAAGAGGTATCAGCTTCCGAAATCAAGGATCGTTCTGCCTTTGATCATCTATACGATCATGTTTCTCGTTGCTGATATCTTTATTGCTTTGTCGCTTTCGCTTTTTGCGTCTTACACAACGACGCTTAAGGCCAAGGCTTCGATAGAAAACACGAGATATTACGTCAATACCTACAAGAAAACGGAAGCAAAGGACCTTGATGTCTTTTTCGACGAAATGAGGAAAGCGGGCTATCAGGTCTTTACCACCGACAAAGACCTTAACGTCCGGCGTTCCAATTGTGAAGTGACTGCAGAATTGAAAAGAGAAGGCGATGAATTTGCCGGATATGACTTCCAGCATGAATTCGTGAAAAAGGGCCAGGAATTAGGAATATTCACTAAAGATACGGAGGGCCTTTTCCAGGGAGACATCATCTTCTTTGCAGATAAAGACTGTCCCTATCTTAAAGTAGATGACGACAGCGTATCTCCTGACGTATGGAAGATCATTGCGGATCATGATCTCAATGAACTGTTTAAAAGTAATTCCGTCATTGAGTTTCCGTACTGGACTGCTTATGAGCTCGAGGGACAGGGCGGCGTCATCGCTTTCAAGACGAACCTTCAGGTATCGCTGGTCGATCTGGCGTACTTCGCACTTTCCGCGGGAGTCTCGGTCATCCTGCTTACCCTGATATTCATCATTCTTGTCCTGACCGTTTTCAGGACTCACAGCAACAACATGAAGATGAGAAAGATCCTTTTCAGGGACGAGATCACAGTAAACCGCAACTGGTTCTGGTTCGCGATCAAGAGCAAGCAGCTCATCAGAAAGAGAAGAGGCAATCTTCAGTATGTAATCGTAAGCCTGACTTTCATGAGATACCGCAACTACGTCCTCTGCCATTCTTTTGACGACGGCGAAAAGATGCTCCGTCTGGTATGGCGTACGATCAGTTCACAACTCGGCAAAAAGGAGATCGTGGCACACAGCGCCGTATCCAACTTCCCCATCCTTTTCCTCGCAAAAGACGAGGAAGAAGCACGTGAAAGGCTTGCGAAGATAATCAAGAGCCTTGAATCGATTGGCGGCGATCACGACTTCAATTTCCAGGCCGGCGCTTACATGATCGATCCCAAGATCAGGAAGAATGTAGACATTGATCTCATTTACAACAACGCTTCTTCCGCCCGCGCTACGCTCGAGATAAATGACGATTCCGGAATAGCGTTCTTTAACAGCAAGCTGGTCGAAGACGAGAAGTGGATCGACAAGATCACCGAACATCAGAAAGACGCCATCGAAAAGGAAGAATTCCAGGTCTACTACCAGCCCAAGTACGATCCGCGTACCAACGAACTTAAGGGAGCTGAAGCGCTCATCAGATGGGAATCCAAAGATCTGGGCTTCGTGTCTCCGGGAGATTTCATACCGATCTTCGAAAACAGCGGTTTCATAACCGAGATAGATCACTACATGGTCTCGCACGTCGCCAAAGACCAGACAAAGTGGCTTTCAGAAGGCAAGCTCTGCGTGCCCGTCTCCGTCAACATTTCCCGCGCTCATTTCTCCGAGGTCAACCTCGCGGATCAGATAAAGGAAATGGTAGACAAGGAAGGCACTCCTCACGAACTGATCGAAATCGAGCTCACCGAAAGCGCATTCTTCGATGATAAGAAGCTCATGCTTGCCACGATCAGGAAGCTTAAGGAATACGGTTTCCTCGTTTCAATGGATGACTTCGGTTCAGGTTATTCTTCCCTCAACTCGCTTAAGGACATGCCCCTCGACATCCTGAAACTCGACGCGGGATTCTTCAGAAGTGAGAACGCAGACAACAACAGATCTCACATCGTAGTCGCCGAGGCCCTGCAGCTTGCCAAAAAGCTCAACATGACGACCGTAGCCGAAGGCGTTGAAGACAAAGAAGAAGTTGACTTCCTTGCGGCTGAAGGATGCAGCATGATCCAGGGCTACTACTATGCTAAACCGATGCCCAGGGAGGATTTCGAAAAGAGGATCTTTTCACAGCCTCAGGCTCCCGTTCCCGCCCAGCAAGAGTCCGGCGTTGTCATGAGGTCCTTCAAAGATAGCGATGCTGAAGCAGTTTCCGAACTCATCAGGAAGACCATAAGCATCTCCAACAAGAAGGATTATCCTGAAGATCTAATGGACCGGCTTATAACGTCTGAGACTCCGGAGCACGTATTGGAAATGGCTTCATGGACTCACTTCTACGTCGCGGAGCTTGATGGTTCCATCATCGGATGCGGTGCGATCGGCCCCTTCTGGGGCAAGGAAGACGAGAGTTCGCTCTTTACGATCTTCGTGCTTCCCGAGCATCAGGGCAAAGGCGTAGGGCGCCTGATAATCAACACTCTTGAGAAGGACGAGTTCTTCCAGAGGGCAAAGCGCGTTGAGATACCCGCTTCCATTACCGGTGTTCCATTCTATCTTAAGATGGGATATAACTATAAAGATGGGATTACGGATCCCGATGAAGAACATCTGATCAGACTGGAAAAGATCAGATAATTACGGATTAAGGGGTGCATATTATGAAAAAAGCAACTGCAGCTGTTTTGTTGGCAGCTCTTTGTATGATGATGGTTACGGGACTTACCGGATGCAAAAAAGCTCCGAACAATTGGTACAAAGACACTCTCGAATACTACAGGGACGGAGTCAACAACGGGTTTACGACCACCTTCAGACAGCTTAGCGTTCCGGCTGACCTGAAGGATAAGAACAATAAGATCGGATACCTTTTGATCGATCTTGACAAGGACGGTACCGACGAGCTCCTCATCGGTCTGATCGATGATGGTTACATCACAAAATTCACCAATGTCATCGTTGCTCATTCCGATCTCGGAGCATATTGTCTGCTCTCCGCCGGCAGCGGTTCTTACATTTCACTTTGCGCTGACAATGTTCTCTGTACGGAGGACAAATACGGAACCTCTGATGGATACAAATATCTGAAATGGAACTCCAAGAGCAACTCATTCAACGTAGTTGAAGGCGAAGGCAAATATCTTGGAAAGAAGTGGGATCTTACACCCTTCTGAGGTTATACCGGCTTATTGTGCCATTCGTATTCGGGATGTCTTGAGTAGTATTCTTCCTTGACATCATACATCCTCGCATCGGCAATCTGCATCGCTCTTCTTACGTCACCGTATTCACTGCTGTGGCATGCGCCCATGGCAAAATGCGCCCTGCCCGGACGTTCTGAATTCTTGATCAGCTGGACCTTGAACAGGTCATATTCTTCCTTTGAAGTATTGGGCGTGATTATCAGGAATTCGTCGCCACCGACACGGTAGATCTCTTTATTTGCGCACTCAAGCTCTTTAAGGGTTGACGCAACGTCGGTAAGAAGATGG
>JAILIB010000017.1 GCA_024695505.1 Saccharofermentans sp.
TGACACTGGGGACATTCAACGAAACCCGGCATGTTAAGCTTGAACAAGCTTCTGTGGCGGGCTGTTCTTGCCTTCGACCATTTACGCTTGGGATGTGCCATTTATCTTCACCTCCAATTCCTTTCTCAAACAATGCTTGAAAATAATACATTATTCATCTGCGTTTTGCAAGAGCCTTTTTATCGAAAAAACATTTTTCAGCGGCTCACCCTCATCAGGGTCCATAGTATAGCTGAATTCAAGGGTTTCGTTAAGTACTGATGGGAAGTTGACGTATTCGGTGTCTATAACGACTTCGATCACCCCGAACATCGTGTTGAGCGAGCCTTTCGTACGGTTTCCGGGCTCAAACACCATCTTTGAGGCAACGTCGCCGCCCCTGATGACCGTGACGCGTTTGCCCTCGGTATCGCAGGTGAGCTCGAAATCCGAAGCGATCTTCTCGTTCGGATGCTTCTCGGTCCACTGGTATTTCCTGATGCCGTCCTCCACGGAATAGCTTCCCTCGGCCAGAAACGGTTCACTGTACATACCGGTCTTTATCTTCAGAACACATTCTTCCATTATCAGTTCTCCACCTTGTAAACGTCAGTCGAAAATTGCTTTGTGCCCGAAGGCAGTCCTTCTCCGAGGAAAGGAGTCGCGATGCTCTCGAACATGGCAGCATCGTCGCTCGTATAGAACTCCTTGCCGGGAGCTGCGGTTCCCGATGAGGTCATGTCATTTTCCTCGAGCACGGATCTGACTACAGAAGCGGCGGCTTCTCCGGTGTTGACCAGGGTTATTCCCTCGCCCATCGTCTCGCCGATGACCTTGGCCAGGAGCGGATAATGGGTGCAAGCCATGACCAGAGTGTCTATTCCCGCTTCCTTTAACGGAGTCAGGTATTCCTTTGCGGTAAGCCTTGTAACATCGTTATCCCACCAGCCTTCTTCCGCAAGAGAAACAAACAGCGGGCATGTCGCCTGGTAGATCTCGATATTGCTTTTCCCCTGACGTTCCGCGCAGCGCTCGACGGCTTTCTTATAAACGCCTGTCGAGATCGTCGCCTTGGTCCCGATAATGCCGATCTTTCCGTTTCTGGTGGCCTTGATGGCAACTTCGGCGCCCGGGGTAACCACTTCAACGACCGGGACCTCCGCCTTGTCCTTTAAAGCTTCATATGCATAAGCACTCGCGGTGTTGCAGGCAATGACTATCATCTTGACGTCCTTAGACTTAAGGAACTCCATGTTCTGAAGCGAATAGCGGATGATAGTGCTCCTCGCCTTATTGCCGTAAGGAGCCCTCGAATTGTCGCCGAAATAGATCGTGCTCTCACCGGGAAGCACTTTCCAGATCTCTCTGAGGACCGTAAGTCCGCCTATGCCTGAGTCAAAAACCCCTATGGGTCTTGTATCTGCCATTCTTACCTCTTGCCTCTCTTAAGCATTACGCCGTAGTCAGGCTCTATTCTAAATGATTTTCCCGATACATCAAAGTGAATGTTGTCTCTGGGGATCTTGCCGAGGCTGATCCTGCAAGCGAAAAGCTGCTGATACTTTACCTTTCCGCCGTCAACAGCGGTGAAGTACGAGTTCTGCTTTGCTCTTCCGTAATTGCCGTCGCCTACGATCGGGAAGCCCAGATGCGCGAACTGCGCCCTGATCTGGTGAGTCCTTCCGGTCACAAGCTCGCACTCGATGTCAGAAACGTCGGTCCTGTCGGGGCCCGCCGCCCTGTATGTCTCAAGCACCCTGTATCTCGTGGCTATCGCGAGATCTCTGGGCTGCTTCTCGTCATGGATATAGACCTTGCCGTCCTTCGTCTTTTCAAGGAAACCCGTGACCTCGTACATGAGCGTGCCGTCATTGCAGACCGCTCCCTCGCCGACGTCGGGAGTACCCAGGACCAGCGCCCTGTAACGCTTGGTAACAAGGCCGTCCTTGAAGAGCTTGACCGCGTCAGCCAAAGCCTTCTTGTCCTTTGCGACCATCACGAGGCCGCCCGTATTCATGTCGATGCGGTGGCAGAGTTCTGCCTCCTTGTATTTGGTCTTGCTGCGGATAAGGTCGATCAGAGTGTCCTCTCCGGTGCTCTTTCCCGAATGGACAGCGATCCCCTGGGCCTTGTTTACGATAATGAGGCCGTTTGTCTCCGCGACGATCTTGAAAGGTTCCTTCACGTTTTCGGACTCTGTCTTATTCTTACCGCCCTCGAAAAGCTCGTCAGGCAGCCAGACCTCGACCGTCTGTCCTTCCCTTACCGCAACGTCCTGAGCAGTACGTTTGCCGTCGATCTTAATGTCCTTACGTTTGAGCGCATGGAAAAGATCTGCCTGTTTAAGTCCCGGGAAAGCCTCCGAGGAAGCCTTTACGACGTGTTTGCCGTCCTGTGCGGCGGTAACTTTGAAACTTTTCAAATCAGATCTCCTCCCCGGTAAACTTGCTTATCTCTTCTTCCAAAAGCTTATAGACCCTTGCAACGAGATAACCGTCCGCTATCGCGTGATTCATCCTCACGGTCAGAGGCAGCATCAAACGGCCGTTCTCCTCCCTGTACTTGCCCCAGTTGATGATGGGCGCGAAATAAAGATACCCGTCCGGGAGCTCTATGTTCAGTGAATCGTAAGACAGCCACGAGATATAAGACGCGTCAAACCAGTTCGGGTGATTCATGGCGTCAAGCCCGTATTCCCTCGTCTGCTTTGCTTTTTCAACGTCTGCCAGAGCATTCTCATAGAAGGTCTTGTAGTCCGGATCGTAATTGCTGTAAACAGGCGTGCACGTTTCCGTGTCCTCATGGAAAACGTACTGCGTGGGGTTGATCACGTCATAGCAGATGATCTCACCGCTCTGCCACAGATAACCCATCTTATAGTCATCCCTGGAGTTTAAGACCTTAGTAAGTAAGTATAAAAAATTAATATAGAACTTGGTCTCCGTACTTTTTGAGTACTTTACAAGTTTTGTGACGTCTACCCTTGCGGTCATGGAGACAGAACACTTGCAGTCCTCCGAGAAATGACGGAAGACTCCTTTTCTATAGTATGTTTCTTTATCTATTATTCTGTAATTCATTTTGGTTCAGCCTTTTCTCTTTTATATCTGATGACTTCCCAAACGCCGCAAAATACACACCCGACAAAGTAACATAATATATCCCTTATATCAAATGACGTGCCTATTACCGTGCTCATTATCACGTTGTCCTGAAGTCCTAAGACCTCCACGATCCTGAAATACTGAAGTATCTCCACCGCCGCCGCGAAAACGAAAACATAAAGCGGAAGGAGCCTCACCTTCTCAGGAATGAATATCCTGATAAACGTGTAGATCAGTATGACGACGAGCACGTCTCCGACGAAGGGCCTGACAAAGCTGTCATGCACGAACAGGGCAATGCAGAATTCAACTGCGAAGAGTACCAGGGTCGCTGTCAGGTAAAAAAGTCTTTTGCGCATAGGTTTTTGTAAAATAAAAAACCCTCGCGGGATTCCGGAGGGTCTTTTTGCTTTTGGCAGCCGAACTAGGATTCGAACCTAGACAAACGGTGTCAGAGACCGGTGTGCTACCGTTACACAATTCGGCTATGTCGGTTAACGACCAACGAAGTATAGCAAATCGTGATATGAAAATCAATATGTTTCTGTGTTTTGGATCAGATGGGCTCCAGCGGAGGCATCGCGCCGATCTCGGTAAGCTTGGTCCTGACCTTTCCCATATCCTCGTAGATGGGCAGTTTGTTCCTGGGATTCCTTAAAGCGAATGCCGGGTGATATGTCGTCATAATGAAAAATCCGTTCTTCTCGATGAAGAAACCCCTGACGTTGCGCATGACGGGCTTCTCGCCGAAGAAAGCCTCGTAGGCGGTCGAGCCGCAAAGAAGGATCACCTTCGGACGGACCAGCCTGAACTGTTCAGCTAAAAGGGGCTTACAGGCGTGGATCTCCTGTGGCGTGGGACGCCTGTTCTGCGGAGGACGGCATTTTGCTATGTTGCAGATGTGATAGTCCTCTTCAGTGAAGCCGTAACTGTCGATGAGGTTCTGAAGGAGCTGGCCCGATCTGCCGACGAACGGAAGTCCTTTAAGGTCCTCCTGCTCGCCCGGGGCCTCGCCTATGATCATGAGCGGAGCGTGGCGGCCGCCTCTGGAGATAACGACATTGGTCGCACCTGCCCTCAGCCCGCAGTTGCTGCAGGCGCGGCATTTAGCCTCGAATTCTTCCCATTTTGCGTCAAACTCATCTGCCATAGGTTCTTACATCAGTCCCTTCGCGCGTAATAAGAGAATTATACTACATGATATAATCCTTATATGAGATTGGACAGGACACTCGCAAATTCAGGCATCGGCACCAGATCTTCAGTGCGCTCACTCATCGCTTCCGGCGGCGTAACGGTCAACGGCGTCACAGCAAAAGATCCCGGCATGCAGGTCAAAGAGACTGATCAGATAACCTGCAAAGGCATTGAGATCGGCCAAAAAGAGAATCTCTATTTCCTGCTCGACAAACCCGACTGCGTGCTTACGGCGATGGAAGATCCGCGTCTTTCCTGCGTCGGAGATTTCATTCCTGCCAAACTCAAAGGCAAAAAGCTCGCACCCGTAGGACGTCTCGACTATCACACAACGGGACTCCTCATCATTACCAACGACGGCGAGCTTTCGCACAGGCTCCAGTCTCCGAAATACCACGTCGCCAAAAGGTACTTTGTCACTTTCGAAGGCCCTTCCTGGAGCGGAAAAGAGATCGAAGCCGTAGCTTCCGGGATCACTCTGACTGATATGGATGTTCCCGTGAAGACCGCGCCGGCGGAGCTTTCCGTCATAGACAGCAACAACGCTGAAATTACGCTTTACGAGGGAAAGACACACGAAGTCAGAAGGATATTCGCCCACTTCGGCAAAGAGGTCATCGCATTAAGACGAGTCTCTCTTGCGGGACTTGAGATCGATGAGTCATGCGAGAATACAGGTACGATCCGCGAACTGACTGATGAAGAGATCGGTCTTCTAAAGAGTTCCGTCAGTCTTTAATAACCTCTTCAAGAGCCGGATAAGAAGGTATCGCACCCTTTCTCGTGACTGATACGGCACTACAGTTATTCGCGAATTCAAGATATTCCTTCAGTTTTTCAGGAGGGATCTTATCAAGATCAGTTCTTCTGACACCGTTCATTTCAAGGCATCTCAGGAACGATCCGATAAAGCAGTCGCCAGCTCCCGTGGTATCTTTCACATCCACCTTTTTGCCGGGCACAAAGGCCGTTCCCGCCATGTTTGCTGCAAAAGCGCCGTCTGCGCCGCAGGTCAGGATAACGAGTTTTACATTGCCTCTCATGAGTATCGGAAGCGCGTCTTCAAGTGTGTCCTCACCCGTTATGAACTCCAGTTCCTCGTCAGCGATCTTGAGGATATCTGCTTCGGGAATGAATTCTCTGACAACCTGTCCCAGCGCATCCGGGTCGTCCCAGAGCATAAATCTGAGGTTAGGATCAAAACTGATAATTGCACCATTCTTGCGTGCCAGAACGATCGCAGTCCTGTGTGCGTCTCTCATCGGGAAGTCGCCCAGAGACACGCTGCAGAAATGAAGGAAGCTGCAGCCGTCAAACATGTCCGGACTGATCTGCGAAGGCTCCAGGAGCATATCCGCTGAAGGATTTCTGTAGAAAGAATATGTGCTCTTTCCGGAGCTGTTCAGACTGACGAAAGCAAGCGCTGTATTGGCTTCATCCGTGCGGCTTACTGCCGATGTATCGACTCCGGAGTCCTCGAGTGTCCTGATTATCATGTCACCGAAAGGATCTTTACCGAGCTGGGTTATCATCCTGGAATTGCCGCCGAGCTTTGAAAAAGCTGCGCAGACATTAGCCGGCGCGCCGCCCGGAACAGGTGCAAACGAAGACACTTCGTCAAACTCGCATCCCTTTCTGTCAGGAATGAAATCTATCAAGGCCTCTCCAATCGCGACAAGAGTATTCTTTACGTCAAGTCTGAAAAGGTTTGCAGCAAAGACATTGCATGTAATGCTGACGGGGACTTCCGCGAACTCAGGATAAAACCTCGTGCTCATCACGTGTCTTCCGCCGTTTATAAAGATCTCAAGACTCGATCTGTCAGCAACTATGCGCAGATCTTTAAGCGCGCCTGTCCTGACCTTGCGGACTTTTCTTCCTGCTGAAACCTTTTCATCGGTAAAGGTTAATTCAACATATCCTTCACTGCGCCACGATATCTTCGCTTTGCCGATCTCCATCTCAAAGCCCTGATCCGCTTCGATGCCGCTTATAGTTATGTCAAAAGGAAGCTTATGCCAGGTCTGTTCTTTCCCGATCACAGCAGGTGCAAACCTTAGTGATTCTATCTCTCTGATAGGGTTTTGAAGGATCACACCGTCAGCATCCGCAGTCAGTTCACGCGGGATCGTCAGGCAGTGCTGCCAGCCCAGATCAATGGTGGGATTTGTGTATCCTGACCCGTTTCCGATGCCCATCCAGCCGATGAGGATGCGCCTTCCGTCAGGGGCTTTGAACGTCTGCGGTGCATAGAAATCAAAACCGTGATCGAATTCTTCGAAGTGAGAAAGCTTATCGCCATCCACTCTGAAATAACCGCTCGAGAACAGGTTCTGGAATTCGAATTCTCCGTACACCACACCCTGCGGAGAAACTGAAAGATAAGTGTTTCCGCCGAGTTCGAACATGTCGGGGCATTCCCACATATAGCCGAAATCAGAGACAGAGAGTTTCTTTATAAACTTGAATTCATCGGGCGACGTGCCTTCATATATAAGGACGCATCCCTCGTTTCCCAAAGTGCGCGCGCCAAGGACCATGCGCCAGACGCCGTTTTCACATGTCACCTTAGGGTCTCTAACATGGCATGAACAATAGTCAGGGTAATCGCTGTTTCGCAGGATAACGTTCTTGGCGCCCATCTGTCTTGCATCTGTTGTCGTTACATGGATCTGGTTGGCTTCGCGGCCTGAAGTAATGTAGTCGTGATCGCCTTCGTGCTCCACGTTGCCCGTATAGAAGAGCTCTAACTTGTCACCGTTTACCACAGCAGAACCCGAGAACACTCCGGTCGCATCAGATGCGGTATCGGGATAAAGAGAAGTTCCCGCGAACTTCCACAAGAGCATGTCAGAACTCTCATAGTGGCCCCAGCACCTAAGTCCGTCACCTTGAGCGGAGCCTTCCGTGTACTGAAACCAGACGTGATATTTTCCTTTGAAAAAGCAAAGTCCGTTCGGGTCGTTAAGCCAACCCCTGGGCGGTTCGATATGAAGCTTCTGTCTCCATTTTCCTATCACGGACTGCAATCCCCGTTAATGTTATCCTCCGACTCGCCCTCGCGACATCGAAATGTTCAGGATTATTCCGAAAGCCATGAAGTTGATCAACATGGCAGTACCTCCCAGACTTACGAACGGGAGCGGGATGCCCGTGATCGGCAAAAGGCCGACTGACATGCCGAGATTCTCGATATAGTGGAACGCGAAGTATCCCGCGAGGCCGGTAACGCAGTACGACGCGGCCTTTGAACTGACTTTCGCCGCAACGTAAAGGCACCTGCAGATGAAGAAGAACGCCAGGATTATTACCGCTGTCGTGCCGATAAAGCCCAAGTGCTCGGATACCGCCGAGAAAACGAAGTCACTCTCCTTAACTGGCACGGTGACGTAGATGCCCGTCTTGTTGCCGGTAAGGCCGCCTGACGCGATCGCGTACTGTGACTGCATGAGGTTGTACTCGGCTTTCGGGTCAGAACCTTTAAATACGAGTGAAAGGATTCGCTCTTTCTGATAAGGCTTAAGATAGAAAGTCCACATTGCCGGAACGATGATGACGACCGCAGACGAGAACGCAAGAAGGAAGTATCTGTATTTAACGCCCCAGGCAAAGAGCATGCAGACGAAGGTAAACAGGATAACCATCGCCGTTCCGAAGTCGGGCTGGGTGAGGATCAGAAGGAGCGGCGGTGCATACACGGCGCCCATTATTCCAAAGCCCTTGATTACGCTTATCTTCTTCTGCGACATCGCTTCAAAGATCTCGGCCGCCAAAAGGATGAGACCTATCTTCGCAAGCTCGGAAGGCTGGAAGTTACCGATTACAGGAAGCTTGAGCCATGAGTCCGCGCCCCAGTATCCGGCGAGCGAATAACCGTCGATCGGGACGAGAATGAGAAGCAGGAGCGAAACAACGTACGTTACGCGTCCGACTGCCTTTAGCATGTGCATGTCAAGAAGGCTTATGACCAGCGCAACGAAAACGCCTGCAGCGGTCGCGGCGATCTGTCTGTAATAGTTTCCGGGATAGGCAACGTAGCCCTTTGAAAGAACCTTCTGGAGGACATACAATCCGATTATGGTAAGGAGCATGATCGGTACGACAAGGTAATAGTCCACCGTCTTTAAGACGGCACCTGCACGCATCCTTACAAATCCGGACTTGTTGCTGTTTTCCATCAGTCTTTGGCTTTCTTATCCTTAGAATCTTTTTCTTCAGGTTCGTCTTCATCCTCAGACTCTTCTTCGTCTTCGGACTTCTCATCAGACTCGTCTTCCGGCTTCTTTTCCTCAGACTTTTTGTCTTCGGATGCCTCTTCTTCAGACTCGTCTTCATCCTCCGAAGCAGCATCACCGTCAGACTCTTCTGCTTCCTCTTCATTGTCTTCTTCATCATCAGTCTTTTCGGACTTTGACTCTTCAACAACGTAGAGCTTTGCAGGGAAAGGCTTCTTTTCGAAATTCTTTATGTGAGCGAAAGCAATGTAGAAAAGTCCGAAAAGGAGAAGCAGGAGCGAAAGCGCCTGTGAGGCACGGATTCCCGTGTCTGCGATATAAAGAGAATCGGTACGGAGTCCCTCGATGAAGAAACGGACTGCGCCGTAAAGAACAAAATAAGCGCTGGCGGTCTCAAACGAATGAGTGCTCTTCTTCCTAACCTGAAGAAGGATCACGAAGATAATGAGGTCAGCGATCGATTCATAAAGGAACGTGGGATGGACGGGCGACAGGGCAACCAGCTCGGGGCAGAATCTTGCAAGATAAGACTGTACCGATCTGCTCCACATGCCCCAGGGTGCAGTTGTCGTGGTTCCGAAAGCTTCCTGGTTGAAGAAGTTGCCCCAACGGCCGATAGCCTGGCCCAAAGGAAGATAGACGATGCAGTAATCGACAAGAGAAGTAAACGGTATCTTGCGGATCCTGCACATGAGAAGGAGTCCCAGGAGCGAAAGGATGACGCCGCCGTATACGGCAAGTCCGCCTGCCCTTGTATCGAATATGCTCTGGAGATTGTCCTTGTAGATGTTCCAGTTGAATATTACGTAGTAAGCACGGGCACCGATTATGGCGCAGGGTATCGTTACGAGCATCGTGTCATAGATGAGCGTATCAGGGAAGTTATACTTCTTTGCCTGCTTGATCGCCAATGCAATGCAGAGTACGAGTGCCGCCGCGATAAGTATACCGTACCAGTAGACCTCGAAATTGCCGATGCGGAAAGCTACCGGATCGATGTCAAACTTCAGTCCGAGTCCGGGAAACTGGACTTCTTCGTAATTTAACAGATTCATATTGCGCTCCATTACTTCAAAGGATTAGAATAACATTTGCATATATTACCACAAAAGAAAAAATAATATAGGGCAGGTTCAGGGTTTATGTCTAAAGTAGCAGTATTCGTAGCAGACGGAACAGAAGAAGTCGAGGCTATCACGCCTGTAGACATCTTGAGACGCGCACAGATCGACTGTGACGTCATTTCAGTGAAGTCCGAAAAGACCATCACCGCTTCCAGAGGCGTCGTCATCACGGCGGACAGGCAGATCGATGAGATCGACTTTGACGATTACGATATGCTGGTCCTCCCCGGCGGCATCAAGGGAACCGAGAACCTCCGCAATACGAAAAAGCTCACGGACGCAGTCGTAAAGTTCAACAGCGAGGGCAAGGGCATTGCGGCAATCTGCGCGGCGCCTTCCATCTTCTCAGGGCTCGGTCTCCTTAAAGGCAAGCACGCCACCTCAAACCCCGGTGTATGGGACATTATGACCGAACAGGGCGCGGATCTTGACAAGGAAACCAAGGTCGTTACATGCGGGAACATAATCACGAGCCAGGCAATGGGCACCTCCGTCCCCTTCGGTCTTGCCATAGTCGAGTACTTCCAGGGCAAGGAAGCTGCAGACGTAATGAAGGGCAAGATCCTTTTTTGACACCATTTTAAAAGTTGCTATAATATAACGGCTACGGAGACGTATCGAAGTGGTCATAACGGGGCGCACTCGAAATGTGATTGTCAAGTTTTGGCCCGAACTGTGAGATGCAATAAATAAAGCACTTTGCAGGGTGTCGATGAAGCATTCCTGAAGGAATGTCGCTCCAATATCGCTCCAAATCGCTCCGGTTGACTAACCGGGGGAGCGTTCGGTAATATGCGATTGTAGCTCGATTTTATGCACGGAGATGTATCGAAGTGGTCATAACGGGGCGCACTCGAAATGCGTTTATCGGGCAACCGATACGTGGGTTCGAATCCCACCATCTCCGCCACGAAATGCCTGTAAACACTGCGTTTGCAGGTATTTTCATTTTTTGAAAAACTGCCGATTTCAATGCGAATCGCTCCATTATATTTTGAGCGTATAAGACTTATTCCGATCTCGAATCCTTCAAAGCCCTTGTGTTTATTGACTTTCTAAGGATTGCGAGGTAATAAACGTCAATTTGCGATATCGCTCCAAAAATTCTAATCAAGCAAGTTTTTCCTCGTCTTTCAAAACCTCAGAAGCCCTGTCATTATTGGCTTCCCAGGGACTTGAGAAGTCTGAATCCGGAAGGCCTAAATGTCGCTCCAAAGCCATGGAAGACGATATCTTAGCTGAGAAGTCAAGATGGGTATAGATGTTAGCCGTGGTGCTAAAGTCGCTATGCCCCAGCCACTCCTGTACACTCTTGAGCGGTACTCCGCTTGCTACAAGCAGACTTGCGCAGCTGTGTCTCAGATCATGGAACCTTACCTTCTCAAGACCGTGCTTTGCTAGGAACTTCGGAAACTGACAGCTCAGGTAGTCAGGTCTGATAAGATTGCCCATCTCATCTACAAAGATATAACCATCGTAATCGTAATTGTAACAATTACCGCAGATGCGCTTATTCTCTTCCTGTGCTCTTTTTACGGCCGCAAAGTATTCACGGAACTTCCCTACA
>JAILIB010000005.1 GCA_024695505.1 Saccharofermentans sp.
TGTCGGCATTTACAGCACCGTTCGGACCGAGCACAGTCCTTTCATGCTTTGCGCTCCATCTTTGCGCGGTATATTCGGTACTTGTATCCAATGACGTCCTGTTGGGAGAGAAGACCTGCGGGCTTATTCCGGCAGACCTTATCCACGGTTTCTATGTTAAGTCTTTTGCAGGTTTTCCGAACTTCGTTACTGACTGGACAGCATTCAAGAGGGAAGGTGACAGGAAGGCCAGAAATGCGGCGATCGGTTTGCTCGTGTTTGGATTTGTCTTTGTCATGCTCATATTCTTTGGGATCGCGCTTAATCTTTTGTCCAAGATCGATAAGGATATAGCCGATTTCTTGAATACATACCTGTGCGGGATCCTGGAATATTTCAGAAAGATAGAATTTGAGGAGATCTTATTCAGGGTCATATTCGCGATACCTGTCTGCTTCTATCTTTACGGTCTCATCTCAAGAAGCGCAAAGTCTGACGGAGTCAGGGAGAAGCGCTTTGGCATAAATCTTGTTTCTTTCTTCGCAAGAGGAAGAAAAGTGCCTTGCGTCATTACTTCTATCAGCGCAGGATTCTTTGTTCTCATGTATATCCTGTTCTTTGCCAAGAGAACGGCATACTTCATGGGCGGATTCACAGGCGAAGTGCCTGACGGACAGCTTGTTGCATATTTCGCGAGAAACGGTTTCTTCGAATTGGTCGGAATCATGGCTGTAAATATGTGCGTTTATCTGACGATATATCTTTTTGAGAAGAGAAATAACAACGGAAGAGTATCACTTCCCGGAAGGATTCTGGTAACCCTTCTTATGGCAGAGAGCATTATCTTTGCAGCAATCGCAATGAGCAAGCTCTGGCTGTACTTCAGCATCTACGGTTATACGCCCAAGAGGATGCTCGCTATGTGGGGAACACTGGCACTCGGGTTCTCGGCTCTGATGTCGATCCTTTCCGTAAACCGCGGAAAATCACACTTCCGTTCCGGCGTATACTTCACGGCAGTATCCTACATTGCAGTCTGCATCCTGTCTTGGGTACTCTCAACTGTGTAAAGCTTTACGATTTGTATAGTAAAAATCCATTATGTTTGATAATATATCTGATAATTATCTTTCCATTGGAATAAGGAGGGGAACATAATGGCACAGGTAAAATGCCCGGATTGCGGAAAGGTTGTGGATCCTGCAGAAGGATACTGCATGTACTGCGGTTACATTTTTGATGGGAGCGAGGAGGTCCAAACAAAAACGTTTGCACCGGCTTATAACCCTGTCATTGGCGCAAGGAAAGCTGATCCGGAGCCGGTCGTCGCGCAGCCTGCTGAAACGCAGCCCGTTGAGACACCGTCTGCAGCAACACCTTCACCATTTGCAAAATCACCTTTTGCACAGAACACTGGTACTCAGGCGGATTTTGGCGGAAATACTTTTGAGGACCCGATATCGGACGAACCTGCGGGTTCAAACGCAAGTCCCGTTATCCGTTTTGATTCAAACAGTTATGCTGATATGCCGGCATATTCATATGGCGGAGGAAGCAGCGGCAGTGATCTGATGTTTGGAGGAATCGGCTTTTCAAGGCTTCTTGCCCTGTTCTTTGCAGGCGTTGTCATCATTTCGATGCTGATACCGTTTGTTACGGCCCGCGTTTCCATCAATAAGAGCATGATCCCGCAGGGAACCAATACCCAGGCTCTGGTCAAGATGGCTGCTGACAGGAATATGGATTACAAAGATGACGGTACATATATTACGATAAGCAAATCCGTCAGCCTGATCCAGTCACCTAACTACTACCTTTATCTTATGGCGGCTGCCTGCATAACGGGAATCGTTTTTGCGATCAAGGGCAAGCCTGCGGTATATCTTGTATGCGGCATTGGAGGCGCATTACTGGCAGCCTTCAATTACATTATGAACTTCTCGTCCATTGATGCCGTTATGAAGAGCAATGCTTATACAAAGCTCGCTAAGGCCGGCAGCCAGTATGGCATTTCGATCGGCGTTGACAAGGGTGCAGGTGCGATATTGATGCTGATAGGCGCTGTCGGAATGATAGTTGCAGCGATCATCTTCCTTAACAACCACTCTGCATACGACAGCTGACAGCTGATTTTTCTTCATGCCTTTACTGTAATTGCGATTATTTGTAAAATCGCTATAATGGTATGGCTATGAAGATACTTTCAGTTTCAATTCCTTGCTATAATTCCGCGTCTTACATGGAGACGTGCATTAAATCTTTGCTTCCGGGCGGAGATGACATTGAGATACTTATCGTTGATGACGGTTCAACTAAGGATAACACCTTTGAGATAGCCCAAAGTTACGAGAAACAGTATCCCGGCATTGTCCGCGCGATCCATCAGGAGAATGCGGGACACGGCGGCGCTGTCAACACTGGCATCAGGGAAGCAACGGGAGTGTTCTTTAAGAATATCGATTCTGACGACTGGGCGGATACTGACGTGCTCCTCAAGATCATAAGGATACTGAAAGATCTGGAACAGAAGGGCACGAAGGTCGACCTTTTCCTCGCGAACTACGTTTTCGACAGGGAAGACTCCGATAAAAAGACAATCATGCGTTTCAAGGGGGCATTCCCCAAGGGGCAGCCTTTCACTTGGGACGAAGTAGGACACATGGGCCAGTCCCAGTTCATAATGATGCATACCATCATATACAGGAGGGAAGTTCTTCTTCAGAGCGGAACGGAACTGCCAAAGCACGCTTATTACGTTGATAACATATACGCATTCCAGCCCCTGCCTTTTACGAAGACGGTCTACTATCTTGACGATGCGCTCTATCACTACCGGATAGGTCGTGCTGACCAGTCGGTCAACGTTCAGGTTCAGTTAAAGAACATCGACCAGCAGATAATGGTCGACAAGCGCATAACCGACATCTACGTAAACAGACCTCAGGGACTTTCAAAGCGCCTCGAAAAGTATCTCATCGCCTTCCTCAAGCTGATGTATTGTGCCACCAGCGCGATCCTTCTTGTCGGTGGAACTCCTGAGCACCTGGCTAAAAAGGAAGAACTCTGGAACTACCTTGAAAAGTCTGATCCGGTTGCTTATAAGAAGATCA
Source organism: Saccharofermentans sp. (assembly GCA_024695505.1). GTDB lineage: Bacteria > Bacillota > Clostridia > Saccharofermentanales > Saccharofermentanaceae > Saccharofermentans. The sequence continues at coordinate 3,090 of JAILIB010000005.1, forward strand.
GGCGGAGCTTCATGGGCGGATGGATGAACCTTCCGGGTGCGCTCGGAAGAAAGATCTCGGTCCTGGGATACAAGATCTCCCAGAAGATATTTGCTTTTAATTGACGGTATATGGAAAAGTTAAAGTCTGTCGGAAAATACATACTTAATTTCCTGCTGATAATTGTTATCGGTACATTTATCGTGTATCTGACAGTGGGCGGGGAGCTCGGTTCTGTCTTTGAAGCGGTAAAGACGGCAAAGATCCAGATCCTTGCGGTCATGGCAGGCATTATGATGGTCTACTATATCATCGATGCCCTGATCCTTTACATCATCTGCAAGGCCAGGGGCTATAAGCTTCACTTGAGACAGACGTTCGTTACCAACATGACCGGCGTCCTTTTCAGTGATCTTACGCCTTCCGCAACTGGCGGACAGTTCGCGCAGGTTTATGTCTTCCACAACCAGGGGATACATGTCGGACAGGCTTCAGGAATCCTTACCGTCGTTTTCATAACTTACCAGATAGTCATCATCACTTACGCGACTTTGGCTATGCTCATCAATGCGCGTTCGATCTTCCAGAACACGCAGAGCATTTGGATCGGTGTGATCGGGTTCGTTGTTAATGTCGCCATTACAGGAGGTTTCTTCCTGGTGACCAAATCCGCAAAGGCCCACGATTTCTTTATCGTCAAGCTCATCGGTTTTCTTGCCAGGATCAAGCTCGTAAAGAATTACGAAAAGACTTCCGCGGAAGTGAGCGAATCGTTTAAGGAATTCCGTGAAGAATCAGCGCAGCTCTTCTCGCAGAAAAAACTCTTCTTTGAGGTTTGTCTCTGCCATGCGGTAAAGCTTACGTTTTTCTATACATTGCCTTTCTTCGCGGCGATGTCGCTCGGAGTTCCCGTTACCATAGCAGATCTGCCTAAGTTCATTTCTCTTGCCGCGGCGATCAGCCTTTTCAACACTTTTATGCCGCTGCCCGGTGCTTCCGGCGGTTCGGAGGCAAGCTTTGTAATGCTCTTCGGATTCCTGGGCAAGACGGTCGCTTCCACGGCGATGCTCATCTGGAGAGTGTTCTCGTTCTATTTCGGACTTCTCTTAAGCCTTGTTGTCGTTGCTGTTTCCAAAGATACAAAAGGCGGCATTGTGAAAGCCGCTTCCGGTGAAACTGTTGAAGAAAATAAGGCGAAGGAAATCAATCCTGAGGCGGGATCGGAAGAGTAGCACCGCCGAACGGCATACAGATTACCGAACAGTCTTCTCCGTATCTTGCGTATGCCTCATCGAAAGCTTCCTGAGCAGAATGCATCGGCTCAAGGAAAATGCTTCTTACAAAATCATCATCCATTTCAGAGATCAGTACGATCTTTGCGTGCTTTAATACCATTGCGATGGCGGCTGCCTTGTGACCGCCTAACTGGAAATCTTTGCTGACTCTTTCGATGAGCTCGTCAGGGGTGTTTGCCGTAGTGAGCCATTCTTCAAATTTAGCGCTGCCAAGGCCTTCGTTGCAGGCACCGATAACGATTATCGTGCCGCCGTCTCTTACGGCATACTTGGTGTTATCCAGGGCCTTCTGTGTCTGATAAAGGTTAGCGTCCTTGGGCGCGCCTCCCTGTGAGACGATAACGATATCGGCTCTTCTCTTGAGAGGTTTCCTATACATCTTATCGAGATATCTGCAGCCTGCCCTGTGAGCCTCGGTGACATCGCCTGCTACGCAGTAAACGATGTGCTTATGCTCGTCAAGAACGGGGTTTACGATGAATCCTAAGTGGCAGAAAGTCTCTGATTCTTCGATGTCGGCTCTGATGGGGTTGCCGTCAAGATTGCCTGCACAGGCTTTCTCGTCGACCATCATGCGGTGGTTCGCCTGGATGGCGGAAGGCGTGGAGACGCCGGGCATCAGAGCTTTTGCTCCGCCTGAATAACCTGCGAAATAGTGGAACTCGATATTGCCTACGCCGATCCTGAAATCCGCTTCAGCAACGCTTCTGGTGATATCAACGGGAGTGCCTCTTGAGGTCGTTCCCATATGGATGCAGTCGTTAGGGTCGCTGTCCACGCATTCGACTTCGCTGTAGACGCGCTCTCCGACGAGCTTTTTCTTTTCCTCTTCGGTATGGCAGCGGTGTGAGCCGAGCGCAAAGACAACCTTGATGTCCTTGGGATCGCAACCGCCTTCATAGAGTTCATCGAGGATGGAAGGTATGACGTCAAAGCTGGGAAGAGGCCTTGAGATGTCACTGGTGACAATGGCGATCTTCTGACCGGGCTTGGCGAGATCCTTGAGACGGGGAGAGCCGATAGGGTTCAAGAGCGCGTATTTAACGGCTTCAGGGCCGCGGCGCTCATGTTCTATCTCAGTTGCCAAAAGTATGTCATCAAGGTTTTTGTCGGGAATATCCACGACCTGTACAGATTTACCGTAACCGAATTCAACTTTCATATGAGATCCTCCGTCTTTGTGAAAATCATTATAGCAAAGACAAGGGTGAGATAACGGGCTTTTGTGTTTTTTATTATTATTTAGTATAATTTTTGACTGTAATTGTGCTTAAGGAGAAGTCTCGTGAAGGTCTGTTTTGTCGGTGATATAGTCGGTGCCCCGGGCAAACGCGCTTTCAGCGCCATAATGCCGCGCTTCAAGGCTGATAACGGCATAGACTGTCTTTTGGTAAACGCCGAGAATGCGACTAACGGGATGGGCGTTTCCATAAACATCTTAAAAGACCTCGCTGCTGCAGGAGCAGACGGTTTCACCTTGGGAAACCACTCTTTTTCAAACAGGGATTTCATAAACCAGGCGGCAAAGGTCCGTAATTGCGCCAGACCCGCAAACATTACGCCATCCTGGCCCGGATACGATTATTTCGTTTTCGAGAAGGGAAATGAGCGTCTTGGCGTTTTTAATCTTCTGGGGCAGGTCTTCATGAGTCCGTCTGCCGACAGCCCTTATCAAAAAGCTGACGAGATCATTGAAAAACTTAAGATTCAGGAAAGATGCACTTCGATCTTCCTGGATTTCCATGCCGAGACGACTTCAGAGAAGATCGTTATGGGGCGTTATCTTGACGGCAGGGTGAGCTGCGTCGCAGGAACGCATACGCATGTCCAGACCGCGGACGAGAAGATCTTTCCGGGAGGAACGGGCTTCATTTCCGACGTTGGAATGACGGGCGCTGAAGATTCGGTGCTCGGCATGAAGGCTGAGACATCCATAACCAGGCTGGTCACCAAGATGCCCGCGCGTTATGAACCCGCATCGGGCCCCGCCATTATTTGTGGTATAGTCTTTAATACTGACGCCTCCGGAAGGTGTCTGGAGATAAGAAGGTTTTGTGAGTATGAGTAAAGGACGTAAAGCCGGTTCCGTCAACGGACTTGAGCTTATGGTAATGTACATTTTCCTGCTGTTCTTCCTTGTCGTGGCGGATCAGATGGTCAAGAAGGTCATCGATTTTTCCATGGCCTACGGAGAGAACATTCCGGTAATCGAGAAATTCTTTTCTCTTCACTACGTACGCAATACCGGCAGCGCTTTCAGCCTCTTTGCAGACAAGTCATGGGGCATTACCGTTCTTTCCATAATCTCTGCCGTGCTCGGCGGCCTCGTCGTGATCTTCATGGGCATTGCATGCGCCAAGCGGCTTAAACTGCTCGGTCTTGCTTTCTGCCTTATTGCTTCAGGCGCTTTCGGAAACCTTATCGACAGGGTCCAGCTCAAATACGTCATCGACTATTTGAGATTCGATTTTGGCAGTTATACTTTCCCGATCTTCAATCTTGCGGATATCTGTGCTGTGGTTGGTACGGTCTTCCTCATGGGGATAATCATCTTCGGCAAGACCTATTTTGACGATTTCTGGGGATCTTCCAAGAAAAAGCCTGCCCAAAAGAAGATCTCAAAAGAGGAACTTTACGGATTCGTACCGAATATCGACGATAAGATCAAGGCAGACGATAAGGTTGACGAAACTGAAGGCCAGGAAGCAGATGAAGCGGACGAAACTGATGAAGATACTCCCTCACTTCCTTACAAGGTCAGGTCAGCCGACATAAAAGGTTACGATGGAGAAGATTAAGCTAATTTGCAGCACGCCGGGCGCAAGGCTCGACGTCTTCATTTCCGAAAACTCGGGACGCGATTATTCGAGGTCCTTTTATAAAAGGCTCATCACCAACGGAATGGTAGAGGTAAACGGCAAGGCCGCTTCAAAGGCAGGCCTTATCCTTGAGGCGGGTGATACCGTCGAGGTCACTTTTCCTGAACCTGAGAACAGCGACAATATACCGCAGGACATTCCGCTCGATATCTTATATGAGGATTCAGACATTCTCGTTATCAATAAGCCGCAGGGCATGGTTGTTCATCCTGCCGCAGGTCATCACGAGGGAACTCTGGTCAACGCGCTACTTGCGCATTGCGGCGAAGATCTTTCTGACATAAACGGCGTTATCAGGCCCGGCATCGTTCACCGTATCGACAAGGATACTTCGGGCGTCATGCTTGCCTGCAAGAATAACGAGACTCATCTTGCCCTGGCCGACATGCTTTCAAGGCATGAGATCGTCAGGGAATACAGGGCTTTGGTCTATGGTGTGATCTCAGAGGAGCGGGGCACTATAGACGCCCCGATCGGAAGGTCCTCATCTGACAGAAGGAAGATGGCTGTCGTTAAGGACGGAAAGAGCGCGGTTACACATTTTTCCGTTGTCAAAAGGTTTGCCGAAGCGACGGATCTTTTGTTAAGGCTTGAGACGGGAAGGACCCATCAGATCAGGGTCCATATGGGGTACATCAATCATCCGGTCTTGGGAGACCCGGTCTATGCGGCAAGGCGTCCTAAATTCGGTCTTGAGGGCCAGGCGCTCCACAGCTGCTCCATCACTTTCGTCCATCCGAGGACCGGAGAGACGATGCATTTCGAAGCGCCGCTTCCGGATTATTTCACGGAAGCCGAAAAACTTCTTACTCCGCTTTGAGATTGACGGTTAGCCTCATTTGACAGATAATTTTACTATGACAGAGAAATTGGACATCAAAGGCGCCTTTGACAGCGCTGTCGGCGTTTATTGGAACAAGATCGCTTCCGCTTTCGGCGTCGGCATTTCGCTTGACGGGGGCGGCGTCGAGATAACGGGCGATGACAGCCTGTCTGTCCTGCGCGCGAAAGGCGTTCTCTCCGCGCTGTCTGATTTCGCCAAGGAAGGCGAGATCGATGCGACTCTTCCTGATTATCTGATATTCCTTGCCCGTTCCGGAAAACTCGAGGAGTTTCTGGAAGGGAGCGACAGGGTCTTTTACGCAACTCCTTCAGGCCGTCCTATAAAGGCCAAGACACTTGGCCAGCGCGTCTATATCGATGCTCTGGAACGTTCCGAGCTCGTCATATGCTCCGGCCCTGCCGGAACCGGAAAGACTTTTCTGGGAGTCGCAATGGCGGTCAAGGCTTTGAAAGCACGTGAGGTTTCAAGGATAATCCTTACGAGACCTGCGCTCGAGGCTGGTGAAAGGCTCGGATTCCTTCCGGGCGACATCGAAGAAAAGGTCGATCCTTACATGAGACCTCTTTACGATGCGCTCTCGGTACTCCTCGGAACAGAATCCTTTGACAGATACTATGAAAAGGGTCTTATAGAGGTTTCTCCCCTCGCATTCATGAGGGGAAGAAATCTTGATGACTGCTTCGTCGTCCTTGACGAGGCTCAGAATACGACTTGTGAGCAGATGAAGATGTTCCTTACAAGGATCGGCTTGAACTGCCGTGCCGTCGCATGCGGCGACTTTACACAGATAGATCTCCCCAGGGGCGTCGAAAGCGGTCTGAAGGACTGCATCAGGGTGCTCCGCGGAGTTGAAGGGATAAGCATAGTGAGCATGACTGAAACGGACATAGTCCGCAACAGCCTTGTTCAGAGGATCGTAAGGGCATATGAGAAGGCGGGTCAGGAGAAATGAATACCGATAAGAGTAAGAAGGGAATAGCTTTCCATAAAGTAATTTCCATAATCTTTGCAGCGCTGACGGTTGTCGCGATCGTTTATTACGGATCGCTCCCGGTCAGTTACGATTACCGCGTCGGCTCGATCGCCGTAAGCGACATCTATGCTCCAAGAACTTTCACCGATACCTATGAGACTAAGAGAAAGGCGATAATCGCAAGAGAAAACTCAGAGGACATCTTCATCAAATCCGCGGCCGTTTCCGATGAGAACATCAACAGGACCAAGCAGTTCTTTGAACTTGCAGAGCAGGTCAGGAACGACATCATGAAGGAGAGGGCTACGAACACGCAGCTTTCTTCCACTGAAGGCGCAAACCGCCTTTCAAAGCTGGTCGCCCAGAAAATGAATAAGGAGATCCCTGCAAGAAGGCTTATTTCCTTTATCGACATGAGTTCCACGTCATTCCCGTTCATCCGCGACAAGTCAGTCGCGATCGCACAGCTTCTCATGACCGAAGAGATCGGCCAGGACGAGCTTGCAAACAAGATCCTGATCCATATCAACAACTTCAAGACGGCATCGCCTTCGTACTCAAGCTATACGGATTCGATGTCTGCTGTGCTTAACGCGGTTATTGAACCAAACGTCATCTATGACGAGACGGCTTCTGCCGATGCTGCGCAGAACGCTTATAACGCTGTAATGAACGATCCGGTTACCGTCGACAAGGGCGCAAGGCTCGTTGAGACGGGAGGCAAGATCGATGAGCACGTCTACAGCAATCTTGTCGATCTCGAGCTGATCCGTGACAACAAGTTCGATCTCGTAATCCTTTTGAGAGTCCTGCTCTACGTAGCCGTGATCTCGATAGGAGTTGTGTTCTACCTGAATTCAAGGAGCAAAAAGAGCGAGCTCGACATTCCTGTTTTCTACATGCTGATCGTGACCTTCCTTGTCCCGATAGCGGCCTCCATATATCTTTCCAAGTTGTCTCCGCTGTTCTGCATCGTACCGTTCTTCACGGCGGTGTGTTCTACATACATGGGTACCCACGACGGGATAATCCTTTCGCTTTTCAACTTCATGTTTGTATGGCCGGTCTATAATTTCGATACGCAGACCCTGTTTGTTAACGTCATAGTCATCGCTTTCTGCGCGATCTTCGCAGGAAAATCCGCAAGGATCTCGACAAACGCAGCGCTCATCCTTTATCCGACTCTTGCAGCTGTCACGGCTTCACTGGTATACGGATTCTTAAACGGCGCGACGCGTGACGAATTCATAAATGCGGGAGTCTTCGGCCTGATCAGCTGTATCGCGTCCCTCGTTGCGGCAGTCGGTCTTTCGCCGATCTATGAACTTATGAGCAACGCAGCGTCACCGGTCAAGCTTATCTCTTTGAGCCAGCCCGGACAGCATCTTTTGAAGAGACTCTTCATGGAAGCTGCGGGAACTTATTCACATTCCATGATGGTCGCCAATCTCGCGGACTCCGCGGCGGAAGCCATCGGCGCTGACGCGCTGCTCTGCAAGGTTGCGTCTTATTATCACGATATCGGTAAGCTTAATGCGGCTCTTTATTTTACCGAGAACCAGACTGACGGAGTCAATCCTCATGACGCGCTTCCCGTAAGCGACAGCGTAAGGATAATCACTTCACATACCGAGGACGGAGTCGCGCTTGCCAAAAAGGAACGTCTGCCTACTGCGATAATCAAGATAATCGACGAGCACCACGGAACAACGGTGCCCGGATACTTCTATCACAAGGCTTGTGAAGAGGCGAAGAGCAAGGGACTGGAAATGCCCGATATCGATAACTTCAGATATCACGGTCACATTCCGTCAAGCAGGGAATCTGCAGTTGTCATGCTCGCGGATACCACTGAAGCAGCAGTCAGATCCAAGAAGATCACGACTGCCGATGCCGCGGAAGAACTTGTCAGAGCGCTTGTCAGGGACAAGATCGATCAGGACCAGCTCAAGAATTCCGGTCTGTCATTCGACGATATAGAAAAGATCATTCACTCATTCAGACATATATATGAAGGCATGTTCCATGAAAGGATCAAGTACCCCTCATGATTATCAGGACCGTATATTCAGACGAAAATAATCCGGAGGGTTCGCTTGAAGAAATAAGCGCCCTCATCACGGAGATATCCGCTGCGATCTGCACCGAAGACTTCATCTCGCCTCAGGCGATGAGGACTATGCAGGAAGCATATGTCACGCTTACTTTCGTGACTCCCGATGAGATAAGGGAGGTCAATTCCGAGCAGCGCGGTATCGACAAAGAGACTGACTGTCTTTCGTTCCCGATGTTCGACATGAAGGAGGGAAGCTTTTCAGAGATCCCTTCCGCAGGAGATTATGAGACTGATGAGGACGGAAACGAAGTCCTTTGCTACGGCGACATCCTGATAAACCTTTCCGCCGCAAAGAAGCAGAGCGAGGAATACGGACATTCCTTTGAACGCGAAGTTATATTCCTGATAGGACATTCTCTTTTGCATCTTTTCGGTTATGACCACATCGATCCCGAAGACGAGAAGGTCATGATCGCCAAGCAGAAGCGCCTTATGGCGGCAGTCGGTCTCGCCTTTGACGATGAGATCGAAGACGTCTATGAAATGGACAACCATAAAGACGAGAGCGGGATCCTTCCTGCCGGAGAGCTCTGCGCACACGTCGGAACGGTTGCCCTGTTGGGACGCCCGAACGTCGGCAAGTCCACGCTCCTTAACTGCATCTCAGGAATGAAGATCGCTATCGTTTCACACAAGCCTCAGACGACCAGGACCAACATAAGGTCTATCTATAACACGGAAGACACGCAGATAATATTCACTGACACTCCGGGTGTTCACAAGCCAGGATCGAAGATGGGCGGCATTATGGTCGAAAAGTCATTCAGATCTGCGATCGCTGCCGACGTAGTCCTCCTGATCGCAGACGGAAGGTTCGAAGAGCCGGGAAGCGTTGAAAAGCGCCTTATCAAGCTTTGTGCCGAGAATAAGAAGAAAGTCGTTCTCGCGATAAACAGGGAAGACGAAGTCGGAAAGAACGCGCTTCTTCCGATAACCGCCAACTACTCACAGCTTTACGCTTTCGCTGATGTCGTTCCGATAAGCGCTAAGACCGGAAAGGGCGTTGAAACGCTGATCGAAGTGCTTTCAAACCTTCTTCCCGAAGGTCCGAGGCTCTATGACGGAGAATACCTGACGGATCAGACTGAGCGTGAGATCGCGGGTGAGATGATCAGAGAACAGATCCTGCATTACACTGATCAGGAGATCCCCCACGGCACGGCTGTTATCGTTACCGAGTTCAAGGAAAGCGTTGACGAAGAGGGCGAGGATGAATACGACCGCTCGATAGTCGTTATCAAGGCAGACATCCTCTGCATGAGAAAGTCCCATAAGGGGATAATCATCGGCCGTGACGGCAAGATGATCAAGCGCATAGGTACCGCCGCCAGAAAGAACATCGAGAAGATGCTCGGATGCAAGGTCTATCTTGATCTTTACGTAAAGGTCAGGGAAGACTGGCAGAACAACGAGGCCATCTTAAAGGAGACGGGTCTTTCCGATACGGAGGAAGACTGATGGAACCGTTCTCCTGCAGGGGGATAATCTTAGCTTCAAGTGAATTTAAGGAAAAGGACCGCCTTGTCTCCGTCCTCACTGCGGACAGGGGGCTTGTTAGCGTATGCGCAAAAGGCGTTGGTCGCCCGGGATCCAAGTCTGCATTTGCATCGATCCCTTTCCTTGTCTGCGATCTCGTGGTCAGCGTTTCCCACGGATACTACTATCTTAAGGAAGGTACCATCGTTGAGAACAATTCAGAGATAATGAACAGCTTGGAGGCGATGACATGCGCCTCACATATCTCGACCTGCCTTTTGGATTCAACATTCCAGGGCGATTCTGCTCATGAAGCTTATGAACTCGCCGCTTACGCATTCTATATGCTCGCAAAGCGCCCGCAGGATTATCTGACTGTCTATTCCGCATTCAACTGGCGTCTTCTGACGATCGCAGGCTTTACGGTCAGGTACGAAGTCACGAATAACGGCGGTGAAGATATCGTCCCGGGGAAGGATTATCTGGTAAGCCTTACGGGCGGTACGATAGAGACCGTGAAAAACTCCAGGGCGGGAAGACTTACCGGAACTGAATACCGCATACTTCCTTATGACGCGGTTGAAGCGCTGAACTATTATTCCGATTGTCCCATGAACCGTCTTTTCACTGCGAAAGCTTCTGAAGAAGTGATCCTTGCCCTGAAGGACTTTACGACGGCGTATCTCTCGGTCCAGTTCGACAAGAACTACGACGGCCTTGCCATCCTTGACGGACTTCCCGGAAAAAAGGAATCTTAAGTCAGATCCTCCAGTGCTCAGGGAAGAGCATGACGTATTCGGGATTATCAAGCCTTGAATCTATGAGAAGCGCAAATCCGGTGTCTTCCTCTGTCCTTATTACTCTTCCGACAGCCTGCAGGACTTTCTGCCAGCCGGGGAACCTGTATGCAAACGCGAATCCGTCGCCAAACTTTTCGGTATAGTAATTTAATAATATCTGTCTTTCGGGAGTGACTTTCGGCAGGCCGACGCCCACGATTATTACGCCTGAGAGCCTGTCTCCAACGAGATCTATTCCTTCACCGAAGTGACCGCCCAGCACGGCCGTTCCGATAAGGAGCCCGTCTGAAGGTTCAGCGAAAACGGCGAGGTATTCAGTCTTGTCATTTTCGGTCATTTCGGGGAACTGGGAGACGATCCTGAGAGAGCCGTTTCCTGATTCGAGGAGTTCCTTTACTTTAGGCATTATCAGGTTCATGTACTCGAATGAAGGGAAGAAGACCATGTAGTTTCCGGTCATGCCGGTCAATGCATCAGTTATCTTCTGCGCCAGCTCGTCTTTAGTTTCGTTGCGGTTCTTGTATGCGGTGCTGATATCAGTATCGAGCATCAGTTCAAGATTCTCGGGCGGGAAAGGCGAGGGCAGCTGCAATGTTGCCGTATAGTCGGCATCGCGGCCGACTAAACAGTTGCGGTAGTATTCAAAAGGCGAAAGAGTCGCGGAGAAGAATATTACCGGGAGCTTGTCCTTTATTATCCTGTCGAGCTTGGAAGAGCAGTCAAGGCAGTTTAAGGTAAGTACGATATCCGATCTGTCCTTGCCGATCGTTGTGATGTATGAATCGTCAAAGTAGTGCTCGAGGATCGTCAGGAAGTATCTCGCTTCGAAGAAGAACTTCATTGCTGTTCTTCTGGTCTGACCCTGTTCGATCCCGTCAAGAACGTCGCCTAAGCATTTGACCGCGTACCACATCTTGGCGTAGAGCTTCCTCGGAGGCTGCCGCATCGCTTCCCAGCCATCGGTTCTGATGGTCTTTCTTTCCTCGGCTTCCTCAAGAACGGCAAAACAGGAACTGTTATTGCTGAACATCTGCGATGCGGTCACGAAATACTGGCGCAGCTGATGGATCAGGGCCGAGATCCTCGTGTCCCTGTCCTTAAAGTCCTTGATCATCTCATCTATAAGGCTCAATGAGAATGACGCAGAAAACATGTCGCGTCCGCGGTCGATCATGTTGTGGGCCTCATCGACCAGTACTACGCTCTTAGGCGCGCCCGGATCATCGTCCATGAGCGAGACCCTTGGATGGAAGATATGGTTATAGTCTCCGATGATGACGGTGCAGAAGTTCATCGTGTCGATCATGAACTCGTGGGGACAGATGCCGAAACGGCCCGCGATTTCCGTAACTATCTCAGGCGTTATCTCATCCATGGTGAGGATCTCTTCCAATGCAGGCTTGAGCTTGCCGTAGTAGTTCTTTGCAAGTGGACAGAATTTCGCGTCGCATTCAGTTCCGAAAGGACACATCTTTTCCTTGGACTGGAGCAGGATCGAACGGATGAGAAGGCCTTTGGCTCTCATATCGTTTAATGCTTTTGAGGCAACGCTCCGCGTGGCGGACTTCGCAGTCAGATAGTATATCTTGGAGTATCTTCCTTTAAGAAGTCCTTTGATGGCTGGATAAAGAGTTGAGATCGTCTTGCCGATGCCTGTCGGCGCTTCGACGAAAAGAGTAGTTCCTGAAGTCAGAGAGAGCAGGGCCTTTTTCATGAATTCTTTCTGGCCGGCGCGGATCACGTCGTAGGGGAAGGTGGCTGCCTTTACCGATGTCATCATCTCGCTTCCGTAATCGAGCAGGCGCTTTGCGAATACGGCATATTCCATGCATACCGATTCGAAATACGTCTCGGCTTCCTCATAAGACATCGCATAGCTCTCTTCATAAGCCTTGAAAGTCGTGACGGAGACGTATCTGAGCGTCAGGGTGACATCCATTACATTACTGTTGGAAAAGATGTACATTGCGCCGTAGAGCTTAAGCTGGGTAATGTGTTCGGGCCTGACGAGACTCTTAAAGCTGTCCCTGGCCGAATTGAACGATTTGATCTCAAATATCCTCGGAGCCTTATTCTTCTCAGCCAGTAAGGCGTCAAAACGTCCCTGTACCTTAAGGTTCAGACCGGGAGTGCCGTCATAGACCCAGGAAAGGGCCTCTTCAGTCGTAACGATGTCGCCGTATTCCTTCCGGAGTTCAGAGAAGACCTTCTGGTGGAGCCTCGTGCCTTCAGTACCGCTGACGGACTGATAAGATCCGCCCGCCATGTCGCCCGTGCGGGATACGTACTGAGAAAGAGCTGTAACAGAGACCGTGATTTCGTTCATAAGACAATTATATAGTTTTTGGTTTCCCGGGAAAGCGGGCCAGACGGGTTGTCCGCTAAACCGATATTGAAAAACAAAACCTGTTGTTATAGAATTTACGGGCACGCAGATGTGGTGGAATTGGCAGACGCGCTAGCTTCAGGTGCTAGTGGGAGCAATCTCGTGCGGGTTCAAGTCCCGCCATCTGCACCACATTGCCCCCTTTTTGCCCCAAAAAAGGGGGTTTTATTTTGCGTTT
>JAILIB010000084.1 GCA_024695505.1 Saccharofermentans sp.
TTATCGGTGATCTCTTTGCATGTCTTGAGGAAGTCAACATTGAGCTTTCTCAATCTGTAAGACATGTCGCGCAGGATCATGTAGACCTTGTTGGGGCACTTGTGGATCATTGTCTGCAGATCTTCCCTGGATATCGCTTCAACGGTTGCTCCGTTGGACTCAACGACTGCAGTTGCATTTCTGGGTTCATCGGAAATGATGCCCATCTCACCGAAGAATGAAACCGCTTCGAGCTCTGAGAGCATGACTTCCTCCTTGCTGCGGTAATTGTTATACATTGCGACCTTGCCGCTGTGAAGTATGTACATGCACTGCTCTTCTTTGCCTTCCCTGAAGATGAACATGCCCTTTCTCAGAGTCTTGAGTTCACCGGCACTGACATCCTTATACTTCTCAAGTTCAGCTTTGAGGCCCTCCCTGGAAGGTTCGTCAAGCTGGTTCTTATTGGCCTGATAAGTATCCATGTGCTTCTTGATCTTGGAGAAGAGCGACTTCTTCTTTCCTTCATCAGCATCACGGAGCTGCTTTAAGAGGACCTGCGACTCGACGTAATCGGCTGCCATTGTCTCGATCCTGCTGCCGAGGAGCTTCATGAGCGCGATTATCTGATCGGGATTCTCGGAGAAGAACGAATTCATGTCATCGCCCGGGATCTCGATAACGGAAATGTTTCTTTCAGCTACAACAGTAGCGCTCCTCGGATATGCTTCAAGGATGGCCATCTCGCCGAAGAACTCACCGGCTTCTACAAAACCAAGTCTGAACGGATTCTTCTTTCCGTAATCGACATATACACCGGCTTTTCCTTCATTGATGAAAAAGAGCGTTTTTCCGACGTCACCCTCTTTGATGATGATCTCACCTTTTTTGAACGTCTTTTCAGCCAATCCCATAATTACACCCTCCTCACGGAATTCTATAAGATAATTATATCATCTAAGGAAAACGAACCTATATGGAATTATGAGCGGTTCGCCCTTCTCTTCTCACATTCGGGACAATAAGCAACAGGCGGAACAGAGAAGACCGATTCCTTCTTGTATCCGCATTTCGAGCAGATGAAAACGAATTTCGTAAACACGCTTCCCATCGTGGTGCTGAGCAGCCAGGTACCTTCGGAATCATCTTCCTGTTTTTCCTGCTGTTCGGCGGCGGCAGTGAAAAATACGGGGACCTTGTCTTTAGCCTTTTCAGGTTCAACAGGAGTCTTGACCTCAATGGTCTCCTCATCAAACCATGTTTTGGGTTTGGGCTCGCCAAAAGAGCACTTTGTAATGAAGAACGGACATCCGCTGCAGTCGTCCCTGTTAACGCACATCCTGTAAACGCCTCTTAAAAGCTGGTCAACCTGTTGTTCCTTGTTTTCACTGCTCATAGGTTTAACTCCTTTTTAAGATCCGGTAATGAAACACCCAACATAGAACATTATAGCACGCCGAGCGTTCAGGTTCTCCCGGATTACAACGCCGAAGGTACCCTGGGCTGGGGTTTCTGGCACCCGCAGTTTCCGCAGAAATTGTAAGTTGAAAGCGTTCCGCATTGCGGACAATACCAGGCGGCACCTGTCTGGCGGTGCTTTCCGCATTTGGGACAGAAATTGAGATAATTGACGCTGCCGCAGCTGCAGGTCCAGTTTCCAGCGACCTGAGGCCTGTAAATGGTCTGGACTTTGTCCGGAAGATTTACGATGCAGAAATCGCGCTTTGAAGAAATGATGACGATGATGAAGGAACCGACAAACAGAGCGATAACGTACAGTATCCAAAGGATCAGCGAAATGCCGGCAAGGTATTCCTCATCAGTCGCGCCCGCGCCCATTAAGATCGCGTCATAAATACCGTGGAGCACTATCGGGATAAATATCGCAAGAGCCTTGTTGGCAGCACATTTGCCCTTCTTGTTCGTAAGGCTTGCATACTTGGCTTTGCTGTAGAAGAATCCCATGAAGACCGCGAAGCACGCGTGTCCGGGGACCGCCGTGAACATACGCATGAGTGCCGTTCCCAAACCGCCTTTTCCAAAAACGTAAACAACGTTTTCAAAAGCCGCGAATCCGAGAGAAACAAAGACAGCATAAACGATGGCGTCATAACTGTAATCGAAATGCCTGTTCTTCCATGTGATAAGCCTGAGGGCCAGATACTTTCCGAGCTCTTCAGCAGGACCGACGACGATCATGGCAATAAGGACCTGCTTGATCGCCGACTCGCCGGGTATAAATACGTTAAAGATCAGTTCACCCAAAGACTCTCCGATGATCGCGGTGATTATGGTACCCATTCCCGCAAAGAACAATGCTGCAAGAAGTCCGAAAGGTTCCTTCTCTTTCTTGTCTTTGAAATAGATGAAGAGTAAAAGACCGATTACCGGTATCAATGCAAGAGCAAAAGCCATGGTGCCTCCTAAAATCTTTCCGAATGCTGACAGTTATTCAGAATAGCATTTTTATCGGCCTGTGTCACTTACGGGAGTCCCATTCCGATTTCAGCAAACCATAGTAGCTGGCATCACAAATGCCCTGATTGTTATGGTCTGAGCTCCTTAACGTTCCTTCATAAGTGAGTCCGCATTTCATCATGACCTTTCCGGAATTGGGATTCCTCGGATCGTGTCTGGATTCTATGCGGTTGACTCCGACCTCAGTAAAAAAGAATTCGATCACAGCCGCCAGGGCTTCACTGGTATATCCCTGATGCCACCACTTGCGGCCAATGCAGTAACCGATATGGACCATGTCAACGCTTTCGTCCATTCCGACCGCAGCCATGCTTCCGATCGGCTCGTTAAGGTCTTTGGGAACGATCGCCCACTGATAGTATTTTTCGTCGGAATAGTTCCTAACCCACTGTTCCACTATCTGTTTGGACTCATCCGCATTTTCGTGAGTCTTCCACATCAGAAATCTTGTGACCTCTGGATCTGACGCCCAATTCCTGTACATGAGTTCAGCGTCTTCTATTTCAAATCTTCTTAAAATCAGGCGCTCCGTCTCGAGCGTCTTTGTTCCTGTATGATGCATTTTCTCCCCCGCCTGTTTCTTAACTGAACATCTTCTCGTATTCTTCGGCTGTGTGATTACCGAACCAGTATATCTCAACTGTGCTCATCAGATTATCGTCCAGTTTTCTGGCATATATGCATACCGTCTGAACGCCCTCGTTTCCTGACAGAGTAAAAGTGTCTCTCACATACTCTTTGCCGCTCAGGGTCGCCTTGGTCCTTCCCTTGTATTCGATCGTGATGGGATAATCCTTTAACATCTCTTTGAAAAACTTACCGTAATCATCGAGGTACTTGTTCTCGTCATATCCGGGATCATCAGGTGAAGCAAGCTTTATGTTGACAAACTTTAGATCGATCCCCAACACCTCAGACCCAAAAGATGCATCGTAGAAGGTCGCGTTTTCGCGGGCCTTGTCTTTTGCGGTCGTACATTTTGAGCGTGTATGTGCCATGCTTTCACGCAGTTCGTTTTCATCTAATTGCTTTAGATCTCCGACGATCTTCGCCTTAAGTCCGGTACAGTCATTTACATATACACCGTCTTTAAAAAGACCCTTCTTGTAATTAGTTCCGTCAGCAGGATTGGCAGCTGCTTTGGCGGGCGCATCAAGGACCGTCTCAGGCTCCGTGCGCGCGGTAAAACCGTCACCGTATGTCAGGCCGTAGCCCTTCTTGAGGAAGCAATTGTCAGTGCCGATCTGATCTAATGAACCGTACCAGGGTGAAGGAAGCTTGCCCGAGAAGCCCACGCATCCGCAGAGAACATCGGAAATGCCCTTGCCCTCGGAACCGGGCAGATAGCACATTACGACACTGTCCCAGTTCTTGTAGTCGCTCTCATCGATGATGACGTGTCTGCCCGCTACGATGCAGGTGACTGTGGGCTTTC
>JAILIB010000120.1 GCA_024695505.1 Saccharofermentans sp.
GAAGCTTATACGTTTTGATTTCGGAGGACTAAGTTAAATGGCAGCAAAGAAATCTACCAGCAAAGTTTATTACTACGGCACAGGTCGCCGTAAGAACGCAGTTGCCGCTGTACGTCTCGTACCCGGTTCCGGCAAGATCACGATCAACTCCAAGGATATCGACGAGTACTTTGGCCTTGATACACTCAAGCTCCTCGTTCGTCAGCCTCTCGCAGCTACAGAGACTGAGGACAAGTTCGACGTTATCGTCAAGGCTATCGGCGGCGGTATCTCCGGCCAGGCAGGCGCTATCCGTCACGGTATCGCAAGAGCTCTCGTTGAGGCTGATGAGGACAACTACAAGTCAGTTCTCAAGGCAGCAGGCTTCCTTACACGTGATGCACGTATGAAGGAAAGAAAGAAGCCGGGTCTCAAGAAGGCTCGTAAGGCTTCACAGTTCAGTAAGCGTTAATCGTTTCTGCACGAAAAAGTTCATTACGGCCGTCCTTATGGGCGGCCGTTTTATTCATTATTGCCCTTGCGGCACAAAGGCCTACAATGTAAAATTCAAGCGATGAAAATCAGCTTTCTGACAGATTCCGCGGAAAAGACGGAGAGATTTGGCGAGGCGCTTTCCAAGTATTTGGAGGCGGGTTCGGTCATAGCCCTGGACGGAGATCTCGGGGCGGGAAAGACATGTCTTACCAGAGGCATCGCCAGAGGCATCGGAGTGATCGATCCGGTTGCAAGCCCGACTTTTACCATCGTCAATGAGTATGAGGGCGGAAGGCTGATGGTATATCATTTCGACACATACAGACTGGCCGGAGAGGACGATTTCTACGCGAGCGGACTTGATGAATATTTTCAGAAAGGCGGCTTATGCATAATCGAATGGAGCGAGGTCATTGACAGCGCTCTGCCGGCTGAGACCATGAAAATGAAGATCAGCGGAAATGGCGATGAAAGAAGGTTTGATGTTATCGATACCGGTTCAGTCGGTGCGGAGAACCTCATCAATGCTGCCGTTTCTTCCGGGTGCACAATCTTATGAAGATACTCGTCTGCGACACGTCAAACCAGAACGCCAGTGCCGGCATCTATGAGGACGGCAGGGTTATAGCTTATGAACTGAGCTTTGAGACAAGGACTCATTCTGAGACGTTCATGCCTTTAGTTCACCGTGTCATGGAACAGGCCGGTCTTTCCCACAGCGAGCTTGACGCATATGCGGTAACGGTGGGTCCCGGTTCCTTTACCGGCATCAGGATAGGTCTTGCAGCGGTGAAGGGAATGGCGCTTGCCGCAGGAAAACCATGCATCGCGGTATCTTCCACCGAAGCGCTCGCGAGGTCGTGTGAAAATGCGACTGCGACGTCCGGTGAAGAGACGCTTATGGTGCCTGCGATAGATGCGAGGAACAACCGCGTTTTCGCAAGGGTCTTAGAGGACGATACTCTGAAAACGCTGATAGCCGAAAACGCATATGATGCTGACGATCTCGCGCTCAAGATAAAGAACATGCCCGAAGTTGTATACGGGACAAGACGTCAGGTGATCGTCGTCGGAAGCGGGGCTGAAGTCCTGAAAAATGCGTTCGAAAAGAACAAGATCCACATCAACTTATACTGCGCAAAAGGCATCGCGATAACCCCGAAAGGCGTTGCGGAAGCGGCGTTCGCTCATCCTGAACTCATCAGCGCGAGGGATGTCAAAGCGACTTACTGTGCTGTTTCACAGGCTGAACGCCTCAGGAAGAACGATGCAAAGGAAGAGTATAAGATCAGACCTGCGACTCTTGAAGACGTTGGCAGGATCATGGTCCTTGAGGAAGAAGGCATACCTCATCCCTGGCAGAAAAATGAGATAGAAAAGCTCATAACCGAAGACAATAAATGCGCGTTCGTTACCGAGAAAAACGGGCACCTTGCATGCTACATCGGATGCGACATCGTGCTCGATGAATGTAACATCGGCAACCTCGTTACCGAGGAGGAAGAGCGCGGAAAAGGTCTGGCGACTGCGATTCTGAAGCGCCTTCTGGAATACCTGAAAGATCGCGGGATCAAGCACGTCTATCTTGAGGTTGAAAGCACCAATCTGGCTGCGATCTCGGTCTATAAGAAATGCGGTTTCAGATCCTACAATATCCGCAAGGATTATTTTGGCACGAATCGTGACGCAATCCTGATGGATTGTGAAATTTAACAAAAGGAAAACACAAATAAACGGCATTTGAGTAAAAAAGCCGAAAATGCCTTCGAAGGCCGTTTTAGTGTTGATTTTCAAGGTTTCCAAAAATATACTTGTGGAGTAATTTGATTGGGAAGGTGTATTCCAAGATGGTAAAAGAGAAAATTGTTTTTGACTGTGAAGACTCGCTTCAGATGAAAACGGTTGCCGTTCTCATTCAGAAGGCCTCCCAGTTCAGAAGCACGATCTATCTGATCCGCAGCGGAAGGCGCGCAAATGCGAAGAGCCTTCTCGGTGTAATGTCCCTTGGAATAGAGAACGGTGCTGAGATCGAGATCGAAGCTGAAGGCGACGATGCTCAGGACGCAGTTAATGCTCTCATGTCTCACCTTAAGAATCCAAAGATAGCAGTGTAATAATGTCCGGCGGGAAATTCGACGCCAGGCTGGATACAGTTCCTCAGACTCCCGGAGTTTACCTCATGAAGGACGCTTCGGGCGTTGTTATATATGTAGGAAAAGCGAAGAAACTCAGGAACAGGCTCAAGAGTTATTTTGCAGGCGGGGCGATCGCCAGCCCGAAGGTCGCGGCGATGGTATCGCACGTTGCCGATTTCGAGTACACGGTAGTCGGCTCCGAACCTGAAGCGCTCCTTCTCGAGAACAATCTCATAAAGCGATATCAGCCACATTACAACATCCTGTTAAGAGACGATAAGGGATATCCCTATATCTGCATCACTCTGAACGAAGAATACCCCAGGGTCTTCAAGGCGTTCCGTCCGGATCCGGCCGCAAGAAAAGCCGGTGCAAGATACTACGGACCTTACATGAATTCAGACTGTAATGAGGTGCTGAAGGCGATATCCGACATCTTTCCCTTGAAGCGCTGCAAGAAGGTCTTTCCGAGAGACATCGGGAAAGAACGTCCATGTCTCAACTATCACATAGGCAAGTGCATGGCGCCTTGTCTCGGTACGGTAAGTTCTGACGATTACCGCAAGATGACCGGGCAGATAGTACTGTTCTTTGAAGGCAAGTATGACGGCATAGAAAAAGACATTACCGCACAGATGGAGAAGGCCTCTGAAGCTCTCGAGTTTGAGCGCGCCGGTGCTCTCCGCGACCGCATGATCGCCCTTAAGAACATAAGCCGCAACCAGCGCGTTTTCCTTAACGTCGAGCGTGACGTCGATGCGATCGGATTGTATTCGGATGCGGGTGAGACCTGTGTTAGAAAGCTCGAATTGAGAGAGGGAAGGATCGTCGGTTCATCGACTTATTTCTTCGCAGGCGATGAAAAAGAACAGGCTGACATACTCGCGAATTTCCTGACGCAGTACTACGAGCAGGCGCCTTTCGTGCCTCCTTTGATCCTGATACCTTATGCTCCGGAGGAGGCGGATCTCGCTTCAACGGAGGGCTTCCTTTCAGAGAAGGCAGGAAGGAAAGTCAGGCTTCACGTTGCCGAGAGAGGAGAGCTCACTGAGCTTTCAAACCTTGCGCAGCTCAATGCCCGTGAGATGATGGTCCGCCGTATCTTAAGAGGCGGAAATGCGGGTGCGGATCCTTCTGCTCCGCTGAGATATCTTGAGGGACTGATAAGAGCTCCCGAAGGCTCGTTGTCGCGTGTCGAATCGTTTGATATCTCCAATCTCGGAAACGATGACATCTGTGCAGGAATGGTCGTCTTTAAGGACGGAAAACCCGACCGCCAGTCGTACCGTCTTTTCAAGATGAAAAGGGTTACCGAGCAGGATGATTTCGCATCGATGAGGGAGACTCTCGAAAGACGTTTTGCGCACAATGGAAGCGACGGTTTTGTATGGCCCGACCTGATACTCGCGGACGGCGGAAAAGGACAGCTGAGCGCGATCGCGTCCGTTGTAAGGAGTCTGCCGGGAACAGAAAACATCAGGCTCGCGGGAATGGTAAAGAATGACCGCCACAAGACTTCCGGCATCGTTTTTGAGGACGGCAGGGAAATAAGGCTTGAAAGAAGGGAACTGACCGACGGCGAAGTCGGTCTTTTGAGGTTCCTTACGACCGTGCAGAACGAAGTCCACAGGTTTGCGGTCTCGTATCAGAGAAAGCTTTCCGGCAAGAGGAACATGAAATACAAACTTGAGGGGATCCCCGGGATCGGTCCCGCAAAGAGGAAGCTCCTTCTCGAGTCATTTGGTACAATAAAAGCTGTGAGCGAAGCCTCCAAAGAGAACCTTGCGCAGGTCAAGGGAATCTCCGAAAAGGATGCTGAAGCGATATACGGATTCTTTCACGAAGGAGAGTGACCGATGGCCATCTACGCACTGGCAGATCTGCATCTGTCTCTGTCAAATCCCGAGAAGTCCATGGAGCTGTTCGGGAAACAGTGGGCCGGCTATATCGACCGCATCGTTGAGGGATGGAATAGAACGGTCAAGCCGGAGGACACTGTTCTGATCCCCGGCGACATCTCATGGGCGACTTACATCGAGAAGGCTGAAGAAGACTTCTCGTTCATATCGTCACTTCCCGGAAGAAAACTCCTTTCCAGAGGAAACCACGATTACTGGTGGACCACCATGAAGAAACTCGACGAGTTTTTCGAATCTCATTCATTTCCGGGAATGGAGCTCGTAAGGACCAACGTTATCGAAGCCGAAGACTGCCTGATAACGGGCACCAGAGGCTGGATGACGGATTCGGTCAAGTCTGAAGATCCCGATAAGAAAAAGATCTATGAAAGGGAAAAGTTAAGGCTCGGACTTTGCGTTTCCGAGCTTAACAAAGCTGATCCCGCTCATGAAAAGACGCACATACTGATGATCCACTATCCGCCTTTTACCTCGCAGCAGGAGCGCACCGAGTATTCCGAGATCATCAGGGAGGCAGGTATCGACGTGTGCGTTTACGGGCATCTTCACGGCAATGCGCACAGGTTCGTCAGGGAAGGTGTTTTTGACGGCTGCAGATACATCTGCGCATCGGCGGATTACACCGGGTTTGTACCGGTCCTCGTCAAGGGCTGAAAAAGCCGGCCAAAAATATTTTTCAAGTTTTGTAATGCCCGAATTTATTGAATCACAGGCGAGTTATCAAATTTGTTTTATTGCAGTTTTTATAATATTTATATATAATAATTCAAGCCTTGAGCTTCAGGAATATTCCGGAGCGGTAAGGCTTTTTTATTCCTACTGTCAGAGGAGATCTTATGGCTTACAGCATGACCGGTTTCGGCCGCGGTGAGAAAGTTTTTGATACCAGAAAATACAGCGTGGAGCTCAAATCGGTCAACAGCAGATTTTGCGACATCAACATAAGACTCCCAAGACTTTTCAATTTTGCAGAAGTCGAAGTCCGTAAGATCATTACGGCAAAACTCGTAAGAGGAAAGATCGACTGCTATATCAACTACGACGATACAGACGGAGCAGGCCAGACGGTCACCGTTAACGCGGGACTTGCCAAGGCTTATTCCGATGCCGCAAAGGTGCTCGCGGAAGTTTCCGGCAGGGACGACAATTTCAACGCGACCAATCTCGCAGGCTTCCAGGACGTTCTTTCGATCGAACAGAGAACGATCGATGAGACAAGGGCTCTTGAAGAACTGACCGAGACGCTGAATGCCGCCATCGACGGAATGCTCGCAATGAGAAAGCGCGAAGGCGATGCACTCTGCGAGAACATCCTTTCCAAGGTCGACAATCTTGAGAAGCTCAGAAATGAAATATCCGAACACGCTCCTTCGGTCATCGTCTCTTACAGAGAGAGGCTTGCCGCGAGGATCGACGAGATCCTTACGAGCGACCAGCGCGCATTCTACGATGACAACAGGCTCGCTGCGGAAGTTGCGGTCTTCGCGGACAAGTGCGCGATCGATGAAGAACTTACCCGTCTTTCAAGCCATATCGCACAGGCAAGAAAGATCCTTTCGGGTGACGGCTCCGTCGGAAAGCAGATGGATTTCCTTATCCAGGAGATCAACCGCGAGGTCAACACCACGGGCAGCAAGGCAAACGACATAGACATCACGAACAATGTCCTCCTTTGCAAGAATATTGTCGAAGAGATGAGGGAACAGGTCCAGAATCTGGTCTGAGGGAGAAGAAAATGGCGGAATTCATTGACATCGGTTTCGGGAACATCGCGGCAAGGAGCAGGATAGTCTGTGTAGCTGCTGCTGATTCCGCACCCGTCAGAAGGATGATCCAGGATGCGAAGGACAGGGGGTCCTGCGTTGACTGCTGTGCGGGCAAGAAGTGCCAGTCCGCAGTTGTCACGGATACCGACATGATCCTTTTGTCCGCCAAGAGCTGTGCTGAGATAAAGGAGATGCTGGGATGAGCGATTTTAGAGGATTGATCGTTGCGGTATCAGGACCTTCAGGTGTCGGCAAGGGCACCGTGCTCGCAAGAGTCGAAGAACTCTTAGAGCAGGCCAATCCCGGAAGCGTAGGTCATTCCATCTCCGTTACGACGAGAGCTCCCAGAGGCCAGGAACAAGACGGCGTCGAATACTACTTCAGGACCAAAGAAGAGTTCGAGCAGATGATAAAAGACGATGAGATCGTAGAGTACGATACCTATGTCGACAACTACTACGGAACGCCTGCAGAACCTCTGAGGAAGATGGTGACGAAGGGACAGGATGTTCTTTTCGATATCACGATAGAAGGCAGCCTTGCGCTCAACAGAAAGTTCGACGTTGATACGGTCACGATATTCATCCTTCCGCCTTCGATGGAAGAACTCGAGGACAGACTCCGCGGAAGAGGCACCGAGACTGAGGAGAAGATCCGGAAGAGACTTGCCCAGGCAAAAGAAGAGATCGGACGCGCCGGAGAATTCGAATACCTGGTGACCAACGCAGACATAGACACAGCGGCAAAAGAGATCGTCGCGATAATCACAGCCGAAAAGCTTAAAGCTTCGAAGAACATAGATACAGCAAAAGCACTTTTATAAAGGAGAGAGGAAAAATGTTAACAGATCCATCAATCGAGAAACTCAAGGCAAAGTCAGCAAGCCCTTACGATCTCGCAGTACTCGTAAGCAAGCGTGCAAGAGAGCTTACCGACGGCGCACAGCCCATGGTCGATGATACCGATGCAGCAAACGTCGTATCACTCGCATGCCGCGAAGTAGCTGCCGACAAGATCGTTGCAGTCGAAGGCGACGTATCCAAGGAAGCGGTCATCCCGATCACACGTGAAGAGAGGATCCGCAGGATCGAAGAGGAGAAGGCGCGTGAAAGACAGCTCGAAGAAGAGCGCCTTGAAAGATCCGGA
>JAILIB010000155.1 GCA_024695505.1 Saccharofermentans sp.
AGATTTTTGTATGTCTGACCGGTAACGCTGTCGAGAGCTTCGTGTAAAAACGGACAAACATTATATACGGGGACGATTACACTGACTAAAGGATTCATGCCGTTTCTTCTTTCGGAATCTTTGCGAAAAAACTGACGGTGAAAGGTATGCAAGCAAGGCTCGTCATGACATCAGCGATCGCCTGCGAAACCTGGATTCCGGCAAGGCCGAAAATGAAACTGGCGATCAGGAGTATCGGAATGAAGAACAGACCGTTACGCAGTGACGAAAGGAAGGTTGCGTTGAACTTGTATCCGATGCTCTGGAACATCATGTTGTTGCATACCTGGAAAGGTACGAAGAACAGCGCAAGGCACTGCGCCTGCAAAGCGGGTATGCCGATCGTGATGACTTCCGGGTCATCTCTGAATATCTGAATGCAGGATCCGGCGTTAAGGTAGACTGCAAGCGCGGCAATGCCGAGTGTTACAGTTCCAAAACCCAATGTGAAGAAGAATCCCTCACGTACACGGGTATATTTCTTCGCTCCGAAGTTAAACCCGGCTACGGGCTGGAATCCCTGGCCGATACCTAAGACAGCGCTGAAGATGAACATGCTGATCCTGTTTGCTATGCTCATTGCAGCTATCGCGGCATCGCCGTAGACGCCTGCCGCGTTGTTGAGGAGCATTGTCGATATGCTCGCGAGGCCCTGTCTGGCAAGGCTCGGAAGACCGGTCGTAACAATGTCTCCGATAGTCGCGATATTGAATCTTGCATATTTGAAGTTAAGTGAGGTCTGAGTCTTTTTCAGGATGAACATTGTGAGCAGCAATATCCATGAAACGTATTGGGATATAGCGGTTGCAAGGCCTGCGCCAAGGATGCCCATGTTCATGTGCTGCATGAAGAGTGCATCGAGAAAGATGTTCAGGATCCCGCCGGAAGTGAGACCGATCATGGCGAAGAAGGCACGGCCTTCATATCTCAAGATGTTGTTAAGAACGCAGCTCGAAACAAGTGCGGGTGCTGCGCAGAGAATGCATATCGCATATGTTCTTGCATAAGGGAGGATGGTGGACGTGCTCCCTAACAGCAGCATGAGGGGCGTAAGGAAAATGCTTCCAAGTATCAGGATCGCGAAGCCTGAAAAAAGTGCGGAATAAAAGCCTGTTGAAGAAAACCTGCTCGCGCTCTCGATGTCTTTCTGACCGAGCTTTCTGCTGATTATGCTGCCTGATCCGTGACCGAACATGAAGCCGATCGCCTGAAGGATCGCCATCAGTCCCAGAACAACTCCCGTAGCGCCGCTTGCAGAGGTGTTGATCTGTCCGACAAAGTAGGAGTCGGCCATGTTGTAGATGCTGGTGATGAACATGCTGATCATGGTCGGAATGCCGAGCTTTACGATAAGGCTCGGTACCGGCTGCATAGTCATCATCTCAAATTGTGAATTATATTTCTTCATAGAGACACCTTGAAGATAATAACATTTTTGGAAGATTATTGGCGGACATTATTCCGCATAGGTTGACTCACAGGCTGCCGCAGCACAGAAAGTCAGCAGTTCCCGGTATAAACGTATTTGAGCTTTTCGCGGGCGACGTCTGCGAGAGCGTATACCTTTCCAACGTCTGTCGGAGGCGTTCCGCTCATCTTGTATCTCGGGAAGAATCTTGATATGTGGAGGGGTATCGTTTCTCCTATGATGCTGCCTTCTTTATCCGTGAGTCCCGCGATCCAGGAAGAGAGCTCTCTCATTTCTTCTTCGGTATCGTTCATGCCGGGGACGATCAGCATCGTAAGCTCGATATGACAGTCCTTGGCGGCTCTTTCGATGAAGGCTTTCGTAGTATTAAGATCTCCTTTGAGGAAGTCTTTGTATGTTGTATCAGACATGCTCTTTATGTCGACGTTCATCGCGTCGATATATGGAAGGATCTCTTCAAGGACCGGTATTTCAGCCGTGCCGTTGGTTACGAGGATGTTTTTCATTCCCTCTTCCTTTACGAGCTTGGCGGTATCCCTGATGAATTCGTAGCTGACCAGAGGTTCATTGTAAGTGTATGCGACGCCTATGTTGCCTTCGCTCCTGTATTTGACCGCGATGCGCAAAAGATCTTCCGGTGATATGACGTCTTCAAACTCTTTGCCTGTGGACCTTGAAATGTCGTGATTCTGGCAGAAAGGGCAGAAGAGGTTGCAGCCGTAGCTTCCGTAGGACAGGATCATTGAACCCGGACAAAAGCGGGAGAGGGGCTTTTTCTCGATCGGATCCAGCGCCAGAGCGGTGACGCGCCCGTAGTTTGCCGCAATGACTTTGCCGTCTCTGCAGGTTCTTGCCCCGCATACGCCGAGCTGTCCTTCCTTGATCTCGCAATGTCTGAAACAGACTTCACAGACAGCCATCTTACTTGTACCTTATGACTTCAAAACGCTGCAGACGGTAATCATCGGAAGGATCTATACCGCCTTTTTGCATTGCTATCTTTATCTGATAGTCAACAGTGTCAACGCCTTCGAGATCAGGCAGAAGGAGACCGCATTTTGAGCCGCACGTGACAATGACGCCGTAACGCTTTACGTCAAGCTTATCGGCGCCGTCGATGAATTCGGGCTTCCCCAGGATATCCACATTGATCTCCAAAAGACTTAACTCGTCTTCTCTTACCGGATTGAATCTCGGATCGCGCGAAACGGCGCTGATCGCATTGCTGATTATCTCTTCTGCTATTGAATCCTGAACGGGTCCTATAGTTCCGATGCAGCCTCTTAACATGCCGTTCTTATGAACCGAAACGAATGCGCCGGCCCTTTCTGAAACGGCTTCTGCGGGAAGCGCTTCTTCCAGCCCTTCAGGAAGCTCTGAGGGGAAGGAGAGACGTTTATGCGTCTTAACGTATTTTTCTATTACTGCTCTTGCAAGCCTTACATAAGGCGATGAATCGGAGGTGTCAATCTTATCGGCCAATGCCTTGAGGAAATGCCTTTGTTCATTGGCTTCGCCGGGTTCGAAAATACATATTCCGTAGCCGACTCCGGTGACGTCCTGATGAGAGAGTGCTTCTGCTTTGACGTCAACGCCGTCAAATGTTCCCGCCATTATCACGAACGATCTGTGACCGCATTCCGCGGACTTGGTGAGAAGATCTTCATCGAATTCCAGCATTGCGCCGAAATCGGCTTTTGAAGCGGCTTCCATGATCTTTTCATCATAGACCGGACCTGCGGGATCAAAACCGTAAGGTCCGTCATCCTTTAGTTTGTGCGACAGGTCCCCGCTCGCGACGATGACCGTGTTCCGGCCGAGTTCATCGGAGATCTGCTTTATGTACATGCCAAGCCTGTAGTGATCTGCTAGAGGCATGCCTGAAAGGCCTATCCTGATTATCTTTCCGGCCTTATAGTATTTTCTGATGAAATAGAGGGGGACCATCGTGCCGTGATCCAGATCCTTATCGCGCTCGCCAAGAGTGCCGCCTGGAAAACCGCTCCTGTCGAGCAGCAGCTCAAGCTTGTTAACGAACTCGGAATCGTAAGTTTCGTTGAAGCTTTCCTGGGGTGCGCCGAACTTTGCAAAATTACCGGACGCGCCATCGCCCGGCGAGATGTGGAAATAGTCTGAATACATTATTGAGTGAGGGCTTATGATCACGATCGTGTCAGGAGCGATCTTACAGATTTCCTTTCCGACGCGGTCATACGCGTTTGTCGTTTCGATGATCAGACTCTCGCCGCCCCTTCCGACAGAAGGAACTATAAGAGGGGGATGCGGTACCATGTATGCTGCTCTGATTCCCATATTCTTCACCTCACAAAATGATTATACCATCTCCAATTGAAAGGGGCCGCCCTGCTCTTTGCGACCCCCGTCAATGAAAGGAAAAAATAGGAAGGAAAGATTATGAAGATCTTGTTTTCTTTGTCTTTTTCTCGAGATACATGGCCTTGTCAGCCTTGTTCATGCATTCGAGAAGGTCTTCCCATGCCGTGACCTCGCAAGTGCCTATACTTGCCGAGAGCTGGAAAGGATACTTGTGTTCGTTGTTTGCGGCTTTTATATGATTCCTGAGATTCCTGATGAATTGTCCGATCCTGCCGGGATTGCTCAGTACCAGGACGACCGTGAATTCGTCACCGCCCATCCTCGCAGCGAGTTCTTTCTTTCCGACTGCTTTTCCGATACATTCGGAGACAGCTTTTATCGCGTCGTCGCCTGCACTGTGGCCGAAGTTATCATTGATGTATTTCAGACCGTCCATATCGATGCTCGCGACGGCGATGGGAGTTTTCATCTTTTTATCTTCAAAGAAGTTGTTGATGTTCTTCTCAAATCCTCTTCTGTTTAAAAGGCCGGTCATGGCATCCCTTACGTACATATTCATGACGTCGCTTACTTCAAAGAGATTGCTGTAGAGGTGTGACCTGTTGATGGCCTGGCCCAGGAGCATGAGGATGAATTCGAGCTTCTCATTTACGAATTCCTTGGAATCCGGCATGATCTCAAAAGCGCCGTAACCGTAAACTTCGTTTTTGTAGTAGATGGGCAGGAAGATCCTTATGCCTGAGTCAGTATCCAAAAACTGTGCAGGAAGCAGACGGTCATTAGGGAATGAAATGTCGCAGGTGTGTATCTTTCCGTCTTCTTCGATGTATCCGAAAACGCACCTGTCATTTTCCTTGAAATAACACAGATAGCATCTGCGGAAGAATCCAAGATCCGCGAGATTCTCCATGGTGATCTGATGGTATGCTTCAGGCGCGATCGCATCTACGTAGCGTGCACTCATGAGAACGAAAGCACGAGTAACGTCAAACGCCGTATTCTTTATGAGATCGAGCTTTCTGTAAGCATCGAATACATCCCTTTCCTTGTCGGAATCGTTTGTGCTCTCTCGCAGGATCAGTTTGCCGGGAACGCTGATGGAGAAATCAACGGACTCGCCATTGACGATCTTCTCGAGTGTATCGACCGCAGTGTTTGCGAGCACTTCATCCGCTATATTCGAAGTCGTCAGCGACGGTATGTGGCTGGCTGCGGCATCGATGTTGTCTATGCCTGTGATCATGCAGTCCTGAGGCAGCTTATAGCCGCGGAGCGTCAGCTCGTCCATGAGGGTCAAAGCCATGTAGTCGTTCGAACAGATGATCGCCTCGGGAAGAGAACCGTCTTCCTTGATAAAGAAATCGGCGGTCTGCGGTCCCTGGGTTATCCAGTAATTGCCGTGAAAGATCATGCTTTCCTTTACTTCGATCCCGGCTTCAAACATCGCATCTTCAAAACCTGCGAGTCTCTCCTGCGAATCCGTAAGGTCGTTTCTTCCCGTTACGAAACCGATATCATCGGTCTTGCATTTTTCTATGACGTGCTTTGCCATGTCATACATGATCATCCTGTTGTCGGGAACGATGCTGTAGAAACCGTCATCGATCGACCTGATGCTCACGACCGGAGGCAGACCTTCGGTGGCTGCCAGGTTCTCTATCAGTTCTTTTGAGATGCCGCCCTGGGTGAGAGTGTCCGAACAGAGGATGATTCCGTCATATTCCTGCAGACGGGGAAGTGAGAGGACGCTCTTCAGACCGACGGCGTGAAGGGGATTAGCGCTCGGCACCGAGCAATTTCCGTAAACGTCAACGTGATGACCTCTTTCGAGAGCGAGCTGACGGAGCGTCCGGACGATACCGGCCGAATAATCACGATACAGATCACCGATGAAAGCGCAGATCTTCATAGACTTCCCCTGAATTCATAATCTTATAAATTCAGTATAAGGGTGATATAAAAACAAACGGTTAACAGATTATCAACTCTGAATAACGATTCTATGTAGCACGTATTTCATCCCATTGTTTTCTGTGTTTCCGGGCCGACTTGGAAGCGATCCGGCGTCGTATATACAGGAATGAAATCACGGATCATCTATTCTGTAAAGAAGCTGTTAACGTTATTCGGCGATGTATTCGCTGTAAGCTTTCTTAATGATATTCCAGTCGAGATCGAACCTTGACATGTGCTTAGTGAAAGCTGCTTCAACCGCATTCTTGTCGTGAGCGGCGATGGCATCTGCGATCGCCTTATGATCTGATACAAGCTTCTGATCCTTTATGGTCTTGAGGGAGAGCGATCTGACCCTGTCGAAATGAAGGCTCATGAGACTTACCATATAGAAGCACTGAAGCTTGTTGCAGGCAACGTAGATATCCTTATGGAATTCGTTATCGAGATTAAGGAATTTCGGCGGATCGTTCTCGATATAGAACTGCTGAAGCTTGATGTTTGCATAGAGCTTCTGGATATCTTCTTCCGTAGCCACATCACATGCTTCCTTAAGGAGAGCAGTCTCAACTGCTATTCGAAGGAAACGGGATTCCTTGATGAGTTCATAGTCGATGAGTGAAACGCTGCATCCCTTTTGGGGAAGTATATTGACGATCTTAGACTTTGACAGTTCGAGGAACGCTTCGTGAACGGGAGTCCTGGAGATACCCAGCTGTGTTGCAATCTCCTGTTCTCCAATAAGAGAACCCGGCTTGATCTCCATGTTGATGATATTGTCTTTGACTATACGGAGAGCATATTCACGGTTAGGTTCGAAAGTGTTCTTCGGTGTGATGATCATTATAGAATTCCCCTTTTTCGACGAATGACTATAAAAAACCTAACATAAAAAAATCTTTATGTCTAGCGCTTGCATACTAATTAGCAACGGCCTTGTGAAGCGTGTTTCTTACGGCTCCCGGGCCTGACAGAAGTGCGTCCAGATAGCCCTCTATCACCGGCGTCAGACCGGTCTTGTTAATGTCGGTCCCGAATACCGTTTCGTTGGCCAGAATGCCGGATAATCTGCCGGAGACGCTTTCTGTCATGCCGTATGTTATGCCCTGAGCTTTAAGTTCATTCCTGAAGAAATCCGCGAGAGGATCAGAACTTAATTCAAAAGCATTTCCGCTGTCGTCAACTGCGAGAAGATATCTGAGCCACCCTGCGATCACGAGCGGGATGAGCTTAAGCTCAGTGAGCTTCTCAGGGTGATCGTTAAGATAAGTGCTCAGCGTGATCCCGAATCTGATAGGGAGCTTCTGGCTCGTGTCGGTTGCGATCCTCTGAGGCGTGTCGGGAAGGAAGGGATTAGGGAATCTGTCTTCCAACACCTGCCTGAGAAATGCTTCAGGGTTAAGGATCTTAGGATCGCATACGACGGGCAGGCATTCGTTATACCCCATCCGGGTAACGAGCGTTCTTAAGTCGTCGTCTTTCATTTCGTCTGATATCTTCGTAAAACCTAAAAGACATCCGAAGATAGCGAGAGCAGTGTGGAG
>JAILIB010000180.1 GCA_024695505.1 Saccharofermentans sp.
AAGGTCACTCGTTTATGTTGCAGAGCACTACTGCGGCATGAAGATCGAGGAGCGTGAGGTATACCTCGACGAGATCATGAGCGGCAAGTTCACAGAGGGCGGTCTCTGCGGTACAGCTGCTGTTATCTCGCCTCTCGGTTCTATCAACGATCACGGCAAGGAATTCAAGTTCGCTTCCGGCATGGAGGAGATGGGTCCTGTCATGACCAAGCTCAGAGAGACTCTCACAGGCATCCAGATGGGTACTGTTGAAGCACCTGAGGGCTGGATCATGGAGATCAAGGTCTGATCTGAATAAACATCAGCAATTTGAAGAGACTGAAGAGAAATCTTCAGTCTCTTTTATTTTGACGCTTGACAGAAACAGACTATCACGATAGTATGGACTATAAGAATAGTCTGGAGGCGCAATATGCAGGAAAAACTCTTCGACAGTGAACTGAAGGTGATGGAGATCATCTGGGAGAAGGGTGCCATCTCTGCAAAAGAGATAAGCCTTATCGCGGCGGATTCCATCGGATGGAACAAGAATACGACCTATACGGTAATCAAGAAACTTGAAGCAAAAGGCTTTATCAGACGTGATGAGCCGGGCTTCATCTGTACGCCTCTGGTATCTCAGGAGGAGATGCAGAAGAAAGAAGCTTCAACTCTTTTGAATAAGGTTTTCGGGGGCTCCAGGAAGGCTCTGTTCTCAGCGCTTTTGGAAGACGAGAAACTTTCGGACAAAGAGATCAAAGAACTTAAGGACCTCATTGATAAAAGGTAAACACCATGATCGGCTGGATCTGTTACTGGGTTATCAATATGAGCATCGTAGCTTCATTTATGGGACTTATAGTCTTGCTCATAAGAAAGATAAGGTTCATTCCACACAGGGTATCGGTATTTCTATGGATAATACCTTTTCTTCGTATGGTAGTTCCGGTCGGTATCAACAGCCCTTACAGCCTGATGTCTCTTGTATCTAAGCTTACGACAAAAACAGTAATAGTTTATCAGCCTTCAGATGACCTTGCATTTTCCGTGAGCAATACGATAAGAGCAGCTGAAAGTTATTCACCGATCACATATAAAGCTGATTTTCTGGAAACCGTGTTTAATGTAACCGGTTTTATCTGGATAGTAGGAGCGCTTGCACTGATAATTGCATTGACGATCCTCTATATATCTACGAAGAGGGCAGTAGCTGATGCTGATAAAATTGAATCAAACATATTCTTGTCCGGCAAGGTCGACAGTCCTGCAGTTTACGGTATTTTCAGGCCGATGATAGTGATACCTGAATCTTATAAAGAGAAAGAACTTGAATACATAATCAGGCATGAGAAGACACACATAAAGCGGCTTGATAACCTTTGGAGGATCATCGGGTTCGTGACTGCATCGATACACTGGTTCAATCCGCTGTCATGGGTGTTCCTCAAAACATTCCTGACTGATCTTGAACTTGCCTGTGACGAGATGGCAGTTGCGGGATATGAGAAAGAAGAGAGAAAAGAATATGCAAGAACGCTCCTTGAATGCTCGCAGAGCAAGAGCATGCTCGTGTCTGCGTTCGGCGGAGCAAAAGTCAGAACAAGGATAGAGAATGTACTGTCTTATAAGAAGATGACCGCTTTCTCTGCTATAGGTTTTACGTTGCTGATATTAGTGATCTTCTTTACATTGATCACTAACGCGGGATAGAAAGGAGAATATCCATGAAATTCATTTCAATTGTTTTAGCAGCATCGCTGATGCTGTCTGCTACAGCATGCAGTGTCTCAAAAGGTGAGACAGAGTTAACTTCCGGTTCTTCTTACAACAGTGAGATCAAGTCCGAGGTTGAAAGATTAAGGGAGAAATATCCTGAGTATTTTGAGTTGTCGGCATTTAAAGGCATCGAGATATATGTCTGGGAGATGGCCGATGGTTCATATCACTGCGGCCTTATGAGCGGGACCAACCGCAATAAGACAGATGAGGAGATATGGGATCTTGCAAGAAAACCGCTTTCTATAGAAGAGGCAAAAATGATCCTTAATGAACTCAAAATTGACAAGGATTACTGGATCATCATACCTGTCGTTCAGCCGATTTCAAGCTACCGTTATGTAATCGATGACGCTTACAGGGAAAAGGTCAGGAAGCTTTTTGGCTGATCTTATTATCTTTTCTTTTGAAGGCTTCTGATATCTTGTTGAATGTGAACGAAAGCAGCACGGTAACCGTGAAAGACAGTAAGACAAACAGATACGGTGAAGACTGTAGATTGAGATAAGAAAAGATCAGGAAAGGTAATCCCTGGAACATGAGCATCGGAAAAGCAAGCGTTCCGAAGAAGTCCAATACTTTGCTCTTAATGCTGATCTTTACGGTAATCAAAAGAACTGCAATAGTAAAGCAGATCATCCACAGCTCATGTATCAGGTAATGCATGTCTCTGAATACCCTGGAAAACGAAGTGACAACATAGACTGCCAGGCAAATAATGCAAGTGACCATATAGCGGAGGTTCGAACTTAAGAAAGCCTCCGCTTTTTCCTTGAATATCGAATACCATGCGCCTAAGCAGAAGATGATCACGGTGTCGTAGAACCATCTTTCGCGGTTGCCGGGTGAGCACATCAGCAGCATGAATATGATGGAAAACAAGGTCAGGATAAGGGCTCCAAAGGTTAATGCTTCACGTCCTGTGTGTACTTTGTGCGAAATGAAGAAAGAAAGGCAGAACAATACATAAAGAGAAAGCATTACAAAAATGTACCAACCATAGTTGCCGAGGCTTTCCCATCCGGTGAATGACAGAATGAGAGTCTTCTTATCCGGAATGTCCTTTATGATCATTCTTACGGCAAGGTAGATGACAGTTGCGATCTCATATTTGATGAGCAAAGGTAGAAATCTCTTCAGCGGGAGCTTTTTCAGATAATCAGTTCCTTTCTTTTGAAGAGACTGCATCATGCCGAATCCCGAATAGAAAAGAAACATAGCTACTACAGCCTGGTCGAGATGCACCTTGACTGCCAGGTAAGGATAATCCAGAGCAAAATAAGAATCGAAGCACATTACAACATGTCCCAGGAATATGAGGATAACAAATATGCCTTCGACCGAGCGGGATTGTTCTTTGGATATATAGCCGTCTTTCCAGCCGTCTTTGGGACGGATGGAAGATGAAAATATGACTATCAATAAAACAAATATGAGTATAAGGATCATGGGCATATATTATCACGAAAGCAAATGGTGTTGCTTAATTCGGCTAAACTCCATTTTAACTTGATAACCTTCCCAACGAGTGATAGCATTTGCGGGTATTTAATGTTTGCATTCGAGGAAGAGGTTAATGGGCTTTTTATACGAGACGCATCTTCATACTTGTGAAGCCAGCAAGTGCGGAAAACTGCACGGCGAAGAATACATCCCCTACATGATGGAAAAGGGATACAGCGGAATGATCGTTACGGATCATTTCTTTAACGGCAACACTTGTGTGCCCGCCGACCTTTCATGGAAGGAAAGAGTGGAGATATACTGCAGCGGATATGAAAGAGCCTTAAAGGCTGCTGAAGGCAAGGATTTTAACGTCATGTTCGGCGTAGAGATCAATTTCAACAAAGACGAGTATCTGCTTTACGGTATCGATAAGAAGTGGCTTCTTGACAATGAATGCATGATGGAGATGACCAGGCTAGAGCTTTATGAAGCTGTCCATAAGGCAGGCGGCATCATGATACAGGCTCATCCTTTCAGGGAAAGGGATTACTTAAGCGACATCAAGCTCGCGCCTGCTGCCGCGGTGGACGGTATCGAAGTCTATAATGCGGCCAACAGCGCGAACATGAATGCCCTTGGTTTTGAATACTGCACCAAATTGGATCTGCCCATGACCGCAGGTTCAGATATACATTTTTTCCATGACAAAGAAATGGGCGGAATGCTTTTTGAAAAGAAGATCGGTTCAATTGGCGAATTTGCTGCTGCCGTAACAGAAAGGAAGGGAATACCTGTTTCCGTCGCTCCTGACGGAACTGTCACTCCGGTCGCTGATATGCCGGAACAGACTGTATCCACGAAACTTCCGACGTTAGAGGTGCTTTATCCGGAAGGCCGGTAAATAACAGTTTTAATTGATGTTTTTCATAATCGCAATAAACCTATTGACTCAGTAGGCAAATGGTGGTATTTTTATCCCAATCAAACAGGAGGTAAGTGTATGAAGACTTTCACAACTAAAACTTTGATGTGTATGTGCTGTAAGACCTGTCTCCCGTGTATGGCCTGCGTGACTTGTCACGCATAACAAAAGAAAGATACAAGTAATTACGCGGGAGTTCTTCGGAATTCCCGTTTTTATTGGAAAGGAATTATTTATGAGCATTAATGAAAAGAACAAAAAGAACTTGAGGAAGATAGCATATGCAGGCGTGCTTGCAGCACTGACGTTCGTCGGGACCGAGCTTCACATACCGACAGCGATCGGACACATCAATCTCGGAGACCTCGTAATACTTGTCAGTGCATATATTCTCGGACCGTTTGCGTTTATTCCTGCAGCTATAGGTTCAACTCTCGCTGATCTTCTCGCAGGCTATCCCCAGTATGCGGCCGCTACTTTTCTGATCAAGGGGATAATGGGATTTGTTGCAGGATTACTGCTTAAGAGGGACAAAGAAGGAAAGGTGTCGCTCGGCAGAAAGCTTTCGGCTTCGTTCGTCGCGGAAGTCATCATGATCGCCGGATATTTTGCATTTGAATCATTACCGTTTATGTATGGTGTTGCCGCGGCGCTTGGATCAGTTATCCCCAACGGCATTCAGGCCAGCGCCGCCATAGTCGGAGCTGTTCCTCTCATGTATCTAAAGCCCTTTGCCAAAGTCCGGACTTCAATACAGCGTGTTTGAAAAAAACTTTCCCTCAAAAATGAAGATGTTGCTTCAGGCGCGCCTTCCATGAAGAACGGGAAAGATTGCGACTTACTAAAAACAAGTAAATACTCATTTTCGTAAGTGCGTTTTTACAAAAATATGCCCAATTACAAAGAAACGCACTTACGAAATTAATAAGATTCCGTTTTTCGTAAGTGCTTTTTTCCTGTAAAGCGGTTAATTGTCGAGAAACGCACTTACTAAAATGGCAAAAAGACGTTTTTCGTAAGTCAAAGAGCAGCGGATCAGATTGTTGGTTTCACATCCGCCTTTAGAACCGCATAACAATACAGCCCTATTCCTTTAGGGGTGTTTGGGTGAAGCGAATCCTGCATGTATTCATCTTCGCCGCTTTCTTTCAGAACGGAAGAGATGAAAGGATTCGGGTCTATGCCGGTGCATCTGTTTTCTGGACACCATTCCATCAGCGCTTTGCGGAACTGTTCGCCGCGTTCTTCATAAGGCCGGGCCCTTTTAGCCAAGGCCCAGGGAGCAATGAAATAGATCTTCGCGCCGGGGGTAATGCGGCGTATGCTGTCGGCTAATCTGCTGATCTTTTCCGTGTATTCGGCAGGCGCTTTGGCAGCGATA
>JAILIB010000041.1 GCA_024695505.1 Saccharofermentans sp.
GTTACTGTTTCAGGTCTTTCACAGGTCATCATGAACGACACTGAGATCCCTTCGAGCCTTATGTCAAAGCTCCAGGCTCAGGCTGATGAGACAAATAAGGCCAGACTTTTGAAGAGCATTACAGCTGATGACCAGAGACTCGTAAGTGCTGAGTGCATCGGTTACTATTTCCTCGCCAACAAGTCTTCTTCAAACAGCTCAACAAACAACTGCATCTTCTTCGTTTACCGCAACGTGGTACATCACAGCCAGACGTACAACAAGAAGAATTATGAAGCAGACAGCGTATTCTATTCTGTTGTCCAGCTTACCAACCTTACAATGAAGGACGATGGCACGACTGAAGTCGATCTCACGAAGATGAGAGTCATGACCAATGCGACCATCACGTTCAGAGGCGTAGGTTATAAGTCCTGGCTCTATTACGGATACCAGACGATGGATAAGCTTAAGTCGAATCTCATCGATCGCAATGCTGACAAGTTTAACGTCACTGAAAAGATCGATTACTCAAAGATCGACTCCAAGGAAAACACTCCTAAGGAGACCCAGCCTTCAGAGACCTCCGGTGCTGACGCTGCGGCATAAGGATCAGATTCCGAAGTTTTTGAAGGGGACTGCATATGCAGTCCCCTTCTTTGTTTTACAGGCATGTTACATGTTTATAACGATTCATTTCCTTGACATATTTTCAATTACTGTGTATAAACTTTTGAGTTATTATCAATGAGTAATAAAATGACTCGATTCGGAGGAGAGCCAATGAAGATAATGAGGATAGTTGCCGGTTTCATGGTATTTGCCATGGCTGTTTCGCTTACCGGATGCGACAAGATACTGCCGCCCCGCGCTACAGCAATGACTACCGAGTCGACTGTTGTAACGACGGAACTGACGACTGAATCCACCAAGCCTTCTGCAGAGACCAGCCCGACGACCAAGGAGCCCAAGACCGCAAGCGAGAGCCTTGTCGGCGTATGGATCGGCGCAAACTATAATTCATATCCCGGTGGCATCCTTGAATTCAAGAGTGACGGTAGTTTCGTTTACAGAGAGCTGAGAAAGAAAGCAGGTACGGATGTTGATCCGGAGCTTGATATCAGAACGACTTACAAAGCTGCCGATAAGGACGAGCATACCTGCACTGTGGATCTCGCCGCGAGCGGAGAGAAAAAGTTCGGTCAGCTCGAGTGCAAGATAGACGGACATAAGCTCAGGATAACCGGACTTCCTTATGCTGCTGAGGGAATGCATTTCGATTTCTACAACAACAGCATTGAATCAGCTTCCAAATCCAGAGATACCAATCTTTTCGGAGAATGGGTCTTTTATGGAACAAACAATAAGAAGGTCGCTAATACGGAAGATGAACGTTTGGAGATCTACGAAGACAATACCGCCAAATACACGAGCTATCTTCCCGGTGACAAGAAGAAAGAGAACCGCGGTAAGGTTGATCTTCTCTATAATGTTGAGTACAACTGGGACGGAAGTTACATGCTGATCCTTTGGGAAAAGGAAAGCGGATCACTTTACAAGGTCTATTATTCGTATCTTCTGACCACGACCAGGGTAAGGTTCTTCACGCTGGTGGATCCCATAACCAACAAGATGACGAGCCAGGAGTTCAAGCACCCGCT
Organism: Saccharofermentans sp.; assembly: GCA_024695505.1. Lineage (GTDB taxonomy): Bacteria > Bacillota > Clostridia > Saccharofermentanales > Saccharofermentanaceae > Saccharofermentans. The sequence goes on from JAILIB010000041.1 coordinate 1,641, forward strand.
GCCTTCGCTCGAAGATACGACAACTCCGACTGAAACTTGATCAACACTGAATCAGTAAGGCTCCCGTCCGGGAGCCTTCTGTTTTGCTGTTCACATGTAACTTCCGGATCAGTCCTTGGTCTCGTTTGTGTAAAGGATGTAGATTATCTTGCCTGAGCCGTCAGTAATGAACTGAAGCTCGGTTCCGTTTTTTACGTAGCTGATGCCGTAATCGGCGGTTGAAGAAGGTGTGCCGTAGACCTTTTGTGCATCATCCAATGTCTGACCGACCTTAACTCCTCCGCAGTCTACGGTGTTGTCCCTGACTTCCACGGTGTTTATGAATTCCTTGCCGTCCTTTGACTGGGCATAGATGATGAAAGACTTGTAATCGTATGTGTAGTCAATGCCCACATAAGCACATGAAGGGTTTTCGGTATAGACATACTCTTTTCCTATGGCTTTAACTATAGGCGCCGTTTCAGCTCCCAGAACGATCTTTACGCCGTTATATGTCAGATAGAATCTGTCTTCAGTCTTGCTTTTGTCAGACGCGGCTGAGGCTTCTGATGCGGCGATCTTCGTCTGTCCGCCGGAAATGCGTTCCGGTGTCGTATTGTTTGACCGTGCACAGGATGTCATCGAAAACATGATGCAAAGAGCGATTGCCGCCGGTATGAGTCTTTTCATTTAATACCTCCATGGTCAACTGGTCGCACGGGCCGGATACTTGCTCTTTTTGAATTTGTGATGCTTATCGAGCTGTGCGTCAGTAAGTTTGAAATATATACCCTTGTGATCCCTGAACGGAGTGGCATCGCAGTGATACCAGCCGCCGTCGAGATAAACGAGATTCCAGTAATGGTGAGTGGTTACGGGATAACGCGTTACGATCATGTTCCGTATGCCCGCCTTGTTGAGAAGGAGCTTACATGTATAAGCATATACACGGCAGTTTCCGCTGTGCTTTGTCAGGCCCTGATATGCTGCTTTTTTACCGGTGAGTTTTGAACCTGAATTCACATAATGGATGTTTTTGTGGACCCACTTGAATATTGCGCGTGCAGTCTCGGTGGCAGATCCTTTTTTGAGCTTTTTCACGAGAGCTTCCGCGAGCTTGTCGGCACGGCTGTAATCAGCTGACTTCTTTTTTGCCGGAGCTTTCTTTTTAGCCTTCTTTTCAGGTTCCGGCTTGGCGGTAACGGTAACTGTCGATGTTTTTGTCGTGGTGTTGCCGGCGTCATCGCTGGCTTTATAGATTATCTCGTATTTGCCGGGAACGTCCGTCTTCAGTTTGCTTGCATCGATCCTGACGGATATGTTGCTTGAAATATCGTCTGTTGCATAAACGCCTGAAGAAAGGTCCGGCGTTTGGCCCTGAACGATGCTTATGTCGGTGATACCATGGATCTCGGGTGAAGAGGAATCCTTGATAACAACAAGCTTTGCGGGTATTACGGAAGAGTTGCCGTAGCAGTCTGTCAGACGTATCGGCGCATATATGTCTCCGCCTTCAGTTATGTCCGGTCTGACTGCGTATTCGACAGAAGCTATTCCGCTGAGGTCAAACGCATTACTGACCATTTCGGAAGCATCAGGGAGTTCTTCATAAGATAGAATTTTCTTTGTAAGACCGTCACCTGTAGGCGCTGTGGTATCCTCGATTCGGAGTGAAACGGTATCCGTAAAAACAAGATCGTGGTGAACTTTAAGCTTGTATACCGCTGGAACGGTCGTGTCTATCGACGAGATATCCGTAACGAATCCTGCGTCCTGCGGGAGCTTTGAGAAGAAGTCTTCGATTCTTACGGACGAGCCTGCTTCAATAACGGCATCCTTTTTCAGATTGGCTCTGGCATCGCGGATCGAAAGCAGGACAGTCATTGCGGCTATCCCGGTGCAGTATGCGATCTTTAAGAATGTTCCCAAGTGTTTACGGTTCAATTGACGTTCCAACGGCTGAAATTGCCTAATAAATAATTAATATAAATATATGCCAAATTTTACAACATGCTAAAATTGTGTCAAGAAAAGAAATAAAGGGCATGCGCCTTAAGGGATATCAAGTGATATTATCTGTATAATGTCCGAAGGAAAGGAATAGTATGGCAGAGATCAAGAAATGTCCGCATTGCGGCGGAACGATACATAACAAGGTTGCGGGAAAGTATATCTGCTCACAGTGCGGAAATGCCATCTCAGAGAGCGAAGTCATCTTTGAGAATGTTTCTGAAAATAGCGGAAACTCAAGCTCGGGAAGTTCAAAAAGCTCCGGTTCCGACTGGAGTTATGAAAGCTTCAACGAACCTTCGGCAGATAACGCTAACTCAGCATCAGATTGGAATTATCAGAGCTTTGATGCCGCGCAGGAGCCTGAAAAGAAGGCTAAGAAAGAAAAGAAGGTAAAGGCTGAGAAACCGAAAAAAGAGAAGAAGAAAAAAGAGCCCCGTCAGAAGGTCTATTCTCCCAGACGTCACAGGTCGTTCTCGTTCAAGGACATCGATCTGACGCTTTGGTGGCCGATCCTTTGCGCAGGAGTAGCAGGCATTGCATTTACCCTGATCTTCATCCTTATGATCGTGAACAAGTTTAAGTTCCTTCCGGTGTGGTGCACGATCCTGAGCCTGTGCGCTTATCTTATCGTTTCGTTGTTGCTGTGGCCCGTATTCGATAAAGCGGGGGAGAGCCCCTGGAAAGCCCTGGTGCCCATTTACAGCAGCTATACCCTGTACGAGATCTCAGGATACAAGGGATGGTGGTTCTTCCTTACCCTGATACCGACCGTAGGCCAGCTTATAGGCGTTGTCCTGGGTGCGCTGACTTCGATGTCGCTTGCGAAGAAATTCGGAAAGGCTCCGACATGGGGGATCCTTTATCTTTTCGTATTTTTCTTCATCGGATGGGTAATGATTGCAGTGACCAACATGACTTACAATAAAAGCGCGGGACATCAGAAGGATATGTCCCCGTTCCAGATGATGTTCTGACAAGGAGGACGCCATGTCTTACCAACAGCAGGGATATCAGATTCAAAACCCGTATCCGGCGCAGGGACAGTCTCAGGTTCCTGCCGGAGAATTCAAGGGTGGCTTTCATCCTCTGTACATATGGTCGATCGTAAGTCTTGTTCTGACTTATTCTTTCGTTTTTATCTTTGCGCTCTTGACTAATCTTCTCAGAGACACTTATCTGGAGGGGCTGTCAGTTCTTCAGACCGGGACCCTGTTCTTTCCGCTTGTCATAACCATTACCAACACGGTGATCGCGATCCTTATGAACCGGAAGATCGACAGACGTTATTTTCTTGGCGCGTCACTGATATTGAAGTACGGCCTGATACCGTATTTCATTGCCGGCGGTTTTCTGATAGCGATATTCTTCCTTCTGATCTTTACACCTGTCGTCATCATGATATTCGTTTCGCCGCCGGTCATAATCTGTCTGTCCGTTATCGGCTGGGTATCAATGTCCGAGAGCGCTCCGTTCATGGTCGTGTATTTTATCAATGCCGCAAAAGACGGAGTGTTTGACTGCAAAAAACTGAAAAAGACCGGGTCGGTCCTTTATGCTGTTTTCGGCAGCATCATGCAGATGTTCTTCTGCCTTGATGTTGCAGCCGCCGTTGCGGCGTGCTTTAAGGAAAAGCGTCACATAAAGTTAACGATCGTAGTGATGGTCCTGCCGCTTGTCATCTTCGGAGTAGGAATGGCGATACTGATAATTACAGGCTCCTTAAAGGGCGCAGCACGGTAAACGGTATGGTTTCAACGGATGCCTTTGCTGGCGAAGCGACGATAATAATCCTCATCCTGGCATTTCTTCTTGCCTTCGTCATCCTTGTGCTGGCTGTGGTCGCATATCTGTACAAAAGGCAGCAGAACGAGATAAGAAGACAGGACCTTATGTACAGGGAGATCGCAGGAAGAAGAAGGATCAGAGCTGCTGACAAGAAGGATGTGTTTGAACGCGACAACTACACCTGTCAGATCTGCGGGATCTCGAAGGGCTTTCTTGACGGTTTCTGTGAAGGACTGGGGGATTATCTTCTTCTTGAAGCAGATCACGTACAGTCAGTGTCCCAGGGCGGTTCAGGGGATAATATAGATAACCTTCAATGTCTATGCTGGCGCTGCAACCGGAAGAAGGGCGGTTTTAAGACCAACGAAGAGGTTGCTGAATTGATCGATTACGGTGTTGATTATTTTGAATATTTTGAACCGGAGGATGAATAATTGGATAAGAAACTCGTTGCTCTTACTTTTGATGACGGCCCGTCTGACACGACATCGGACCTCGTCATGGACCAGCTTGAAAAATACAATGTTCCGGCCACTTTCTTTCTTATCGGCGAACAGATAACTCCTGAACGCATAAGGGTCATCGAGCGTGAGATGTCGCTTGGCTGCGAGATCGAGAATCATTCATGGACGCACTCCGACATGACTAAGTTCACCAAGGAACAGATGAGAGATGAGATATCGCGCACGAGCGGGCTCATCGCTTCAATAACCGGAAGGGAACCTGTGTTCTTCAGACCGCCTTTCATATATGTCAATGATGACATGTACGATGCGATAGACCTTACTTTCATCTGCGGTATCGGAAGCGAAGACTGGATCCCGTTTACGACGCCTGAGCACCGCGCGCAGAAGACTTTTGAAGGCATGCGTGACGGCGCGCTCGTGCTCCTTCACGACATCGAAGGAAACATCAATACGGTTAAGGCGCTGGATATCATTGTTCCGGAACTTTTGGATCAGGGCTATGAATTCGTGACCCTTGAACAGCTCTTCTTAAGAAAGGGAATAGATCCGAAAAAAGCGGACAGGGTATTGTTTACCTATACCGATCAGCAGACAGGCATATAACGGCGTCAGCTGTCTGTCTTCGGAGAATCACCGAACTCCATTCTGTAACCTTCAAGAGAAGTTATCATGTCGATCATTGAATTCGGCATGAAAAAACTCGTCTTTCCGAAAGCGTTTATCACGCATCCGTTGATGCCGGAGTCGGCAGTAAGATGCACTATATCAGGGAATTTCAGGATTATCGTCTGGACTTTTCCGTTTTCGTCTCTCGGCGCGTCCTCCCATTTATATAGTTCAGCCCAGTCGGTGAACACCGCGAGCGTGGCCTTGCCCGGAAGATTGTTGTTCGCGAGCGTGGGGAAACTTATCTGGGTGTGCGCGGTGAAGGTGGCCGTTCCGTCTCCGCTATATTCAGGACTCTTGCTCAGTACGACAGGCGCGAGAAGGCGGGAATGCGCGAGCGCGAAAACGAATTTGCCGAAAAATACCTGATCATCCTTGAACTTTTTGCCGTAAAGCGTTCCGAGAAGATACGGGTTTTCGACTGCCTCATTGACGTCTTCGTTCGTCCACGGACGTATGCTCGTGACGACGCAGTATTTCTCTATGGAGGAGGGGCTGATCCCAAGCAGCAGGGCGATCGGCCCGTCAGTACAGGAGTCCGGGTGCTCCGTGCCTTTTTCTTTTACGCTTTCGAGCTGTTCTATCCTGGTCCTGATGATCTTTCCGGAGTGATCTATAACAAAGACCTCATCGTGAACACGGACGGTGCCGTGCACGGTTCCGACGACGATGGTCTTATCGTCTGCTTCAAGGTGATAATCGAACTTGTCTTCTACGAGATAGACGAATCTGTCTGCCATCTTCCGGATCATTCTCCTTAATCGTCTGAGATGAGTTGTATTTTAGCATAACTTGCCTATCGTCTCGCAGTAAACTAAAATATATATTCGCGTACGCGCATTAAGAGGGGCTTCATGAAGAACAAGAGCATAGACAAAACCAAGATAATACTTTTGGTACTGGCGTTTTCTTCGCTGGGTCTGCTCTTTGCGACTGTTATCGGCCTTATATATTTCAACAGCAGGGTCAACCTTTACAGTTCCGGCGGCAACGAACAGATAAACAACTATAAGCATGTATATGCATTTATTGCCGACGATACCGACGACGCACTTTCGAACAGCCTTTACAAGGACCTGGTTGAATACGGAAAGACGCATGACTGCTACGTTGACAAGATCGGGAGCGGTCTTGCGTCAGATTATTCCAAAAAGGATCTTTTTAATCTCGCGATATATTCGGGCGTTGACGGAATAATCGTTCAGGGTGACGGATCCAAGGAGACGGACAGCCTGATCGAAAAAGCCGACAGAGCCGGCATTCCCGTAGTGACGGTAATTACCGACAACAGCAAATCTGTCAGGAAGAGCTTCATCGGAATGAACGACTTCAGCGTAGGGACCGATTACGGTTCCCAGATCATCAGTGCCGCCAAAGACAGCGAAAAGGAGGCCGGCGACACCGTCTCGGTGCTCATTCTCATGAATTCGCAGTATTCCAACCAGAATACTATCCTGTCTGCCATTCAGGAAAAGGTAGGTTCGGCAAATCCTGTCGGGCCGAAGATAAAGCTCACAACGGAAACGATAACCAGCAACACGTCCTTCAGCATACAGGAAAACGTCAAGGACCTTCTTGATAACTACACTGTTCTGCCTGACATTATCGTATGCCTCAGCGACATCAACACGAGAAGCGTTTATCAGTGTATCGTCGAGAGCAACCGCGTCGGAAGCACGAAGATAATCGGCTATTACGATTCTGATACGGTCATCAAGGGTATCGAGCGCGGATCGATCTTTGCAACGTTCACGGTCGCAACCGAGCAGATGGCGAAATTCTGTGTCGACGCTCTCAATGAATATAAGGAAACCGGAAACGTCAGTGCGTACTTCAGTACTGACTATGAACTTGTAACGGGCAACACTCTGGCAGCAAAGCAGCTTGCAGGCGGTAAGGGCAAAGATGAAGAAGATTAAGTTTTACTTCAAGAATCTTAAGCTCAGGCACAAGCTGGTACTTGTGTTCCTTTTGACGTCGCTCGCTTCACTGGGGATCAACCTCTTTGTTTATATGAACCTTAACACCATCCTTAACAAGATGGATGCGGTCTATTCGAGCAACAACAATCTCAACGACATCGCCGAAAGTTTGGAAAAGATCCAGACTAACCTTACCGGATTCCTTGAGACCAAGGGGACAGATGAACTCGAGACTTATTATAAATATGAGCAGGAGATCAAGAATCAGCTCCTTGACCTGAACAATCTGCCTACGGACAACACGAGTAAACTCGCTGAACGCAACATCAGGAAGATGACCGAAAACTACCTTAATGTTGCGAACGCCGCGGTTTCTGCGAAGCGAGGCAGAAACATAATGGAATACACCAGACGGTATCAGGAGTGCCAGCAGCTCTACAGCTACCTGAACGTTTACATCTTCAGCCTCAACAACGAACAGTTCAAGAACAATTCGGAAAACTACAGGATATTGATGAGCTCGATCCAGTATTCCGAGATCCTTTGTCTGTCGATCTTTGCGATAGTTTCGGTAATGAATATTCTGCTGATAATCTTCATGACCGGAAGAATTACGATGCCTCTGACTACGCTTTCCGAGAAGGCGAACGAGATATCTGAAAAGAGCCCTGAAACGGTTGAACCTCTTGAGGTCAGGTATAACGACGAGATCGGTACCGTGACGAAAGCCTTCAATCAGATGCTCTCCAGCATCAAGGAATATATCAGAAGGATCAGGGCGCAGATGGTAACCGAGAGCGCAATGAAGGAAAAGTCACTGCTGATGGAGAACCACCTGAAAGACGCCCAGCTCAAGTATCTGCAGGCTCAGATCAATCCTCATTTCCTGTTCAACACGCTGAATGCGGGAGCTCAGCTCGCCATGATGGAAGGCGCGGACAGGACCAATGAGTACATCAGGAACATGGCGGACTTTTTCAGATATAACGTTAAGAAGGACAATGAAGTCGTTACGGTCTCTGAAGAGATCGGTCTGGTCGACAGTTACATCTATATCCTGAACGTAAGGTTTTCGGGAGAGATAAGATTCCGCAAGGTGATCGACGAGACTCTCCTGGGCGTTCATGTTCCGAGCATGATAATCCAGCCGCTGGTCGAAAACTCGATCAAGTACGGAACGCCTGATCCTGAGGCGGGAGAGAGCCGCGGCGAAGTCGTTCTGTCTTTGTACAAGAAAGACGACATGGCCTGCATCGAGGTCAGCGACAAAGGCCCCGGAATGCCTAAGGAAACGGTGGAGAGGATCCTTGCAAGAGAGAATGTCGGAACCGATCCCGATGAGACAAAGGGCATAGGACTTAACAATGTTATTTCGAGACTTGATCTCTTTTACGACAGCAGGGAATGCGTTGATATCATAAGCAATGAAGGGGAAGGAACAAGGATCATCATAAAGATCCCTATGGAGTGAGAATATGTACAGGATAATGCTTGCAGACGACGAAGGAATAGTCATTGATTCGCTTAAGTTCATCATCGAGAACAATTTCCCGGGTGAATGCGAGATCCAGTCGGCCAAGACCGGCAGGAGCGTTATCGAGCTCGCTGAGACCTTCCGGCCGGACATAGCTTTCATGGATATCAGGATGCCCGGAATCAACGGTATCGATGCGATGAAGGAGATCAAAAAGAACAATTCGAACATCGTATTCATCGTGCTTTCGGCATACGACAAGTTCGATTATGCGAAGGAAGCCATCAACCTCGGCGTTCTCGAATATATCAACAAGCCTTTCGACAAGATGCGCATAGTCGAAGTCCTCAAAAAAGCAATGGCCTCCGTCGACGCTGAAAGGAAGACCAGAAGGGAAGAACTTGAGATCAAAGAGAAGTTTGAGACGGTCATGCCTATCATCGAGAACGGACTTATCCAGAATCTCCTGTATCATGAGCATTTCAAAGAGGATATCGATAATTATCTGAACCTTTTGGAGATCACGGAACAGTATGCTTACATGATGGTAATCGTCAGCGGAAGCGAGCAGGTCGGAAGCTACATGAAAGGCGCAGTCAATGCATCGATCGAGCTCCAGAACAATTACTCCGATCTGAGACTCTTGATCGAGGATTATTTTCACTGCGTCATAGGCTCAGTCATGGGCAACAAGCTGCCAATCCTTGTTCCTTATGAGAAGGGCGAGCTTTCATACAACAAGAGATCCGAGATAGTCGAGAAGGCAAGGCAGATGTCTCATAAGCTTGATCACCGTTTCGGCATCAAGTTCAGGATCGGCATCGGTTCCGTGCGTCCTATCGCAAGCGTTTCCGAGTCGTACAGTGAAGCGATAGCCGTGCTCGTCCGTTCTGAAGAGCGTGTTGCTCACGCAAATGACGTCAGCGTCAGCTGCGAGTACGATGACAGCTATCCGCTTCAGTATGAGAAGAAGCTTTTCGCGGCGGTCGAGGCGGGACAGGTCCAGGAAGCCGTAAACGAGGCAACGAGGTTTTTTGACTGGATGAACAACAGTTCCGGAGGAACCGTTTCCGACATCAGGCTCAAGACTCTTGAATTTGTCCTTTGGGCAGAGCGTCTTGCTTACAGCAGGGGCGGTCACGTCTATCACTTCCGTTCAAGATCCGAATATCTGCCTGAGGTCTGCTCGATCGAAAGCCCGAATGAGTTAAGGCTTTGGTTCATAAAGCACATCGAGAAGGCAGTCTCCATGATCAATTCAACGCATGAGGACAAGACTGCGAGCGCCGTCGATAAGGCTAAGGATTACATTGATGCCAACTACGGCAAGGATCTGTCGCTTGATGATATTTCCAGGAAATTCGACATCAGCCCGTATTATTTCTCGAAACTGTTTAAGAATAAGACCGGCGTAAACTTTATCGATTATCTGACAGGCATCAGGATCGAGAGGGCAAAAGAACTCCTTGCCGATACCGATGCGTCAATGAAAGAGATCTGCTCGGAGGTCGGTTATTCGGATCCGAACTACTTCTCGAGGATATTCAAGAAGGTTACGGGAGTAACGCCTACGGAATACAAGGAGGTAACGCACAAATGAAAAAGAGAGCCATTTTAGCGCTTTTACTGGTGTTGGCATTCCTTCTTACCGCATGCAGGACCGAACCCGGCAAACCCGGAAACAATCAGCCTTCTAATGAAGATCACTGCACGATTGGAATGAGCTTTGACTCGTTCGTCATCGAACGCTGGATCAGGGACCGCGACGTCTTCGTATCTACTGCAAACGGTCTCGGAGCCGACGTTAACGTCCAGTCCGCAAACGGCGACGTGCAGACGCAGATATCGCAGATCAAGTACTTCATAAAGAACAGGGTCAACGCGATAGTGATAGTTACCATTGATTCGGATGCTCTGACTCCGGTTATTGAGGAAGCCGAGAATGCAGGCATTCCCGTAATCTGCTATGACAGAATAGTAAGGAACGCAGGCAGCAGTCTATACATTTCGTTTAACAATGAGGCCGTCGGCATGGCCATGGGCAACGGAATCTGCAAAAACATTTCGGACGGTGCCAATATAGTGAAGGTCATGGGACCTAAGACCGATTACAATGTCGATCAGGTCATGAACGGATTTGACAAGGCCTGCGAGAGCCACAATCTCAAGGTCCTCGCCAGCTGCAACTGTGACGAATGGAAACCTGAGATAGCATACGATTTTGTTAATAAGAATATAGATACAGTTAAAGAAGCCGAAGCGATAATGTGCGGCAATGACGCACTTGCTGGTGAGGTCATTCACGCTTTGGCCGAGCGCGGACTGTCAAGAAAGATCTATACCGTAGGACAGGACGCGGACCTCGAGGCATGCCAGAGGATAGTCGAGGGGACCCAGCTCATGACGGTCTATAAGCCCGTTGAAAGGCTCGCCAAACTTGCGGCCGAATGTGCTGTAAAACTTGCCAAAAAGCAGCCGCTCGAGAACGTTTCCAAGTTCAACGACGGAAAGCACGAGATCCCTTATATAGCGATCGAACCGATTGCAGTATTTAAGGATAATATTGATGAAGTAATAATAAATAGCGGTTTCCATCAGTACGAAGAAGTTTACATGAATGTGAACGGGAACAAAAATAGCAAATAAATAGCATATATTTATCATTTTTGTGACATTTGAAGCAAAAATGTGCTAAACCCCGTCCAACCCTTTGAGCAAACAGTCAAAAATTTCAAGAATCTCGATAAGTAACTCCTATATAACGAGTGTTAATTTGTATGTGGCAGGAATTGCCGAGACTATTTAAATAGGAGGAAATTTTCCAATGCTCAAGAAAATTCTTGGAACAATTCTTTGTGCTGCACTGGTAGTTACAGCATTCACAGGATGCGCTGGTTCCGGAAAGAAAAAGGTAGGTATCTCAATGCCTACAAAGGATCTCCAGAGATGGAATCAGGACGGCGATTACATGAAGCAGAAGTTCGAAGCTGCCGGCTACGAAGTAGACCTTCAGTACGCTGGTAACAAGGCTGACACTCAGCTTTCACAGGTTGAGAACATGATCAACTCCGGTTGTAAGGTTCTCGTTATCGCAGCAATCGAGTCTTCTTCACTCGGTACAGCTCTTGATAAGGCTGCTGCAAAGAAGATCCCCGTTATCGCTTATGACCGTCTCCTTATGGACAACGCCAATGTAAGCTACTATGCAACATTCGACAACTATAAGGTTGGTACGATCCAGGGTAACTTCGTAAAAGAGAAGCTCGACCTCGACAACGCTGCTGGCCCGTTCAACATCGAGTTCACAGCAGGCGATCCTGGCGACAACAATGCAGGCTTCTTCTTCAACGGTGCTATGGACGTTCTTAAGCCTTACATCGATTCCGGCAAGCTCGTTGTAGTTTCCGGCGAGAAGACATTCGAGAAGGTTGCTACAGCTGAATGGTCAACAGCAAACGCTCAGTCCAGAGCTGAAAACATCATCAACGCTAACTATGCTGACAAGCAGATCGACGCTTGGCTCTGCTCCAACGACTCTACTGCTCAGGGCGTTGTCAATGCTCTTGACTCCCGTTACAACATGAAGGATAAGTGGCCTGTAGTTACTGGTCAGGACTGCGACATCGTTTCCGTTAAGAACATGCTCGCTGGCAAGCAGACAATGTCCGTGTTCAAGGATACACGTACTCTTGCTGAGAGAACAGTTACAATGGTTAACTCCATCCTCAAGAACGAGAAGGTTGAGACCAACAACACTTACAACAACAACAAGAAGGAAGTTCCTTCTTACCTCTGCGAACCTGTATTTGCTGACATCAACAACTACAAGCAGATCCTCATCGATTCCGGCTACTACAAGGAAGATCAGCTCAAATAATTGAAGCGCTTTCAGCCCTTTACAGGCGGGGGAAACCCCGCCTGTATATTGGGGCCGGAACTTACTTTGAACTTTCAGACTTAAAACTCAGAACACGAAGGATATTTTTTAATTCATACGAAAGAGGCGACACATGGCAAAAGTTTTGCTTGAAATGAACAGCATAACCAAAACTTTTCCGGGCGTTAAGGCTCTCGATAACGTCAACCTGAAGGTTGAAGAGGGGGAGATCCATGCGCTGGTCGGCGAGAACGGTGCCGGTAAATCGACATTGATGAACGTTCTCAGCGGTATTTATCCGTATGGCACCTACGATGGCGACATAGTATACGACGGCGAAGTATGCAGATTTCATAACATAAAGGATTCCGAGAAAAAGGGAATCGTTATTATCCACCAGGAACTCGCGTTGGTCCCTTACATGACGATCGGCGAGAACATGTTCCTCGGTAATGAACAGGGAAGCAAATGGTGCATTGACTGGTATAAGACCTATGCGGAGGCTGACAAGTACCTCGCAATGGTAGGTCTTACAGATTCATCCAAGACACTTATTAAAGATATTGGTACTGGTAAGCAGCAGCTCGTTGAGATCGCAAAGGCTCTTGCAAAGAATGCTAAGCTCCTGATCCTGGACGAGCCTACTTCATCACTTAACGAGACTGATTCAAGAGCACTTCTTGATCTCATGAAGAAGCTGCAGAGAGAAGAGAATCTTACGATGATCATCATCTCGCATAAGCTCAACGAGGTCTCATACGTTGCAGATAAGATCACAGTCGTAAGAGACGGTTCCACGATCGAGACTCTTGATGCAAAAACCGATGACATCTCGGAGACGAGGATCATCAAGGGCATGGTTGGACGTGAGATCACAGACAGATTCCCGAAGCGTCACGATGTTGAGATCGGTGACGTCATGATGGAAGTCAGGGACTGGACCGTTTACCATCCCGAATTCTCAGAAAGAAAAGTATGCGATGAAGTTTCGATCAACGTACGCCGTGGTGAGGTCGTAGGAATCTACGGACTCATGGGTGCAGGAAGAACGGAGCTCGCAATGAGTATCTTCGGCCGTTCATACGGTATCGGAATCTCCGGCGACCTCATCCTCCGCGGACAGAAAGTTACTCTGAAGAGCCCCAAGCAGGCTATCGAAGCTGGACTTGCATACGTTACTGAAGACCGTAAGGGCAACGGCCTCGTCCTGTCCAACTCGATCCTCAGAAATACGACTCTCGCCAACCTCAAGGGCGTCAGCAAGGGATCCTTTATCGATCCTGATAAGGAATACGAGGTTGCTGAAGAGTACGTAAAGAAACTCAAGACAAAAACACCTTCTGTTGAGCAGCTTGTCGGAAACCTTTCCGGCGGCAATCAACAGAAGGTCCTCCTTGCGAAATGGATGTTCGCAAATCCTGACGTCCTTATTCTTGACGAACCTACGAGAGGTATCGACGTAGGCGCCAAGTACGAGATCTACTGTATTATCAACGATCTGGCAAAGGCCGGTAAATCGGTCGTCATGATCTCTTCCGAACTCCCCGAGGTCATCGGCATGAGCGACAGGATCTACATCATGAACCAGGCTAAGATCGTAGGCGAGATGGAAGCTTCCGAAGCGACGCAGGAGAAGATCATGGCCTGCATCGTAGGTGTTAGCGGTGAAGCAGACGCTGATGGCGTAGGAAGTGAGGCATAAGATGAGTGGAAGTAGTGTTTTAAAATTCTTACGCAAATACATGATGATCATCGCTACTGTAGTAGTAGTCTTCGTGTTCAACATTATTACCAACGGTAAGAATCTGTATCCTAACAGCATCGACGCTCTGATCTCCCAAAACGCTTATGTGTTCATTCTGGGAACAGGTATGCTCCTCTGCATCCTGACAGGCGGTAACATCGACCTTTCAGTCGGTTCGGTCGTTTGTCTCGCAGGCGGTGTCGGAGCCATCATGATGAGAATGATGAAAGGTATGCCCGAAGTCGCATGGCCGGTCGCAGTTATCGCAATGCTCGCAATGGGCCTTTTGGTAGGTCTGTGGCACGGTTACTGGATCGCTTACGTCAAGGTTCCTCCGTTCATCGCAACCCTCGTCGGAATGTTGGCATTCAGAGGACTTGCTAACATCATCATGAAAGGTGAGGCAGTTGAGGTTGACAACAGATCGTTCCTTAACATCTTCGGCGGCGGAAGCGACTGCTACGTCCCGGATTTCCTCAGATTCCTTTCACCCAACAGCAGCCTCAACGTAACATGCTTTGTTATTGGAATCGCTATCGCGGTAGCTTATTCGGTATTTACTTTAATAAACCGTTCAAGGCTCATAAAGAAGGGATACAAAGTTGATTCTCTTCCCGTAGTCATTATCAAGACGATCCTTATCGATGCAGTCGTAGTCTGGTTCAGCTACAAGCTCGCAGGTTACAGGGGAATCCCCACTGCTCTTATCTGGATTGCTCTCGTGCTCGGCGTATTTGCTTACATAACGACAAAGACGACACTCGGCCGCAATCTCTATGCAGTCGGCGGAAACGAGAAGGCTACAAGACTTTCCGGTATCGACACCAGAAAGGTTATGTTCAGTGCTTATACACTCATGGGTGTTCTCTCCGGTTTCGCGAGCATCGTAAACATCGCAAGACTTCAGGGATCAACTCCTACATACGGTGTCGGTTATGAGATGGACGCCATCGCTGCATGCTTTATCGGAGGCGCTTCAGCTTACGGCGGAACAGGTTCCATCGGAGGCGTCATCATCGGTGCTGCTCTGATGGGTATCATCAACCAGGGCATGTCACTTGCAAGTACGCCCGTTAACTATCAGAAAGTCGTCAAGGGTATCGTTCTTATCGTTGCGGTCCTCTTCGACGTAATCATGCAGATGAAGAGAAAGGGAGCCAAGAAAAAGACCACAGGCTCTTCTTCCGCAAAGAAAGGAGGTGCTAACGTATGAACGGTTTCAGCATGAAAAATGTTATGAAGAAAAACGTAATGACAATAGCACTTTTCGCTGTTTATGTATTGTTCGTAATCCTGGCAGCCGCGATCAAGGGCACCAACATGCTCGATCCGTCAGTCGTTACATCTCTTATTGAACAGAACGCTTACGTATTTATCCTTGGTGCCGGCATGCTCATGTGCATGCTCACCGGCGGTAACATCGACCTTTCAGTCGGATCCTTTGTCTGCTTCGCAGGCGCCGTTATCGGTCTCTTCTCTGTTGAGAACAAGATCCTGAATGAATGGTATGGTGTTTGGACCACTCAGATCGTTGACGGCAAGGAAGAAAGAGTTCTTGTCACGGCAGCACAGCCTTTAAGCACACCGGTCGTTCTTCTGATCGTCATAGGTGTAGGTCTTGCTTACGGCGCGCTCTTAGGTTTCCTTATCGCATATGTCAGGATACCTCCGTGGATCGCTACTCTTGCAGGTTATCTTGCATTCCGTGGTCTGGGAACACAGGTCCTTACAACAGCATCTACGACAAATGCTATCTCTAATTTCCCGAAGCCCCTGCTCGCTATCTTCAGCGGTAAGCTTTTCGAGACCGGATGGGGTGAAATGAACATTCCTTGTCTCATCCTCGGTATAGCCGGTTCTGCGGTTGTCGTATTCCTCAGTTTGAAGGCACGCGCAACCAAGGTCAAGAAGGGCTATCAGGCTGATCCGATGTGGTTCGTCATCTTAAAGTGCTGCCTCATCGTTGCGATCATCATGTTCCTTACGGTCGAGTTCGCTCTTGACGGCGGCATCCCGGTAGTCGTTCTCTGGATCCTCGCAGTACTCATCATCTACGGAATCATCACCGAGAAGACGACGATCGGACGTCACTTCATGACGGTCGGCGGCAACGCTGAAGCTTCAAGGCTTTCAGGTATCAACAACAAGCGCATCATGTTCGTAGCTTACCTCAATATGGCGATCCTCACAGTTATCGCTTCGTTGGTAGTTACGGCAAGAACCGGCGCGGCTAACGCTTTCGCAGGTCAGGAATTCGAGCTTGATGCTATCGCAGCTTGTATCGTCGGCGGTGTTTCCGCATACGGCGGTGCCGGAACCATCGTAGGAATGGTTGTCGGTGCTACGCTCATTGGTGTCATCAACCAGGGCATGTCCCTCGTTGGAGTCGACCAGGACTGGATCAAGATCGTTAAGGGTCTCGTTCTCCTCGGAGCTGTCGTATTCGATATCATGTCGAAAAAAGGTAACAAGAAACAGTAATTATTTGCCTGCTCAAAAAATAATTATTGTAATTGGCCGCCGCGGGAAACCGCGGCGGTTTCTTTGTTCAGAACGAAAAGAAGTATAAAATCTTTGTATGCGTAACAAAAACCGGAACATCACCATCAGATCCTTCGCAAGAATAACGGCCGTAATACTTATGGTCTGCCTGTTCATCACGTCATGTTCAAACGGGAAACCGCTTCAGGCTAAGCATGAGAGCAAGGTCGATTATTCAAAGCCCGGCAATTGGGCCTGCTTTAACGATGACGGCGGCAGCGAAAAGGAAGCGGACTGCTTTCTCATCTGCCCTACGGTTTACGTCACTAGAGGCAAGGGAAAGAACATGTCCGTTAACGATCCGACCGTAAAGCCGTCGTTCGTCAGTGCCGTAAA
>JAILIB010000118.1 GCA_024695505.1 Saccharofermentans sp.
TGAGACACCGGCTGAACCTGCAGCTCCTTCTACCGGAGGATCCGAAAACCCTCCCGCAAACGAGACACCCGTCGAACCGGGTCAGCCCGGCGAACCGGAAAATCCTTCCACGGGTGAAACTCCTTCCGAGCCTTATAAAGCTCCCGAAGGCGCAACACTCTCTTACAGGACCCGCGCCCGCAACAAGAAGAAGTGGGAAAAGAAATACAAGTCCCAGTCCAATATTGCAGGAAGCATCAATAAGAAAAGAACGCTCGAAGCTATTCAGATGAAGCTTAAGAGTTCTACTTCCGGCAAGCTCCAATACCGCGTGCATATGTATAAGCGCGGCTGGAGCGGTTACAAGACCAACGGAAAGACCGCAGGCCGCAAGGGCGCAAAGCTCAATCAGATCCAGATCAGGCTTACCGGACAGCTGGCTGAAAAATACGATGTCTATTACCGCGTTCATGTCCGTATGACTGACGGCTGGACTAACTGGGCAAAGAACGGCGAAAGCGCAGGCGCGGCCCATTACGCCCGCTTTATCGAGGCTATCCAGGTAGTCCTGACGGAAAAGGACGCAGGAATGCCCGGTGACGTCTTAAACATCAAGTCCGAAAGAGAAGAAGCGCTCATTAACGCCAATGACATAAAGCAAGCCATGACCGAAAAAGCCCAGAGCATGACCAGCAAGACAAAGTGGCTCATTCTCTGCGATACGAAAAACTACTTTGCAGCGGTCTTCAAGGGCTCCCAGGGAAACTGGAAGATGGTGAGATTCATCTACGTCGCAGTCGGAAAGCCTTCCACTCCGACTAAGAAAGGCACGTTCTACGTAAGAAAAAAGAAGAAGAAATTCTTTGCCGATGTCGTACGCTGCAAGTATTGCACAAGCTTCAAGGGATCATACTATTTCCACAGCTGGCCTTACTACTGGAACGGCAAAAAGGTCTACAGCCCTGTTCTCGGAAAACAGGTCTCTCACGGCTGTGTAAGAATGGCTACCGATGATGCCAAGTACATCTATAAGAAAGTTCCGCTCAAGAGTAAAGTAGTCGTGTACTGATATCCGGATAATTACCTGATGACTACCTTCGGGTCTGTTTCAGAAACCATAAACACGTCGCAGATGTTATCAGTTACTTTGTCATAAACAACTATTTTGACCGTTTTTTCATCGGCTGTGTATTCATTTGCCAGGCGGTTTCTGTCTGCATACACAATATCATCATGGAACAGAAGGTAGATCCGTTGATAGGTGACCTTGTCTGTATTATATTGCAGGTTCATTGTTTGTCCGTTAACAAAATAAAGCAGTCTGTTTGGCTCACATTCTGCTATTCCAAACGGGATCAGCATTTCAGAATCTTTGACATTCTTTCCCACCACAATAAAGGCACAGTATTGTTCCTTTTGGATCTTTTGACATACGACTTCATAATCAGTCAGATTATTCATTTGGTTGATCGAATCCAGCCGCTTGATAAATTGCGAACACTTTTCCCAGGCTTGATACTCAGGATTGCCGCGACGGTCATGAATTGAATAATGTGTTTTTATATAATCACCAAAATGGGAAGTGAATATTCGGTTGCCGGCCGAATTCAAATGTCTTGCTTCAGCAGCGTGGATACTGAAATCCAATCCTACTGAAGCCGGATCTAGAGCAGGGTTATAAAAATCCACATTGTACTCACCTGCAATCCTTTCTGCAGTTTTGTATATGGCAGCCTGTTTAGCGGTGATATCCGGATAAGGGGTTACAACAACCATTATCGGGATCTTTTTGTCATTAGCAAGCTGAAGGATCTTTCTGTAGTATTTTTCAACCTTTGGCAGCATCGGTTCTTCGGCATAAGTATCTTTAAGACAAGGGGTTTCTTCAACTACGTTAATATAATTACTGCCAAAACCCATCCAATTCTCATAGCGGGGAATATCCTTCGATTTGAGGAAATCTTCCTTGGTCAGTTCACTATAACGGGATGAATAATTACTGATCGGGACGTAGAAATTGATATTGGTATGAGGATTGCTTTCCCACATCGCAGCAATCTTATTCATTGAAGGCTTCATTCCATAACAGTTTTTGATCTGACGTGAATAATCGCTGTATTCCATTTCAAAAACACAACTGAATGCTTCCAGGACGATCAGTTCCGGCGTTTGCGTTTTCAAGGCTTCCTTCATATAGAAATATGTATTCCACATAGGCTGGACAGAACCACCCAGGACAAATGAAGCAATACCGTATTCGTCCCATAAAACAGAAGTATTATATGTCTCGAAAGCATGGCTGCTTCCAAGGAACAATACATCGACAGAATCATTATCCAACTCATAAAAGCGCTGCATGCTATAGATCCCGTCCACATATTTGACTTTCAGGACCCTGTCGGCCGAAGTAAGGATCACTGCCAGGATAAGGATGAAGCATATTACTTTAATTGCTGTCTTGCATTTATTCATAACATCTCCACCTGCTTAGAATTGAAAATATATGAATTGATGTGCACTGACTCCATTTGCTGAACAATTAAAGAAAATGCATCCGCAAAGAAGAATAAGAACAACTGCCCAACGGAACCACATATTCTGATCCTGAAGAAGTGCATCCAGTTTTTTGCCTGTTTTCAGATATAACGAATCTACGGTTATCAACACGAGAAGCGAAACAAAGAACAGACTGTATTCGATCGCAGGAACACCAAATGTGTATATCCCGCCATCAAACAGGATCCAGGGATCATGAGCGGAAAACAAACGGCAGATATATTCTACAGCTTCACTGAGATTTCCTGCCCTGAAAAAGATCCACGCAAATGCTGTTAATGCAAAAACGATCAATGCCTGCAACAATTTCCAGCTAAAGCACGAATCGTTTATCTTGAGCTTTTTTATAAGCCGTTCCCTTGCAGAAGATGTCATGTCTTCCAGGATCAAATACAGGCCATGAAGGCCTCCCCAGAAGACAAAACTCCATTCAGCACCATGCCACAGACCGCTTAACAGGAAAATGATCATGATATTGCGGTATTTCTTGATCTTTCCCTTTCGATTACCGCCAAGTGGTATATAAAGATAATCTCTAAACCAAGTTGATAAGGAAATATGCCACCTGTTCCAAAAATCTTTAATACTGCCTGCAAAGTATGGTGTGTTGAAATTCTCCATCAGATCGATCCCCATTATCTTTGCAGCACCAATGGCAATGGCTGAATAACCGCCAAAGTCGCAATAGATCTGGACAGAGAAGCATAAGATACCGATCAGCAGTTCAACACTTCCCAAGATCCTATAATTCTTAAAAACAGTATCTGCTATAAGTGCAGCCCTGTCAGCAATGACGACTTTCATAAAGAATCCCCAAAGCATGGTGTACAGACCCTGCCTGATACGCGGGAGATTCCAAGCCTCGATTTTCTCAAGGTCTTTGATCTGGCCGATAAGATTTTCGGAACGTTCGATAGGACCGGCTACCAGCTGAGGGAAGAATGAGACAAACAATGCGTACTCGATGATGTTTTTTGAGGCTTTGATCTTTCCTCTATATACATCGATCATATAACCGATCGTCTGGAATGTATAAAACGAGATGCCTATTGGCAAAATAAGTGAGGATCTGTGATTTATGGTGATCTTTATATGTATCAGAACTGAATTCAAAAACTCGATCATCATGTTCTGATATTTGAATACGAAGAGAACAATGAGTTCTAAAATGATTCCCAAAGTCAGGAACAGCTTTTGTTTTATTGTGGAACCCTGAAACTTCCCGATAAGCAATCCGGAACAATAGGTGACCAAAATACAATAAAAAAGAAGAAGGACATAAGACGGATTCCAAAAACTGTAGAATAAAACACTGACAAAAAGCAGCCAGATCCTGCGGATTTTGAAATTCGGCAGAAAAAGAGGCACCAATATAACAGCAAAAAAGCAGATAAATGTTAAAGAATTAAACATCATATAAGTGTCTTTTCCTCAATAAAAGCACCTCTATATTCTTTTGATTGTTTTAGAACTCTTCTGCCAAAGCTCCCAGATACTGGCCGTAATTGGTCTTGTTCATCGAATCCGCAAGACCCCTGAAGTCATCTTCGTTGATCCAGCCTTTGCGCAGAGCGATCTCTTCGAGACATCCGATCATGCTGCCTGAACGCTGTGCCGCGCGGATGGCTCCCGCAGCTTCATAGAGGCTGTCGGCAGATCCCGCATCAAACCACGAGAACTCTTTTCCGAGAGCGATGACCTTTAGCTGGCCGCGCTTCAGATATTCTTCGTTTACTGATGTGATCTCGAGCTCGCCTCTCGCGGAAGGCTTTATGGTCTCTGCGATCTGAACAACGTCGGGACCGTAAAAATACAGTCCGGGAACGATGTAGTTCGACTTCGGCTTGGAAGGCTTTTCCTCGATCGATACAGCCTTGCCTTCACTGTCGAATTCAACGACACCGAAAGCTCTGGGGTCTGCAACGTAATAACCGAAGATAGCGGCGCTGCCTTCATTAACGAACTCGGCAGCCTGTCTTAACTTGCGCTTGAAGAACGGGCCATAGAAAATGTTGTCGCCGAGCGCAAGGCATACGGAATCATTGCCGATGAATTCTTTGCCGATGATGAAGGCATCTGCGATACCGCGCTGAACCTTCTGTTCGATATACGTAATGCTGATACCCAGATGAGAACCGTCGCCCAAAAGATCGATGAAAGGCTTGGTGTCATCAGGCGGAGTGATGACCAGTATATCCTTTATTCCCGAATTCATGAGGACCGACATCGGATAATAGATCATCGGCTTGTCGTATACGGGAAGC
>JAILIB010000196.1 GCA_024695505.1 Saccharofermentans sp.
TGCGCGTATATCTGAACAAACCGCCTTTGCCGTGATATTATTGTCCCGTATGTGATTTCGCGAGGGAGGGTGTTTATATGCGCGAAAAATGGTCATCAAGATCAGCTTTTATCCTGGCAGCAATAGGTTCTGCCGTTGGTTTGGGCAACGCCTGGAGATTCCCGGGTCTGGCCGCAAAGTATGGCGGCGGCGCTTTCCTTTTTGTTTATCTCATCGCAATGCTCGTCGTCGGAATCCCGCTCCTCATGATGGAGATCTCCGTTGCGAGATACACGAGACAGGGTGCGCCCGGTTCAATGCGCGCAATGAACAAGAAGGCAGAAGATATCGGCTGGCTCGCAGTTTCCAACGGTATCGGCATCTCGATCTATTACGCTGCGGTCTTCGCGTGGGTCATCCTGATGTTCTGCCTGAGCTACAAGTTCATGGGGCTTTCGGGTGACACAGAAGGCGCAAGCAAACTGTGGGCGACCACGATAAAGACTACGGGTACCACAACAGGTTTTACGACGATCTCATGGCCTGTGGTAGGCTGCCTCATCTTAGCGTGGGCACTCTGCTACATCTGCATCCGCAACGGCACGACGTCAGTAGGCAAGGTCGTTAAGTATACGGTTTCGCTGCCTGTCATCTGCCTGCTCATAATGGCGATCAGAGGCGTCATGATGCCCGGCGCTATGAGCGGTTTTGTAAAGCTCTTCATTCCCGACTGGAGCGCGCTCGGAAACTCCAATCTCTGGGTTGACGCCATCGGCCAGGTATTCTATTCGCTCTCGACTTCAATGGCGATCATGTTCGCATACGGTTCGTTCATTGATGATGAGACCAACATCGTGGTAGACACGATCATCATTTCTTTCTCCGATATGTTCATCAGCATCCTCGCGGGCATCGTTATGTTCACGACGATGGCAGGTGTCGGAATGCTCGATAACATGTCCGCTTCCGGTATCGCGACCGCGTTCATCATCTATCCTCAGGCTATCGTAAAGATCTCATCAAGCCCGGTCTTCAACATGATCTTCGCATTCATCTTCTATTTCTGCCTGATCACGCTCGCGATCGACTCGCTGTTCTCGATCATCGAAGGCATCTCGACTGCGGTATCCGACAAGTTCAAGCTCAGCAAGAAAAAGACGACTCTTACGATCTGCCTCATCGAAGGCGTCATAAGCCTTATCTACGTAACAGGCGCAGGTCTTGCGGTCCTCGATATCGTTGACTACTTCATCAACAGCTACACTCTGATCATCACGGGTATCCTCGAAATGATCGCTGCCGGCTGGTTCTTCAAGACCACGAAGATCTTAGACGAGCTCAACCGCAACACTAAAGGCTTCAAGATGCCTTACTGGTGGTTTGTTCCTTCCATCAAGGTCGTATCGCCCGTTGTTCTTATCGGACTGTTCGTCTGGAATATCTACAACCTCATCAAAGGCGGCGGTATATATGGAGCTGCTGACGGATATTCGCTCAAGGCAAACATCATCTTCGGATGGGTTGTCGTACTCCTTATCCTTTGCTCCGGCCTCATCGTAAAGGGCATCGTCAGGTTCAAGAAAGCCAAGGGTTTCACTGAAGACGAAAGGACCTGGGACGACTTTAAGAAGTAAGATCTTCTGATCGGTTTTTACCCAAAGCCTCATGCTGATGTGAAGTGAGGCTTTTTGCATATTTGCCTTAATCATACGGAGGTTTTGGATGACCTCCGTGCTATACTGTCGGTGGACAAGGACCTTAGAGGACGTGGAAAAATGGGAGAGAACAATTGAATACTTCATGCATCAAAAAGATAACTGCTGCTGTAATGATTTTCATGCTGACCGTTCTGTCGGGCTGCAGTTACGATATTCCCGAAGGATACAAAAAGCAGCTCCACTCATATGAGGAAGCCGTGGAATATGCCAAAAACATAGATCCCGAGGCAACAGTATCTTCCGAATGCGAAGAGACCGAGCTTCAGACCGTAAAATTCCGCATATGGCCGGCCGTTATCAAAGGCCGTGGGTGCAGCGTCTGCAGCATGGGCGCCAATGTTTATAACAACGGTTGGGCCGCGGGCGAATTTCCCGTCAGATACTACAGGCTTGACACCGACTACGATTATTACGTCATAAAGGAAGCGCTGAAATCGCATCCGGATCTCGATACGAAGGATGACGGCAAGGACGTTACGCTTTGGCAGCGCTTTGAGGCAAATAACCTGATCACGGCCAAGATCGCCTTAGACTCGCTGACCGTGGAAAAGCTCGATTCCCTGTGGGATGAATATCTCAGGGTGAACAGGGAGATCTCGGCATATCCCGTACACAAGCGTTTCAGCCTGTACGTCAAGCTCCCGGACAACTATTTTGAGTTCAAGACGGGCACGGACGAAGAATTTGTAAAAGTCCGCGAGAAGATGATCAAAGCCGGATATCTGGAAAAATGAGACAAAAAAGGGGCGTCCGTTGGGACACCCCTTTAGTTTTCCGCTTTCAGTTGCTGATTACTTAGCGATCTCAGCGATGAGCTTTCCGTCAGATGTGTAGTAAGCGAAAGCAATCCTCTCTGCACGGATTCCGCAGGACTTCTCGAAGTTGTCCTTGAGGCCGTCGATCTGCTTCTCAAGACCGCTCTTCTCGAGCTGAGCCTTGACCTTCTCGATCTGCTCGTCGTCCATGGTCTGCTTGTAGTAGTACTTGTAAGTAACCTCGTTACCCTTTACCTCGATGCTTGCATCGCTGTAAACAGACTTGAAAAGGCTGTTTTCCTTCATCTCGTCGACCATCTTCTGAAGGTCAGCGGGCTTGATGGCGGCCTCGATCGTCTTAGGCTTGCAGCCTGCGAACATGAAAAGGCACATAAATACCACAACAACACTGGCAATAGTTTTACGCATAATTTCCTCTCCTTCTTGTCCCGTATTCCAGGGCTGATTTTTTCAAACGAACAAATACTACTCATTGAGATATGCAATGTCAACATGACTTTTCGGCAAATTTCGCAATGACATACAATTGCCACGAATTGCCTGTGGATTTTTGTTTTTGAAGCCAAAAATAATCTTTAAATATATCAAATATAAATGTTTTACTTTATAATCTTACCAATCAACCATTTTGGAGGTGACCTTATGACTTTCGAAGAACTGATGGATTATGCGATATCCCATGACTGTTCAGATGTCCATATTACCCAAGGTACTCACCTTGCCGTAAGACAATACGGAGAACTCCATATTCTTGATGAGCTTCCTACAATGGAAGAGGCCCGCGAAATGATCTATGCCATCCTTTCAACGGACGAGATCGCCCGTGTTGAGGCAGGAAATGATGTCGACGTAGGCTGCGTCATAGACAATAACATCAAGATCAGGGCTAACGTATATCACCAGCGTAACAACCTTGCATGCAGCATAAGACTCCTCATGTCGGAGATCCCTGAATTTGAGGCACTTGGTCTTCCCGAAGTCCTCAAGGACATAGCTACTGAGAACAACGGCATCATCCTTGTTACGGGTCCTACGGGATCAGGAAAGACGACTACTCTTTCTGCTATCGTTGACTACATCAACAAGAACGTACCCAAGCACGTTATCACGATCGAAGATCCTATCGAGTACACATATCCCCATAACCGCTGCATGATCCATCAGCGCCAGGTCGGATATGATACGCCGACGTTCGCTTCCGCTCTCCATTCGGCTCTCCGTGAAGACCCCGACATCATCCTCGTAGGTGAAATGCGTGACTTCGAGACCATTGCCGCTGCGATCACAGCTGCCGAGACAGGACACCTCGTGCTTTCCACGCTCCATACACAGAGTGCTGCCCAGACAATCACCAGGATCATCGACGGCGCGCCTACCGACATGAAGACGACGATCCGCACGCAGTTTGCAGGAAGCATCAAGGCGGTTATCTCCCAGCAGCTCCTGCCTACGGTAAATGGTGACGGACGCGTTCTCGCAACAGAGCTCATGATCGGTACGAACGCTATCAAGAACCTCATCCTTGAGGACAAGATCCACCTGATCCCAGGTGCGATCCAGTCTGCAAGATCGACCGGAATGCACACGCTGAACGACAAGCTCATTGAACTTACCTCGTTCGGCCTTATCAGCAAAAAGACCGCTATCGATGCCTGCTACGACCGTCAGGAACTCGAGAAGCTTTTGGGCGTTACAGGCGCTTTCTGATAATCCGGAGTCTGACTTCAAGGTCAAAACGAAAAGCCGGTCCCTTATATGATATGTACCCAGGAAACTGGACACATAGATAATTGAAATAGTTTTAACAAATGGATGCTTTCCTGTAAACAGCGGGAGGCATCCATTTTGTTTTGGCTTGGATTCTGCTGTTGTTGTAATAGTTTATGTACTTATCTATAGCTTTCTTGAAGTCTTGGAACGAGGTGTATGCTCTTTCGTTGCCATAGAACATCTCATTTTTTAGTCTTCCGAAGAAAGTTTCCATTATACAGTTGTCGTAACAATTGCCTTTGCGGGACATGGATTGAACGATACCTTTTTCCTTAAGCATCTGTCTGTAAGTCGCGTGCTGATATTGCCATCCCTGATCTGAATGTAAGATTAAGCCCTGCGCATTTGGGAATCTTCTTAAGGCTTTTTTCAGCATGCGAGTGACTTGTTCTAATGTCGGATGTAAGGATAAATCGTAGGCAATAATCTCGTTGGTATACATGTCCAGAATAGGTGACAGATAACATTTACCCCAAGGCAAGTTAAATTGAGAAACATCAGTAGTCCACTTTTGCAATGGTGCTGTTGCTGAAAAGTCTCTGTTGATTAAGTTGTCAGCGATCTTTCCAACCTCACCTTGATAGGAATGGTACTTTTCCTTCGGACGGTGTCCTTTCAAAGACATCTTATGCATAAGACGCTGTACTTTCTTATGGTTTATCCGAAATCCTTTTGAAATCAGCACTTGGTGCACTCGCCGGACTCCATATCTTCCTTTGTTGGACTCGAACACTTTTCTGATCTCGTCCATTACACCTTGGTTTTTGCCCTTATCAACATCTATTTTGTTGAGTTCAAAATAGTATGTAGATCTAGGCAATTCCAGAACGTTTAGAAGTGTCGTCAGTTCGTATCCGAAGTCTTTGAGTTCTTTGACAAGCGCTGCTTTTTCGCCTTGAGTCGCGCTTTTTCCTGTTCTTCTCTCAAGGCTATCTCTTTTTTTATTGCTGCTATCTCAGTTCTCATTCTGGCTGTTTCAGCTCTCAGCCGAATAAGTTCCTCTCTTTCAGACTCATTCAATGGTGCGATTTCTTTATTTTGGCTCACAACAGACTCCTTGGGACGTCTTCCCGGTTTGCGCGTTAATCCTTCGTTTCCATAGAGTCTATATTTTCTTATCCAGCTATACAACATTCCGGAACTGATGCCATTATTAATTGCAACAGAAAGGCAAGACTGCCCGTTCAACACTTCCTGAACCAAGGCGATCTTTTCTTCCAAACTCCATTTTTTGTTCTGTGATTTACGTTCTAACGACTCCAAACCACAACTGTCAGCTTCTCGAACCCACTCTCTTATTTCATTACGAAAGCGTTTGGAAGAAATATTATCTGGTGTTTTTGGATACTTCCCTTGCCGATATAACTTCACGCATTTCAACTTGAATTCTTTACTGTAGCGCATAAAAATACCCTCCTTGCTGTTGTCCAGCAAAGAGGGTACATATCA
>JAILIB010000062.1 GCA_024695505.1 Saccharofermentans sp.
CTTAAGCTCAGGTCCGACGATGATAACGGAACGTCCGGAGTAGTCAACACGCTTACCGAGGAGGTTCTGTCTGAAACGGCCCTGCTTACCCTTGAGCATGTCGGACAGTGACTTGAGCTGTCTGTTGCTCGTAGCGGAAGTGGAACCCTTGACAGGCGTGCCGTGACGGCCGTTGTCGATAAGGGCGTCAACAGCTTCCTGGAGCATTCTCTTCTCGTTCCTTACGATGATCTCGGGTGCTCCGAGGTCAAGGAGCTTCTTGAGACGGTTGTTTCTTCCGATAACCCTTCTGTAAAGGTCGTTAAGGTCAGATGTTGCATAACGGCCGCCGTCGAGCGGAACCATAGGACGGAGTTCCGGAGGAAGTACCGGAATTACGTCAAGGACCATCCACTCAGGCTTGTTGCCGGATGCCTTGAAAGCTTCAGCGATCTCAAGTCTCTTGTTGATCTTGAGTCTCTTCTGTGTGCTGACAGAGCCTGCCTTCTCGGAATTGAGTTCTTCGATGATGCCGTCGATGTCGATCTCCTGGAGGAGGATCTTGATGGCCTCAGCGCCCATTCTTGCGTCGAAGGAGTTCTTGCCGCACTTCTGCTTGATAGCCTTGTACTGATCTTCCGTGATGATCTCCATCTTGGTAAGACCTGTCTCTTCGAAGTTACCCGGATCGAGTACTATGAACTTTGAATAGTAAAGAACGCTCTCGAGCTGCTTAACTGTGAGGTTGAGCAGTGTACCGATCTTTGAAGGCTGCGTCTTGAAGTACCAGATGTGTGATACGGGAGCTGCGAGCTGGATGTGGCCGAGTCTCTCACGACGGACTGTGTTCTTCGTGACTTCGACTCCGCACTTGTCGCAGATCATACCCTTGAATCTGATCTTCTTGTACTTACCGCAGCGGCACTCCCAGGACTTTGTGGGTCCGAAGATCTTCTCGCAGAAGAGACCGTCAACTTCAGGCCTCTGTGTACGGTAGTTAATCGTCTCGGGCTTCTTAACTTCGCCGTGCGACCAGCTCTTAATAACTTCGGGAGAAGCGAGCTGGATGCTTATTTTTGTAAGATGATTTGCATCGTTCATTTATCGAGCTCTCCTTTACATCTCATCGTCGTCGCCGGAATCTTCGCCGAAATCATCGACGTCGTCTTCCATGATATTTCCATGCTCGTCAGCTTCAACGAAACCTGAGCTGAAGATATCTGCGGGCGACTCTGCATCCTCGCCGTCGAGTGAAAGGCGGGTGTGCTCGTCCATTTCGCTGTAGGTATCAAGAGAAGTCTTCTCCTCAGCGATGTATTCCTTACCGTCTGTATATGTTCTTACGTCAAGTGCAAGAGCCTTGAGCTCGTTGACAAGGACGTTGAACGATTCAGGAATGCCAGGCTCAGGGATGTTCTTGCCGCGGATGATGGCATCGTAGGTCTTGGAACGTCCTTCGATATCGTCGGACTTGACTGTGAGGATCTCCTGGAGGGTATGGGCAGCACCGTAAGCTTCGAGTGCCCAAACTTCCATTTCTCCGAATCTCTGTCCGCCGAACTGTGCCTTACCTCCGAGAGGCTGCTGTGTAACGAGCGAGTAAGGTCCTGTGGATCTTGCGTGCATCTTGTCGTCGACAAGGTGGTGCAGCTTCATGTAGTACATGACGCCGACCGTTACACGGTTCTCGAAAGGCTCACCGGTACGTCCGTCATAGAGAACGGTCTTACCGTCGGAATCTATTCCTGCAAGCTCGAATGCATCAGCGATGTCGTTCTCGTTTGCACCGTCGAATACAGGTGTTGCGATCTTCCAGTTGAGCGCCTTGGCTGCTCTTCCGAGGTGGACCTCAAGGAGCTGGCCGATGTTCATACGGGAAGGAACGCCGAGCGGGTTGAGGCAGATGTCGAGTGTCGTACCGTCAGGGAGGAAAGGCATATCTTCTTCAGGAAGGATCCTGGAGACGACACCCTTGTTTCCGTGACGTCCTGCCATCTTATCGCCGATGGAGAGCTTACGCTTCTGTGCAACGTAAACGCGTACGCGCTTGTCTACGCCGTTCTTGAGGTTGCCGTTTGTATCCTTTGTGGAAACGACAACGTCAACGACTACACCGGAACCGCCGTGAGGAACTCTCTTGGAGGTATCCTTAACGTCTCTTGCCTTCTCACCGAAGATCGCCTTATAGAGACGCTCTTCAGCTGTCTGGTCTGTCTCACCCTTAGGTGAAACCTTACCGACAAGGATGTCTCCGTCCTTGACCTCGGCACCGATCATGACGATACCGTTCTCGTCGAGGTTGGAAAGCGCGTCGTCACCGACGTTCGGAACTTCTCTTGTGATCTGCTCAGGTCCGAGCTTTGTCTCTCTGGCCTCGCACTCATGCTCTTCGATGTGGATGGACGTGTAAACGTCGTCTCTTACGATCCTCTCGTTAACGAGAACAGCGTCCTCGTAGTTGTAACCTTCCCATGTCGTGAAGCCGATGAGAACGTTTCTTCCGAGAGCGAGCTCGCCTTCGTCGGTCGCAGGACCGTCAGCGATCGTATCGCCTGCCTTGACCTTCTCACCAAGGGTGATGATGGGTCTCTGGTTGATGCATGTGCTCTGGTTGGATCTCTGGTACTTGGCGAGCATGTAGGTATCAACGCTGCCGTCCTTAGCGGTAACTTCGATCCTGTCAGCGGAAACGTAGCTTACGACACCGTCGTGAGCTGCGATAACGCAGACGCCGGAGTCCTTAGCGGCACGGTATTCCATACCCGTACCGATGATAGGTGCCTCAGGCTTGATGAGAGGTACGGCCTGACGCTGCATGTTCGAGCCCATGAGGGCACGGTTAGCGTCGTCGTTTCCGAGGAACGGGATAAGGCTCGTGGAAACGGAAACGAGCTGCTTGGGCGAGATGTCCATGTAGTCGACCTCTTCGGGATCGAGCTGGACGAACTGGTCCAGATGACGGCAAACGATCTTCTTGTTCTCGAATCTGCCGTTATCGTCGATAGGCTCGTTAGCCTGAGCGATATTGTAATCGTCCTCTTCATCAGCGGCCATGTATCTGACCTCTTCAGTGATGACCTTGTTTTCCTTGTCGAACTTGCGGTAAGGAGTCTCGATGAAACCGTACTTGTTGATACGTGCATAGATAGCGAGAGAGGTCATGAGACCGATGTTCTGACCTTCAGGTGTCTCGATCGTGCACATACGTCCGTAGTGCGTAGGGTTGATATCGCGGACTTCCATCGAGGCACGCTCTCTGGAGATACCGCCGGGACCCAGTGCGGAAAGTCTTCTCTTGTTCGTAAGCTCAGCCAGCGGGTTGTTCTGGTCTGCGAATGCAGAGAGCTGGGATGAACCGAAGAACTCACGGAAGGAAGCGGAAAGAGGTCTTGTGTTGACAAGGCTCGTAGCCGTTACGACTTCGCCTTCCTTGGAAGAGATCTGTGAGATCCTGTCCCTTGTGTTCTTCTCGACACGTGCGATACCGGTGCGGAGCTGGCTCTGGAGGAGCTCTCCGACGCATCTTACACGACGGTTGCCGAGGTGGTCGATGTTATCGATCTTACCTACGCCGCGGTGGAGACCGAGGAAGTAGGAAACGAATGCATAGATATCATCAACAGTGAGGTTTCTGGGCATGAGGTCAGCCTTGCGCTCTGTAAGCTCAGCCTCGAGCCTTGAAGCGATGTCGGACTTGCCGCCGTCCCTTACTGTCTCGATGACTTCACGCAGAACGGAAACCCTTACGTCCTCGTTGATGGGCGTGTTGTTGATGTCGAAGTTCTTGAGGTCCTTCTTGGCAAAGCTGTTCCTGATGTATGTATCAGCATCTACCCTGCCGTTGCCTATGACCTTGAGAGGAGTCTCGTCGAACTCATCCTCGTCAGCAGCCCTTACGAGCTTCTTGGGGAAGATGAGGCAGGAAATAACGCCTGCATCCTCGATCTTCTTTGCGATCTCGGCGGTGATGACGGTATTCTTCTTGACGATGACTTCGCCGTCATCGGAAGTAACGTCTTCAGCAGTCTTCTGGCCGATGATCCTTCCGGAGAGACGGAACTTCTTGTTGACCTTGAAGATGCCTACGCGCTCAAGATCGTATCTGAGCGAGTCGAAATATGTCTTCTTGAGGATGTTCTTGGCATTCTCAATTGTGAAAGGCTCGTTGTTTCTGACCTTCTTGAAGAACTCGGCATAAGCGGCTGTCTGAGGATCCTCAGCGTCCTTTGTCTCATCCTTCTCGAGTGTCATCCTGAGGCACTCCTCGTCACCGAACATGCCGATGATATCGTCATTGGTTACGAGGCCCAGGCATCTGAGGAAGACAGGGAGCGAGATCTTGTGGGACTTATCTACGACAATGTAGATAAGGTTGTATTCATCAGGCTCGCCGGAATCCTTGGAGTTCTTGTCCTTGACCGTAGCCTTGCTCTCCTTCTCATCCTCTTCGATGAGGATCCATGATCCCCTGTAAGGAATGAGCTCTGCGGAAAGCAGTCTGTTGCCCATCTTGCTCCTGGTCTCGCCGTAATAAGCTCCGGGTGACCTTACGATCTGGTTGATGACGACACGCTCAGCACCGTTGATGATGAACGTACCCTGATCCGTCATGATAGGGAAGTTGCCGACAAAAGCCTGCTCATCGGTGACCGTACCGTCTACCTTGTTGCGCAGACGAAGGTTGATGTAGAGCGGAGCAGCATAGTTGCTGTCGTTCTTTTTGCAGCTGTCGATGATGAAGGACTTGGAGTACTTGGGAGTCGCCTTATTCTTCTTTGAGGATGAACCCTTGCTGTCCTCCTTGCCGGTAGGATCACACGGATTATCCTGGTCGAAGACCTTGTCGACGAAGTAAACTTCATACTTGCCCTGCTCGTCAGTAATCGGCGAAATCTCGTCGAAAATCTGCTGCATTCCCTCGTCGATAAACCACTGGTACGATTGCCTCTGGTTGTCGATGAGGTTCGGCACTTCGATTACTTCGTTGATCTTGGAATACGACTGCCTCTCTGTCTTGCCTTGTTTTACGGAATGGACCATGACTAACGAATCACCTCACACAAAGCTTAAAAAACCTAAGTTTAAGCAGTTTTTACGTTGAAAAAGCCTATTTATTTATCACAAAAGGCTCTTCCCGTCAAGTGAAAAGGGCATAGTGCCCCTAACCCAATATGACGCAGTAAAGAATTATACAGAGGAATACAAAACCTGTCAACGGGAAATTTTCCCGCCGACAGGTCTTATGGTCGCTAAATTGTCCGCTAATGCCCTGATTTATTAACCGTTAGTACCGTAAATAAATTTTTTGACCAGGTCGGAATTTATAACATACTGGGGATTTGTCGACTTAAGGCTTTCCTTCAGCTTGTTAATGTTTGCCGTGGTCTGGTTTTCCCTGTAATTTGCCATCCAGGCAGGTGCGGATCTTTCAAAATAATAGATGGTTACTTCTTTATTATCAGAAGAAACAACGATCTTAATATCTCCCTGCTTACGCTCTGCAGCGAAGAGCCATTCGGCAAGAGCCTGAGTCTGGGCGTCAACTTCTTTTCCGTCTTCAGCCTTGAGCATCTCAGCCTTGGTTTCGCCAGCAGTATAACCGCCGCTCATCATCTCGTCCTGATCGTTGGTGTTGGTCTTTACGAGCTTGTAGAAATCGAGAGGAGACATTCCCTCGGGAGCAAGCTGCTTTGCCTTCTCTTCGAGAGCCTTTGCATCAGCAGCGATCTCCTCGTTGGTGCGGTCCTTTCCGTTCTTTGCATCGTTCTGGAGCGTGAGGGTCCTGTATGTGACCTGCTTCTCCTCGTCGAGCTCCCTGCCTTCGTACATAGCAACATAAGCGCCTGCGGAAGTCTCGATGACGGTCTTGTCGCCGGCCTTTCTGTCAGAAGAGAAAAGGAAATCAGCGAGCTTTTCATCGTAATAGGACTTGACGTTCTCCTTGGAAAGTCCCTTTACTGCGGTAGGATCTTCGTCGTTTTCATAAGCCTTAAGAGTCTCTTTGTCTTCAAGGCCCTTGAGGTAGAGCATGCATGTGCTGCGGAAGCTCTTTGCGTCAGTTGACTTGTCGGCGATCCACTGTGCATCCTTCTTGGCCTGCTCGATGTCAGCCTTGCCGTCCTTGGTCTGGGCGGTTACGAGATAGTAATGGAAGTTAACGTTCTCGAAAGAGCTCGAATCAGCCTTGTAAGCGTTGTTGATGTCTGTATCGGAAGGATTGATGGAAGTATCGAACTGGGAGAGGTACTGTGTGTACTCGTCGGTATAGAGGCTTCTCATGAGGAGCTTCTTGTAAATTCTGGAACTCATTCCGATACCGTACTGTCTGGAAAGGTAATTTTCGACGGTCTGATAGCCGTAGAGCTTGGAAATGCCGCGGAGGCTCTCAAGCTCGAGCTTGGCGCATCTTGCGGCCTGGCTCATCTCACGGAAACCCTTGGCGTCAGCTTCGCGCTCCAGAAGAACGAGTCCCATTGCCTCGTCGGCGCCCTGGGAAAGGAGCAGTTCACGGTATGTCTGGCCGGTCGTGGAATTAACAACAGTATCAAGCTTTTCCGTATTCAGAATGCCGTACTGGGCGTACATGCTGTAGATGCCCATGTAGTAGTAATTCGCTTCGATGACAGAGAGGTCTGCAACCTTGCCTGTAGTACCGTCAGCCTTGGTCTCCGTGATGGTAATTCCGGGAAGTAACTGAGGGATGATTCCCGAGAAATAAACGAAATAACCTGCTGCGAACAACGCCATTATGACAATGACGATGCCCAGTGCCAGCTTGGCTTTAGACTTGCCCTTCTTTGACTTCTTCGTTGAGTTTGCCATACAGTTTTTCCAGCCTTATATAATAATAAAAATATTTAGAGCGCAAAAATGCAAGGATAATTATAATTCGGCATACCCGATAATGCAAGGAATCTCGTCCAAAGAGGAAAGCACATAGTCGGGTCCGAGCTTTCCTATCTCGTCTTTCGGCATCATGGTCCAGCCGACCAGGGCAAACGAAGCGTCGCAATCCCTTGCCGAGAGCAGATCAGAAGCAGCGTCGCCGACATAGAGTACCCTGCTCATGTCACAGGTTCCCAAACGCCTGGCGGCTTCCACGAGAGGATCTCCGTGAGGCTTGGATCTTGCGGTGTCATCGCCGAAGACCATGACGTCAAAGTATTTCGCGATGTCCAGCTGTTCGATCGTCACCATTGCAGAGTCCCGGCGCTTGGCAGTCACTATGCCCTGACGTATGCCTTTCTCTTTGATCATGGCCAGGCTCTCTGCAACTCCCGGGAAAAGAGGGACCACGCCCTCCTTCATCCTTCTGATGTTGTACTCGAGATAAGCCTCGGTAAGCTTGTCCGCAGTCTCCTTGTCATGCCTTTCGAAAGAATCGCGGAGGGGCCTTCCGATATAGCTCTTCAGGTCGGCCACAGTCCTCGTGCATTCGCCGAGCACGATCTCGTAAGCCTTCTGGAAAGACTCTACAATGAGAGGGACGGAATCCTGGATCGTCCCGTCAAGATCGTAAAGGACGAGGTCAATCTTCTTTTGCATCGTCTTCATGTCCGGAAGCGCTTTCCGGATCCCCGTCATTATCCGGAACGGGCTTGTTGACGTGTATCATGACCTTCGATATCGCACGTTCCTCCATCCTGAGGACCTTGATGTCGATGTTCTTGTAGTGGACAATGGGTCTCTCCTTCTCTTCGGGAACCCTGTCGAGAAGCTGGATCACAAGGCCTGCAATGGTATCGTATTCCTCATCGGACAGTTCGATGTCAAGAACGTCCTCGAGGTCGCTCAATGTCATGTCTCCGGCAACGATGTAGTCACCGTTTGAGAGCCTGACCAAAGGCTGTTCCTCATCGTCAAACTCATCCGTGATGTTTCCGACCAGCTCTTCGAGCATGTCTTCGATCGTGCAGATACCCATCGTTCCGCCGTACTCGTCGACGATGACCGCCATCTGCATACCGGATGTCTTCATTTCACCGAAAAGTGAGGATATCTTTCTTGTCTCATGAACGAACAAAGGCTCTCTGATGAACTTTTCAAGCACGAACGGG
Organism: Saccharofermentans sp.; assembly: GCA_024695505.1. Taxonomy (GTDB): domain Bacteria; phylum Bacillota; class Clostridia; order Saccharofermentanales; family Saccharofermentanaceae; genus Saccharofermentans. The sequence continues at coordinate 8,037 of JAILIB010000062.1, forward strand.
TGCTCTTCGTCAGGCGGCATGATGCCGATGAGATCCTTGATATGGAGGATTCCCTTGATGTCGTCGATCGTGTCTTCGTACACGGGGATTCTCGTGTATTTCTCTTCCCTTGCGACACGCATTACCTCGTCGTAATCCGCATCGATGGGCAGGGAAATGATCTTCTTTCTGTGCGTCATGATCGCCGCGACTTCCTTGTCGTTGAACTCGAAAACGTTGTCGATCATTTCCTTTTCGGTATTTTCGATGTTGCCGGATTCAGAACCTACGTCAACCATCATGCGGATCTCTTCTTCCGTTACGCTCTTGTCGGTGTGGACAGGAGAGATCTTGAAGAGCTTTAAGATCAGGTTCGTGGAAGCCGTAAGCAATGCTACGAAAGGCTTTAAGAGCACGCCGAAGAAGCGTACGACGCCCGCAGCCGCAAAAGCCCATTTTTCGGGATTGCTCTGCGCGATGCGCTTGGGTACGAGTTCGCCTAACACGAGGCAGAAATATGAAAGCACGACCGTTATTACTACAGTCCAGAAGGACTCGAGCCATTTGTAATTGCCTGCGGGATCAACGAGGTTTGCGAGCTTTGACGCGAAGTTGTTCGCGGCAAATGCTGACGATAAGAACCCGGCAAGCGTGACGCCGACCTGGATCGTCGCCAGGAAGTTGCCCGGATTGTCGATGAACTTCAGTATCCTCTTTGCCTTGCGGTGGCCTTCCTCGGCCATCTTGCGCATCTTGGCATCGTTAAGGGAGATGACCGCCATCTCGGTTCCCGAGAAGAACGCGTTCACCAGCACGAAGAAGAAGACAAGCAGTATTTCAGCTACTGTTTTTCCCATTATTTCATTTCACCCAGAAGCTTTTCGAGTGTCGTTCTTACCGCCTGAGGATCAGCCTTGCCCTTGAGAGCCCTCATCGACTGTCCGACAAGGAACTGGAAGTTCTTTTCCTTGCCTGCGAGATACTCGGAGACAGGAACCGGATTTGCATCCAGGACTTCCTTGATGACAGGCTCGATCGCAGATGCGTCCGATACCTGTGCCATCCCGTTTTCCTTGACGTAGGCTTCAGGATCAACGCCGTTCATAAAGACTTCTTCGAGGACCTTGCGGCCGCTCTTTCTGTTGATCTTTCCGTCCTGGACCATCTTGATTATTACGCCGAGCGCTTTGCCGTCGAACTTCATGTCGGCGGGAGCGACTGCAGCATCCTTGCAGAGCTTGAGAAGGTCGGTCATGAGCCAGTTGGAGACTTCCTTAGGCGAATCCGTTACTTCACAAGCGGTCTCAAATACCTTAACCAGTGCGGGTGTTCCCGTAATGATGTCAGCATCGTATTCGGGGAGACCGAGTTCTGCCACATAGCGTGCCTTCTTCTGATCGGCAAACTCAGGGAGCTGTGCCTTTATCTCTGAAAGATACTCATCGGAGATCTCTATCGGCATGAGGTCAGGATCAGGATAGTACTTGTAATCCTGAGCGTTTTCCTTTGATCTCATCGCATAGGTGTATTCCTTTTCGTCGTCCCAGCGTCTCGTTTCCTGAACGACTTCCCCGCCTTCCTCGATAAGGTCGATCTGGCGTTCCCTCTCGTATTCGATAGCACGCTCGATCGCCTTGAAAGAAGCAATGTTCTTCATCTCGGTCCTTGTGCCGAATTCCTTCTGGCCTCTGGGCCTTACGGAAAGGTTGACGTCTGCGCGCATGGAGCCTTCCTGCATCTTGCAGTCGGAAACTCCAAGGTACTGCATCGTATCCCTGAGCTTTGCAAGATAAGCGGTAACCTCTTCAGAGCTCCTGAAATCAGGCTCTGAAACGATCTCAAGGAGCGGGACTCCGCAGCGGTTGAAATCGACCATTGTCATTCCGGTCACGGGATCGTGTACGAGCTTGCCCGCGTCCTCTTCCATGTGGATCTCATGGATCCCGATGGACTTCGTGCCTTCGCTCGTCTTGATGTCAACGTGGCCGTTC
>JAILIB010000039.1 GCA_024695505.1 Saccharofermentans sp.
ATCGCCTTGATCAGGAGGGCTGCAACTACGGAAGAATCGACTCCGCCTGAAAGCGCCAAAAGGACTTTCCTGTCACCAACCTGCTCTTTGATCGCCTTGAGCTGTTCATCGATGAACGCGTCAGCAAGGGCTTTTGTTGTAATTCTTTTGAGGGATGCGGGTCTTACGTCTGCCATATGTAAAGCCTCCGATGTAGAAAATATAGACTAAATCATTTTACAATATTGTGCAGAAGTTTAGGGTTACAAATGATAAAATCAGACAAAACTTTTTATTGATTACAAGGAGAATAATATATATGCGCAAGACAAAGATCATCTGCACCATAGGCCCCGCATCAGACAACGTAGAGACGCTGTCAAAGATGTTCGAAGCGGGAATGAACGTCGCAAGACTCAACTTCTCGCATGGCACGCACGAGCAGCACCAGGAAAAGATCGACCTCATCAAGAAGGTCAGGGAAAAGATGAACCTCCCTATCGCGATCATGCTCGATACCAAGGGCCCCGAGTACAGGATCAAGACTTTCAAAGACCACAAGGTCGAACTGAAGGACGGCGGCACTTTCATCCTGACCGCCGATGAAGTCGAAGGCGATGAGACAAAGGTTTCCGTTACCTACAAGGAACTCCCTTCACAGCTCAAACCCGGCGACCGCGTTCTCGTAAACAACGGCCTTGTTATCCTCGAAGTCCGCGAGATATCCGGAAATGACGTTATCTGCGACATCGTGGTAGGCGGCGTGCTCTCCGACCAGAAGTCGATGAACTTCCCCAACAAGGTCATGCAGGGCGACTTCTTGAGCGAACAGGACAAGAAGGACCTGCTTTTCGGCATAAAGAACGACATCGATTTCGTCGCGGCATCATTCGTTTCACGCAAGGAAGACATGATCGAGATGCGCGAGTTCCTTGACGCCAACGGTGGCCAAGACATCGAGGTCATAGCGAAGATCGAGAACCGCGCGGGCGTTGACAACATCGACGAGATCTCCGAATACTGCGCAGGCATCATGATCGCTAGAGGCGATCTCGGAGTTGAGATCCCGTTCGTCGAGGTTCCGAGCGTCCAGAAGCAGCTCATCAAGCGCTGCAGGCTTTTGGGCCGCCGCGTTATCACCGCGACCGAGATGCTCGAGTCCATGATCAACAATCCGCGTCCGACGAGAGCTGAGATCTCCGACGTCGCAAACGCAGTATATGACGGTTCTTCAGCGATCATGCTCTCCGGCGAGTCCGCTGCAGGCAAGTATCCTGTTGAAGCGGTCAAGACTATGGCACAGGTTGCCGAATACACCGAAAAGCACATCAACTACAGGGACCGTTTCTACAGACAGGACTTCAAGATCAGGAACAACCTTGACGCCATTTCCCACGCTACATGCCAGATGGCGATCGACGTAGGAGCAAAGGCGATCGTCGTCCACTCAAGGAGCGGCGTTACGGCAAGGATGGTATCCCGTTTCAGATGCCCGATCGACATCATCGGCATGACGACGTCAGAAAGGATCTGGAGAAGACTTAACCTCAGCTGGGGCGTGATCCCGATCCTCAACGAGGAATTCAATTCTACTGACGTCATGTTCTATCACGGACTCAACGTTGCAAAGGACGTTCTCGCGCTCGGAGAGGGCGACAACGTCGTCATGACCGGCGGCCTCATCAACGGCAAGGCCGGCAACACCAACACGATCAAGGTTGAAACGATCGGCTGACGGGAGATTCGGGGGTGACGGGTAAACAGACAGCCGCGTACTTTTTCAGGAAAGCCGTCGAGCTTCTCGCGACTCTCCTTCTCGTTTCGCTGTTTACTTTTCTCGCCTTCTCGGTAATACCCGGAGATACCGCACGCGTCATGCTCGGCGCAAACGCGACGGCCGAACAGGTCGAAGCGCTCCGTGCGGAATTAGGTCTCGACCGTCCGTTGCCGGTACGCTATCTTTCATGGCTCGGCGGTGCATTTACGGGCAACCTCGGTAATTCAACACAGTACAGGACAAGCGTAGGCGGACTTATCGTCAGCCGTCTTCCGGTCACGCTCGGAATGAGCGTCCTCGCCTTCTGCATGATCATACTGATCTCTTATCCGCTCGCGGTGCTCTCGAGCAGAAAACCCGGAAAACTTGCCGATCAGGTATGCTCAGTCCTGGGTCACGTCCTTTTCGCGATACCGCCTTTCGTATTGTCGCTGCTTCTCATCTTCATCACCGGAAGCCTTTTCAAGAAGGTCTCCGTCGGCAGCTACACCGCGCCTGACGTAAACTTCGGCATGTACGTCAGAAGCCTCATGCTGCCCGCATTTGCGATCGCGCTCCCCAAGATCGCCATGACCTTCAAGTTCTTAAGGTCGTCCATCATCGAACAGAAAGCCTCCGACTACGTCGCCACGGCAAAAAGCCACGGCCTGTCGGACTACAAGATAATGTTCAGGCACATCCTGCCCAATTCAAACGTGTCTTCCATCACGGTCATTTCGCTGGTCTTGTCAGACATCCTCGGCGGAAGCCTCATCGTCGAACAGGTCTTCAACCTCCCGGGTCTGGGACGTTTGCTCCTGTCGGCCATATCGCAGCGCGATTTTCCGCTCCTGTCGGGCATCGTCTTCTACCTTGCGCTCGTAACCGTCCTGCTGTATTTCGCTGCAGACATCTTCTCGAGCCTGTCCGATCCAAGGATCAGGATCAGGTAAAAAGGAGGTCCCGGGTTGAACAAGAACGTTGACACAGCGCGCGCAAAAAGATTCTATACGGTCGGCATCATACTGCTGGCGGTCGTTGTCGCCGCATTCCTGATATCGCTGTTCTGGACGCCCTACGATCCTTATGCGACCGATGCGGCTTCAAAGCTCCTGCCTCCTTCTTCCGCACATCCTTTCGGAACGGACAATTTCGGCAGGGACGTTTTGTCGAGGGTGATGTGCGCCGCCAAGTTCACGGTGTTCATCTCTGTTTCCGGCGTGGCCATCGCACTTTTCCTGGGGACTCTGACTGGTCTTCCCGCAGGCTATTTCGGGGGATTTGCCGACAGGTCGATAATGCTCGTAAACAACAGCATCATGTGCTTCCCGGGCATCCTGCTCGCACTGGTCGCAGTCGCGGTGTTCGGAGCATCGATGTATAACGTCGTCTGGGCACTGGGACTCGTTTTTGCACCGACTTTCGCAAGGGTCTACAGGGCGGGGACCATCGAAGTCAAAGAGTACGACTACATAACACATGCCCGCGTCATGGGCGTCAACCCCGTAAGGATAATGCTCCTTCACATCCTGCCGAACCTTGTCCCGCAGCTCCTGCCGGCAACGGTCATCGGCCTTGCGAACATGACGCTTTTCGAATCGGGAATGAGTTATCTGGGACTGGGCGTCCAGCCGCCTGACGCGTCATTCGGCAAGATGCTCGCCGAGAGCCAGGCATATATCAGGGTCGCTCCCTGGCTGGTCATCTTCCCTTCCATGATGCTCGTCTTCTACATTCTGGGCCTGTATTTCATTTCCGAGGGCATGAGGGTCTCTCTCACGAAGGGAGGCGGTTCCTGATGGCAAGACATATACACGTCCTTAAGGTCCACCACCTCACACTCTCCTTCCCTAAGAGAAAGGATCCCAATCCCAGGCCCGTCCTTGACGACGTCGATTTCGGCATAAGGGACGGCGAGATCCTAGGCCTGATCGGAAACTCAGGAAGCGGAAAGACAATGACCTCTCTGGCCATCGCAGGACTCCTTCCCGAAGGCGCAGCGATCACGGGCGGCTCGATCAAGTTCCGCGGCCAGGACCTTCTGACCATGAAGCCCCGTGACAGGAGAAAGATGCTCGGAAGCGAGATCGGCATGATCTTCCAGGAGCCTTCGACCGCGCTCGATCCGCTCATGAAGATCGGCAAGAACCTTGACGAGGTGCTTGTCGCGCATGGCGTCACGGATCCGAACGAGCGCCGTGAAAAGATCCTTTCCACAATGAAAACGGTGGGTTTTGACGATCCCGCCGCGATATATGGACGCTATCCTCACCAGCTTTCAGGCGGACAGCGCCAGAGGGTCCTCATTGCAGGCGCCGCTCTTCTTGCACCCAAGCTCCTCATCTGCGACGAGCCGACCTCATCTCTTGACACGGTTACGACGGTACAGATCCTGGATCTCCTTAAGAGCCTCTGCAGAAAGCTCCAGATGACGATCCTCTTCATTTCACATGACCTCTCGGCGGTCAGAAACTTCTGTGACAGGGTCATGGTAATGAAGGACGGAAAGATCATCGACAAGGACACGACTTCAGACATACTGACCAACCCGAAGAACGCTTATACCGCAGAACTCCTGACAAACGCAAAGCTCGATACGAGGATGCTCGGAATCGAACGCGCGCACGTCGACTATTCGTCCAGTCCCGTGCTGACGGCAAAGGGGATCGAGGCGGGTTACAGCGACAAGATCTTTGGAAAAGGCTCGGACAACAAAGTCCTAAAAGGCGTGGATCTCGAGATATATCCGCACGAGATCTTAGGTCTCATCGGAAGCTCGGGCTGCGGTAAGACAACGCTTATAAGATCGCTTCTGGGACTTCTCCCCCATACTGGCACGGCCTCGGTCGTTGGAAGAAGGATCGGGGCGGTCTTCCAGGATCCGGTATCCTGTCTCAATCCCGCGCACACCGTCAAATGGCATCTGAACGAGGCTCTGAGAGTTGCCGAAAGAAAGCTCTCACGTGAGGAAAGAATGTCCAGGATCAGCGCCGCACTCAGCGAAGCGGGACTTAACGATGAATTCCTCGGAAGAAAGCCGCATCAGCTTTCAGGCGGTCAACGCCAGAGAGTCGCAATAGCAATGTGCCTTATCACGAACCCGGGAATAATAATCGCGGACGAGCCTTTCTCATCGCTTGACGCGAGTTCGTCAGCCGAGATACTGAAGCTCCTGACCGACATCAACCGCGAAAGGGGAACATCCTTCCTGCTCGTCACGCACAACATCCACATCATCAGGCAGATCGCCCCGAGGGTGGTCGTCATGGATGACGGAAAGATCTGTGAATCCGGCCTTACCACCGAAGTGCTCAGCAGTCCGAAAGCCTCCGCGACGGTAAGACTCCTCGATGCGGAGACAAAGCTTCACGGCGCCTGACATTCCCTTTGAAAATCTAAACAATTAAGAACGGCTGCCTCAGGAGAAGCAGCCGTTCTTAAGGGTGATCTATATAAAGCATTCACTTTATATGCCTAGATTGTAACGTTTGTAATTGTTAAGTTCTTCACCAAACTAAAGACATTTTTGTACAAAACTATTAATATTACGTTAAGGAGCATTTAATCCGAATAGAAAAAGGCTGTCTCAAATGAGACAGCCTTGATTTAATCTTTTAACGGAAGCTCCGTAGTAAACGATGTGATCAGTTAATTGTGAGGCCCCATGTGTTCTTGAGATAAGCAATACGCTCAGGAGTCAAATCGAATGAAAAGTTTTTATCCATGTTCGGGAACAATTCCTGATTCATCTGCCATCTAATATCATGATTAGGCATGGTGATTGTATACTTGTTGCCAGACTTTCTAATTGTAAATCCTGCGCTGTCATCATACCAACCCCAGCTCGTCTGAATGTGGAATGTTGTTGAACTTCCGCTTCCGGATATAGATACAATACCCTGTTGCTGCTCGCCTTTTTTTACCAATGATGTTGCGGAAGCAATTCCGGTTGAGCCGCCCTGGGCAACAGTAGTTGCGGGAGTCGTTGCAGGTGTTGTTGCAGGTGTTGTTGAGGGTGTCGTTGCGGGTGTTGTCTCAGGATCTTTCGGATCGGGATCCTTCGGATCTTCTTTTTTAGTCGTTTCAGGTGTCGTCTCTTTTGTTGTGACTACCGGATTAACGGTTACAGATTCACCGATACCTTCCGGCACATCTCCTTTAGCAGTTTCTACCGCAAGACGGGCTTCGTTCTCAAAATTATCACCGTTGTTTGAAAGGACATTATTCTGAGCATTCTTTGCGTTGTTAAGCCAGGAGACA
>JAILIB010000082.1 GCA_024695505.1 Saccharofermentans sp.
CTGGCTTGCCACGTCCAAATCAAGAGAAAATCCAGCAAATTACTTGGATTTTACATCAGAATTTCGCTCAGAAACACCCCTGGTATGCTCTATCTTAGTTCAAACATATCTGGACTCTAATTTACTTTTACATTCAACCAAATGTGGGCAGTTTTTTCGTTTTTTATCAGCTGATCGCCTTGAAAGCCTTTGTCCAGGCCTCTTTGTCAGCGTCAGTTATCTTGAAATCCGTTTCGACGAGCTTTAGGAAAAACTCTGCCTTTGCCTTCATGTGAGGGCTCTTGTAAAGGTCGGGCGCGACCTCGTAGTTCCACATCTTGTATATGATCAGATTTTCGAGCGTCGTGGCACGGTCCTCATAGGCATTGACTTTCGAGTAGCTGTAGTAGAACCATATGTCCTCACTTGAGCAGTTGGTGTTGTGAGGCACGTAGTGGTCCGTGCAATAACAGTTCTCTGAATTTTTCTTTCCGGCCATGTTGTCCGCATAACTCTCACTGTAAGCAAAGCCTTCCGGATTGAGCTTTGCCCACTCCTCATCCTTCATAAGTCCGTCGTGCTTGAGCTTGAAATCCACTATGTGCGTAAGTTCGTGCAATACCGTCGGCACGTTTACAACGCCCTGTTCCAGGACCTCGAGAGTAAGGTAGAGTTCGTCATCAGAGTCGCTCGTAAACGCGGGGACGCTGCTCCCTTCGATGCCCTTGACCGTGACGGGACCCGTCAGATACATTTTCAAAATCTTGTGCTTGCCATACGGAAGCTGTCTTATGAATCCTTTGGGAAGCGCGTTCAGCCCTTCGTTTATCGACCTGAGCGCCGTGGCAACGTCCTTTTCATTGGTGTTTGGCGTCGCTATCAGAGTCTCGTTTTCATCCTCAAACTCTGTCCTTACATCTTTGCCGTAAACGATATCGATGCCGTATTTAGCTTCCATCTTTGAGACGATCTGCTCCAAAGAGTCATCGTCTTTGAGGTCGTATTTTGAAAGGTCCTCGTCAAGATCCAAAGGCTGTGCGGTAGATACAGGCGCTTCTTTGGAAGCCTCGGCCGAAACAGACGTTTGCCCTTGTTTTGCATCCGTTCCCTGAGACTGCGGCGTGGCAGCCTTGTCTGCGCAGGAAGTGAGCAGCAGACACGCCATCAAAGAGGCTGCGGCTGCCTTGTTTATGAATTTGCATTTCAACATATGTTTCTCCTTTTTGGCATCTCGCCAAGAACGTTATAACCGTCATAAAAAGGTGAAACAAGCGTAGAAATGTGGCGATACGGTTTTAACCAGCGCCGAAATTTAAGTTACTTTGGTAGCTTTTTTATTTTCGTACATCAGGCGGTCGGCGCGCTGGAACACGTCGGAAAACATATTGTCGCCGTTCCCGAACTCCGTCATTCCCGCGGCCACGACAGGCCCTGAACCCGAGCGCCTGTTGGCGTCCGAAACGTCGTGGAAGACGCTCATCAGAACGCTGCGCTGCGCATAATCGTTACCGGTCAGTACTGCCACGAACTCATCACCTCCGACCCTGAAGACAGGGCTGTGCTGGAACGTTCCGCATATCAGTCTGCTCGTCTCCCTGATCTCCGCGTTTCCGCTGGTGTGGCCCCTTGTGTCGTTGGTCTGCTTAAGATCATTGATATCGAACATGACGACGGCAAACTGCAGTCCAGGCTCTTTCGCCGCAATGCGCACGTCAAGCTGGTCGACGTACTCTTTGAAAGCCGTGCTGTTCTTAACACCCGTCAGCTCGTCCGTCCTTGCCTGAAGCTTGGCACTTGCGAGCTTCTTGAGCTGCTCTTCTTTTTCCAGGAACTCCGCCTCAACGTTCTCGAGGCAGAAAATGACGTGCTTTTTGTCCCTGCACATCATCACAACGTGACGCATGTGAATGACCTTTCCTGCGATCAGAGATCTGAATGAAACAGCATAGCTGTGGTTCTTGGAGAGCTTTTCCAGCACCGTTTCTTTTTGATACGCCGCGGTCATGAGCTCCATGTCATCGGGGTGGATAAACAGCACGCCGTTCTTCAGCGCGTCTGCAAAAAAGTCTTCGCCCTCTGTGGGGAACTCAGGCTCTCTGTCCTGCTGCGGGTAATTGTCGGCAAACACAATGTAATGGCCGGTTTCAATGTCGGCATAGTAAACACACTGATAATGTTCAGCCAATGAAAAAGCTATCTGATCGAGCGTGCCGGGATCTATGTTCACAGTCTTACCTCGCTATGTTTGCCGGAGTGCGTTGCATTTCAAAACAATCCTATTATACACGCTTGATTTGATAATATAAAACTACCCCGGAGGTCAGCATGCTCCGGGGTAAGCCGTCCTTTGGAAAGGAACAACGGTTATTTACTTGACTTCCTCCACCCTGACTTTAGTGATGTGGATGGCCGCGGTGTCGCCGTGCTTGCCCATGTTGAACTCGAGGCGGCCGTTGTTGTCATCCTTTTCCTTCATCTCAAACTCAAAGGTGTACGTCTTCCAGTCGGTCGGGACGTCGATCGAAGTGTCAGGCAGATAACGTATCCATCCCGCATTCGGTGCGGATACGCAGACGATGCACTTTCTTGCTTCATCGGCCTTGATGTCGAAGGTCACCTTGTACTTGTGGCCTTTGATCATGGGAAGGTCCGGCTGGACGAGCTGAACAGAATATTCTTCGGTTCCGCAGTTGGAAGATGTGATGACGATCTCGCCGTTCTTGATCTCGGCTGCGCCTACGCCGCCGTTGAAGAGCAGGAACTTCCAGTCAACATCGTCATCAAGCTTTTCGGCCTTTTTGAAGTCGCCGTTCCTGATGAAGTTGCCCGTGGAATCAGCCTTGCCGAACTGCTTTTCAGGCTTCTTTACGTTGGTGTCGTAAGAAGGCTTCTGATATACACGGACGTAATCGATCTCAAATTCAGCTTTGGAGAAGTCGGTCGTCTCATCGGGATTTCCCGGCCAGTCGCCACCGACAGCGAGGTTCATCTGTACGAAGAAGGGCTGGTTGAAAGGAGCCGGATAGGGCTTGTCGTCTTCGCCCTGGACTGCTGTGAACCAGTCGTTGACCGTGAGGACCAGCTCGCCGTCTGTATAGAAACGCATTTCGCCGGGTTCCCACTCGACGGAATATTCATGGAATTTTGCAGAGAAGCTTTCAGCGCCTTCCTTAACGATCGTACCCTGCTGTTCTGCATGGGGCTCGCCATAGTGGATCGTTGAATAAGATGTGGTCGTGTCGTTGCCTAAAGACTCCATGATGTCGATCTCGCCGCACTTGGGCCACTGGCCGTAGAAGGACTCGTCCTTGGGCATCATCCAGATCGCGGGCCAGAGACCCTGTCCCTCAGGAACTTTAGCGGAAACGACGACTTTGCCGTACTGGAAATCGGTCTTGTTCTGGCCGGTTACCTTGCCGGAGGTGTAATAATCCTTGCCGTCCTTGGTGGTCTTGATCGCCTTCAAGACGAGCTTGCCGTCCCTAACGAAAACGTTGTCCGTGGAAGTCGTGTATTCCTGGAGCTCGTTGTTGGTCCAGCCGGGTTCGTGGGGTTCATAGTTCCACTTCTTCTGGTCCATGGTCTTCCCGTCGAACTCGTCGCTCCAGAGGAGCTTGTAGCCGTCGATGTCGGGCGTCTTGGTCTTTGCGGCGCAGGATACCGTGGGAAGGATCATGGCGGCTGCCATTGCCAGGCTTAAGATCTTTTTGCTCTTCATATGTGCCTCCTGTATGTTCTTATACCCTCTGCCCTCAAAATAACAACTTTGCGCCGTTCATTATTGCTTTTTCATAACGTGTTTTTATGTTTTCATGCTATAATAACGGCTGAAAGACTTATATCTCACGCATATTTGAGTTCTTATCGGAGGACTTATGCCGGCAAGCCGCAAGAAGATATCGTATCAGGAATTCCTCCACAGGGAATACGGGCTCCCCAGGGCGCCTCTTGCACCCGAAATGGACTTCTACGAAACGATCCGCTCGGGAAATCTGAGAAAGGTGAAAACTCTTCTCACCGAGCCTTTTCACGCGAAGAAGGGCCTCGGAATCCTCTCCTCCGACAAACTCCAGAACCTCAAATACCATCTCACGATAACTACCGCGCTGGTCGCCCGTTTCTGCATAAGCGGAGGACTGTCACAGGCCGAGGCTTACTCTTTGAGCGACTACTACATCCGCCTTGCCGATGAGGCAGGGACGGCCGAAGAGATCTCCGACATCCACAACGAGATGTGCCTGCACTACGCAAGGCAGATGCTCGCATTGCAGCGCAGCAGTGTCACTTCCAAGGCCGTAAGGACCGCGATCGACTACATCTACGAGCACCTTCACACGCGCATAACGCTGGAGGCTCTGGCGTCACTTACGAACCTGTCCGCGCCTTATCTTTCACGCCTTTTCAGGAAGGAGACCGGGAGCTCCGTCAGCGGATACATCCTTGCCAAAAAGCTTGAGACCGCCAAGTCGATGCTTGCCTCGTCTTCTTATTCGATCGCCGAGATCTCCGCCTCGCTTGCGTTTCCGAGCCAGAGCTATTTCACTAACGTGCTAAAAAAGGACTGTGGAATGACGCCGAAGGAATACAGGAACAATAACCGCAACAGTGACTACTATCTGCAAAGAACGCTGATGAGTTAACCCCAAGGCCGCCGCATGATATAATTGTCTCCGGGTGGATTTTCTTCGTTATGGGAAAGAGATAAGGGAATAGAATATGTGGAACAGACAGCCTAACATCAAAGGCGGGAACGGTCCTTTTTCAAATGCGCCGCAAGTGAAGGAACGCCTTACGGCCGATTCTTTAAAGTGCCCGACCTGCGCCTCCAACATCATTTACCAGCCTGAGGTTATGGGCATGCTCTGCCGCAGCTGCGGTAACATCTACGAACCCTCCACGATGGAGATCCTTGGATCGTTCGGTACCGGCGGCGAGCACGATTACGTGGGCGAACAGGAGATCTCAGCGGATGACAGAAGACGTCACGAGATCGTCTGCAACAGCTGCGGTGCGCAGCTCATAGCCGACGAGAACACGATGTCGACGATGTGCCCGTTCTGCGGATCGCCTGCACTCATCACGAGAAGGATGACGAGGGAATTCAAGCCCGACTGCATCATTCCTTTTAAGATCGACAAAGACCAGGCAACGAAAAACATGATGGAATGGATCTCGACCAGGAAATATACGCCCTGGGGATTCAAATCCAAGTGCCGTCTGACAAAGATGACGGCGCTCTATGTCCCGTTCTGGCTCCTTGACTGCAACGTCAACACCGAAATGTCGGGAACCGGCAGAAACGCGGACAACGTCGTAATCGAAGTAAATTCGACGCTGACCTACTCTGTCAAAGGAGTTCCGTTTGACGGTGCCGTAAAGATCGCAAACAAGCTGATGGAAGCCATCGAGCCGTTCGACTATTCCGAGATGGTCAGCTTTGAGAACAAGTATCTTCAGGGCTTCTACGCCGACAAGTATGACAGGCGTCCGATCGACATGATCGATAAGATGTTCAACAGACTTGACAGCTTTTCACTCTCCGAGACCGATTACGTCGCAAGGAAATACCATTCGTACGAAGCAAGGCCCGACAAGACCTTCTCATGGATGAGCGACGTCAAGACCAGGTACTGCCTGCTTCCCGTCTGGTTCATGACCGTTGAATTTGCGGGCAGACAGTATCAGTTCGCGGTAAACGGACAGACAGGCGAAGCAAGCGGCCAGATGCCGACCACGAGCGCCTCCGTCAAGATGGAATTTTTCAACGGGATGGTCAGGAGCAACTGGAAGTGGGTCCCGATTGCCGCCGTTTTCGTGATCCCGATCATCCTGCTGTCCTTGCTGTTAGACCGCAGCATAACCGCATTCAAAACGTTTGCAATAACGTTCCTGAGCGTTTTGGAGGTAGTCACCATCGTATCGATCGTGCTGACGTTCGTGATGTTCTTTATCTCAAAGTTCCTGTCGCGAAGGATCCGGAGAGCAGCAGACACCATCAACGATTTCGACAGGGATCCGGGTCTTGACCAGTATCTTGACATCTCGAAGCCGACAAGCTTCAAGATCAATGAGAATATCCTCGGAAATGTGATAAGGCAGGCTCAGGATAAGGACAGCATGATCCCTGACAGCCTCTTCGACAATTTCGTTTATTAAATGAACATCTCCAGATCCATACAGTCCCACTCGCCGAACGGCGTTTCGATGACGTGTGAGCCGTATTCCTTAAAGCCTGCGGACTTGTAGCATCCGGCAGCCTTGGGGTTGTTTACGAAAACACCGAGGTCGATCCTCTTTGCGGTCAGGTTTTCCTTCACGTATCTGACAGCAAGCTCGATGAGTTCTTTTCCGTAACCCTTTCCGCGCAGCTCAGGATCAACAATGACGAAGCCCAGTCTGACGGACGAATCGTCATTTTCGTCCGGATATCTGACGATGAGATGCCCTGTAACATTGTTACCCTCGTCAACCATCGTCAGCGGAATGAAGCGTCCCGTGGGGATCGCGGGCGCATAGTTCTCGTCAACGCTGTACGGCTTGAGGGGGAAGAACCCGTAGCGGTCAGCGGACCACTGGTAGAGTTCTTTTTCGGTCCTGACCCACTTTGCGATTATGGGTGAATCTTCCTTTTCGTATGCCCTGAGTCTCATGTTTCAATCCTTCTCGTAAAATACGATGTCCATTCTTTCGTTTATGTGCTCGATACGGCCGGTCCTTTTGTAACCCATCTTCTCGTATAGATGAAGGTTGCCCTTCTCCTGTAGGATCGTGTCGAGACACCAGTTGTCTTTTCCGTACAGATCCTCGACCGCCCTGATCGCGTCCTGGGCATAACCCTTGCCTCTGAATTCCTTCATTATCCACAACGGCGAAATGCGCTTCCTCGAGCCGTCCTGCTTATCGACGACCCTGATGGCACCCACGTCTTTGCCTTCGGATTCGATGAAATAGTATTTGGTCCAAGGCTGCTCAAACCTCGCCATGACCTTGTCCAATCCCTCAGCCGCGGGGCTCATGTCGTAGTCCTGATATACTTCAAGAAGGTCAGTAAATGCTTCCACCTGCATCTTCCAGATGGTCTCCATATCTTCTCTTTTTGCCTGTCTTAAAGTAGCGCTCATGACCTCGTCAGCACCATGCCTTCGCGGGATGCGGTAAATCCGAGGCTTTCATAAAGCGGCCTTCCCATCGTGGTCGCGTCAAGGCTGATCTCCGTCGCGCCCTTTTTCCAAGCGTCTTCAATGAGCATCTCACACATCTGGCGCGCGATCCCCTGACGGCGGTGGCTGCTCCTCGTGTAAACGTTCATTAGGTGCGCCCTCTTTCCCGTCGGATGCGAAAACGTGGGCATTATCCACATGTAGCTCATTGACGCGCAGCCTACGACTTCGCCGTCGTCGATCGCGAGCACGGTCGTCTGGTCGCCGTTAAGAAAGTATTCGCGGCTTTCTTTCACGATCTCATCCGAGTACTGATAGTCCTGCGGCAGGTTATTTACGACCTTGAGCATCTCAAGGCGGCTTTTCATCATGAGCTCTATGTCTTCTTTTGTTGCTAGTTTGTATTCCATATTTTTCTCCAAGATTGCTGTTTTGCTGCGAGCGATTTCCGCACAAGCCCGCTTGCGGGCGCGGAGGACCTTAGCGAGCACGCAAGACAGCAATCGCTGCGTAATGTTTTACATCAAATTCTTCCGGATAGTTTTCCAGAAGCGCCCTGTGTTCCTTGTCCCACTTGGCGAGCTCTTCAGGAGAAAGCGACGCGCCGACACCTCTGCAGGCGATCATGCGGCCGTGCCAGGACTCTTTCGTGAAATGCAAGGGGACATCGTATTCTTCGCTGTCTTCCAGGTCAAAATAGCGGTACATCACTTCCGGTATGTGTATCGGGTGCTTTGTCTCGCCGCCGCCCGACCATGCCGGATTGTATTTTCTGACCAGGTCTTCGCTCTTTCCCGCCAGCTCATCTTCAAACGGAAGCCATGCCATATATAAGATCACTAGCCTGCCGTCCTTCTTCAGGATGCGCGCAAACTCAGGCGCGACCTTCTCATGGTCAAAATAAAAGAAGCACTGGCAAGCGGTCATGACATCAAAAGTCTCATCCGGAAAATCGATCTTCTCGGCGGAGACCGCCTTGAAATCAATGTCCATGCCTGCTTCATCCGCAAGCTTTTTCGCCTGTTCGATCTGCTC
This sequence comes from Saccharofermentans sp., assembly GCA_024695505.1. GTDB lineage: Bacteria > Bacillota > Clostridia > Saccharofermentanales > Saccharofermentanaceae > Saccharofermentans. Next base: position 8,175 of record JAILIB010000082.1, read on the forward strand.
GGGCGAGATGTCCGTAGCCGTCCACTTTGCACCGTACTTGTACATGTTGCGCGGCAGAACGCCCGTGCCCGTGCCAAGGTCCAAGACCTTCTGGCCCTTCACGCACAAACCTCTGTCAGCCACCTTCTGATAGAAGACATCCGGATAGATGTCCCTGAACTTTGCGTAAAACTCCGAGGTCTTGCCCCAGTCAAAGGCTTTCCCCTCGTCGATCCTGTTATCTTTAATATCCATGCTGAATATTATAATCCTTCATCATCCGTTTTACTCAATAGAGAAAACAAACAGATAATGCGCGCACTTAAGAGCCGCTGCACGGTAAAATAGATCAATGGATCTTCGCCGTGACGGCCCTTATCTTATCTTCAGCGTCAACAAAGGCCTGAACGATGACGGGATCGAAGTGCTCGCCTGCGCTCTCCTTGATTATGCCCATGGCCTTGTCGAAAGGCATGCCGGGCTTATAGACACGCTCGGCGACCAGCGCGTCGAAAACGTCTGCGACCGCCATGATGCGGGCGGAAAGCGGGATCTCCTCGCCCTTGAGGCCGTCGGGATAGCCCTTGCCATTCCACTTTTCGTGATGGAAATGGGCCATGTTCTCGGCCTCGCCGAGGTAGTCTTCCTTGAGGACATCGCTCTCGACGGTCTTCTTAACCGATGCGATGATCTTTGCGCCTTCTGCAGAGTGCGTCTTCATGATCGCGAACTCTTCGTCTGTGAAACTGCCGGGCTTGTTAAGGATCGTGTCAGAGATCTTGATCTTTCCGATATCGTGCATTGGCGCGGATGCGACAACGTTATCCTTATATGCCTTGTTAACTACTTCGGGATAGAGGCCCTCTTTGATGAGCTGGTCGCAGATGATCTCAACATAAGCGGAAGTGTTCTTGATGTGTGTACCGGTCGATTTGTCGCGGCTTTCGACAAGGTCTGCCATAACGCTGATCATGCCGCTCTGGAAGATGGAAATGGCCTCGTTCTTGTGCTGGGATTCGGTGATGTAAGTGACCGTGTCCTTGGTCGTCTTGGCCAGAGCGTTATACAGATGTTCGATCTCGTCGCCGGTCCTGATCTCGATCTCCTTGAAACTGTCGAGCGTCTCCTTACGTGCCTCGTCGTCGTTATAAGCGAATTCTCCCGCGATCTTCGCGAGGCTGTTGACGGGCGATACGATGAAACGCTTTGCAAGATAAACGCTCAATGTGAGGACCATGATGAAAAATCCCATCAGGACGGTCGTGATCTTGAATGTAAACGCCCTTTCGACATGGCCTACGTTGGGCATCGAGACGTCAACGCCGACATAGGCTTTGCATTTTCCGCGGTAATCGTAGATCGGGGCAAAGCCGCATATGAGCCAGCCATGCTCATCGTTGGCCATGACGGGTTCTATCTCCCTGCCGGCGAGAAGGTCTTCAAGGGAATCCTTAAGCGACGGATCAACGTCTATTACGTCTCCGGTATCGTTTGCCTTTACTTCTTCGGTATCAACGTCGAAGACAACATGGACACCGTCTTCACGGAACTGATATACGTAGAGGAACTTGATCCTGTCCGAACTGCTCCAGATGAGTTTCAGGTTCTTGTTGATGATGTAATAGTTATCGGCGTTTTCCTTGATCCTTAAATATTCGTCGACCATGTTGCCATCGATCAGGGATGCTGCGTACTTTGCGGTATCCGTGGCATACTCGGCTTCGGAATCGGTGATCGTCTTGCGGAACTGCTGGAAGGAAACGATGGTAACGACTGTAGCAGCCAGACCGAAGATCAGGGTTACCGATAAGATTATCTTTGCACTGAGGGAGAACCCTCTCTTTGCGATCGCGGCAAGGTCGATCCTGTCTCTTGCGGGCTTGAACTTCTTCGGATAGAACTTGCAGATCAGGAATGCAAGGATCGTGCTGATTATCTTGTCCGGAATGTCAACGATAAGTCCTGCAAGGAGCTGCGCTATAAAGGCGTTGTGGGCAAAGTTCAGATAGATCTTTCCTGCTAATGAAGAGGCAAGCTCTTCGCCCATCGTGTTTCCGAAAAGGCCCCATGTTATGACCGAGCCTAATCCGCCGCCCAGAAGGACGAATCCCAGGATCGGGATAAGCAGTTTGGCAGAGACCATCTTGAAGTATTTCTTCTGAGCAAAGGCAGCGGCGACCATGGCGATAAGTACGCTTACGACGCTGTAATAGAGCGTCATGTCATCTTTGGCGCCAAGGACATATGTGTTGAAGAAATACATTAAGACGTTGGTGAAGAAACCGACCAGAACTCCGGGGAGGAACCCTGCAGTTATAGCGGCCGAGATCGTTCCGATGCAGTCCAGATAGAACGGCAGTTTTAACAGGGACGCGATGTTCGCTAAGAGTATGTTGATCAGTATGCCCCCTATGACAAGGCCGAGGGTCTTCAGATCTTCATTCGGTTTTCGTCCAACGGTATTCATAACAGTTCAAAGCACGTCATCAGCCAAAACGTAAAAGTCTACTTCATATTATCAAAAAAAATAGATTGTTGCCACAGCCGGACCTGTTACAAAGCGCTCAGTCCTGATGCTCATCCTCAAAGACAAGGACGTTCTTGCCGTGCTGCTTGCCGTAATACATGCGCTCGTCGGCCTTCTTTATGACCTGCTCCGGCTCGGCGTATCCGGCCTGATATTCTTCAAGGCCTATCGTGATAGTTACGAAGATCTGCTTGCCGAAAAAGGACGTGGGGTTGGATTCTATGGTCTTTCTCAATCTTTCGACCTTTGCTTTCGCGGACAAAAGATCGCAGTCTTTCAGAAGGATCACGAATTCCTCTCCGCCCCATCTGCAGATGTCGCAGCCGGGGAGCTCTTCTCTGATGGTCGTCGTGACGTGCTTTAAGACTTCGTCTCCGGCCTCGTGTCCGTAGGAATCGTTTATCCGCTTGAAATCGTCAAGGTCGCAGAACGCAACGCAGAACTTGCTTTCGTCATCCGCTTCCATAAGCGACTTGATGAGCGGGAGAAATCCCCTGCGGTTCAGAAGGCTTGTCAAAGCGTCTTCATGCGCAACAGCAGACAGCTGCCTGTTCTTCTGTTCGAGGATCGTGAGCTTGTTCTCGCTCGAATAGATGTACATCGCGTTGTAGAACATGGTCGAGAAGATCATGGCGAATGCGGAGTAGATCACGAGTATCAGCATGTACAGCTCATCAACCTCAAAGATCGGGGGCTCCTGCGTAAACCTGGTATAGATGATGATGAAGGTCGTGAAGTTCAGGATGAGCATCAGGACTATGTTCCATCTGCTCCTTCCCGTATAAAGATTGCATCCGAAGTAGATGATTATCGGTATGATCGAGAACAGGAAACAGTAGGTTCCGCATCTCAGTCCGACATAATATGTCGAAACGATCGAATAGACCGTGACCTCCAGGATGATGCTGAAATACGCCGGCATGATGTGGCCGAAACGGCACAGCACGTAGCAGAAGATGTAAACGATAACGCTGAGGCAGTTGAACCTTACGAGAGGCAGGACGTCCGCCAGAAGGAATATGACGATAAGCCCCAGGTGAACAAGAGCCATTACTCCGACGGTAAACGCAAAGGCATTCTTAACGAGATATCCGAAAACGCCTCCAACTGATAAGCGCGAGCTGCTCTTGATCTGATCTTTCTTTGCCGAAGCTTCCATACTGGCGTTGTTCCTTGCATGCAAATCTTTTTGAGGACTTAATTCCACACATACATTTTTGCACGCAAAAATGAACATTCATACGGCTATTGTATGAATAATTTGTGATTTGAGCGGTAAGACTCCCTCCAGGTATAAAGAATCAGGGCCTTCCGTGTGATAAAATTTCAAAAAGCCTGAAAGCGGGGGCATTCAGATGAAGGTAGTTTTGGCAGGCGCATACGGCAATCTCGGCGCGGACATCTTCAGGTCTTTGATCGAGGCAGGTCATGAAGTGACAGCACTCGACATGATGCAAAGGGACATCGGAATAACTTCAGGATTCAGGTTCGTCAAGATCGACGTGACCGATCCTAAAACGCTTGAAGGCACATGTGACGGCGCTGACGTCCTGATAACCACGGTAGGCCTTACAAAGGGCTCCGCGACCATCAGTAATTACGACATCGACTATCAGGGCAACCTCAATCTTCTCGCGGAAGCAAAGAAGGCGGGGGTAAAGAACTTCGTTTACATATCGGTCGTCAAGGCGGACACCGCGCCCGACGTTCCAATGGTCCACGCAAAATACCTCTTTGAAGAGGAGCTCAAAAAGAGCGGCCTGACCTATGTCATCCACCGCCCCACGGGATATTTCTACGACATCATCAAGGTCTTCCGCCCCATGATCGAAAAGGGCAAGGTCACGCTTTTGGGTAAGGACCCCGTTTACGCAAACATCGTTTCAACCGAGGATTTCGCGAAGTTCATCGTTGACCACATGACAGATGAAAACGTGACTTATTCAGTCGGCGGAAAAGAAAAGTATTCCTATGAAGAGATCGCCAGAATGTGCTTTGATGCAGCCGGCAAAGAGCCTGTGATAAAGCGCGCTTCGCCTGGCATCTTCGACATGCTAGCCTGGGTCAACAAGTTAAAGAAGAATGGTAAGGATGCGATAATAAAGTTCTCGAAATGGACCCTGACGCATGACATGGTGGGCGACACCATAGCAGGCGACATGAGCTTTGCCGAATACATCAAAAAGAGCTTTTCCAAGTGACCGGGGAGTGCTGACATGGTCTTTTATTTTTCCGGTACGGGAAACAGCAGATTCGTTGCAAGAAGGATAGCAAAAGCGGTCGGTCAGGAAGCCGTTGACATCACGGCTTATACAAAGACCATGGAAAGGCCTGAATTCACTGAATCCGGCGTCTATGTCTTCGTCTGCCCTTCCTACATGTCTGCGCCCGCAAGGGCAATGACGGATTTTCTCGGGTGGGCGGGTTTTCCTGAAGGGATCAAGGCATACTTTATAGTCACGTGCGCCGCTTCAATGGGCATCACCCCAAAGGTGTACAGTGAACTCTGTGAGCAGAAAGGCCTTGAATATATGGGTTCCGCCCAGGTCGAAATGCCCCAGAACTATATAGCTCTGTTTACGACGAAAAAGGTCGAAGAGAACATCGACATCCTGGAAAAGGCTGAGATCGAGATCGACAGGATAATCGGCCTGATCGTGAACGGTGAGGTGCTTGAGACCAAAAAGATCGGTTCTCTTGAGTATTCGGTCACGAAATGGGTCAGGGACATCTATTACAAGGATTTCATGAAGACGAAAAAGTTCAAGGCCACCGATAAGTGCATAGCATGCCGGAAGTGCGTTAAGGTCTGCCCTCTGTCAAACATCACCATGAAGGACAACAGACCCGTATGGGGTAATAAGTGCACTCACTGCATGGCCTGCATCAACCAATGCCCCAAGGACGCGATCGAATACGGAAAAGGTACTGTCGGCAAGCCCCGCTACAAAGGCCCCGAATCGGGCGTTTGATCTGACCGGCTGTTCCTGCCTGACATGCCTGATTTTCATGTGTTACAGCCGACAAATCATTAAATTGACATAAGTTCAAGCATTTTTTATATATCCTGTTGTATAATAGTGCTGTTGGACGTTTACCGCTTGGGCTTTTAAGTCGGGAGGCTTTATATATGTTTTGTATGGACTGTGGGCATCTGCTGCCGAAAGGCGCTGCTTTCTGCGATAAGTGCAACACCTCGCTGGTGGCTTGTAAGAGCTGCAAGGTGAAGCTGCCGGATACGGCTAAATTCTGCTGGAGCTGCGGATCGCCTCAGGGTATCCCTTCATCAAAAGAAGAGGATACATCCTCCGAAAAGCCTGCTCTTAAAGATCCCGAGACCGTACTGCCTCAGAGACCTGCCAGTGCAAGTTATTTTGCAAACATGGGCGGTCCCAAGAACGATGCAGCTTCAAACGCACCTGCGATTCCCAGTCCGTTCAAGCCATTGGAACCCAAGAAACCTGCCGCAGCTCCAAGAGGCGCTGCATCAGTTTCATCAACAGCCCGTCCCGGCGCATTCAGGCCTGCTGCTTCCGATGATACCGATAAGCCCGCTCCCAGAGCAACAAGATCTGCTTCAAACGCACCGGCAAATTCCAGCCCGTTCAAGCCGCTGGAACCCAAAAAGCCTGCCGCAGCACCCAGAGGTGCCGCATCAGTTTCATCAGCTAGCCGTCCCGGCGCATTCAGACCTGCAGCTGCGGCTGAAACAAAGGCAGAGACACCTGCTCCCGCTCCTGCGGCAGCTCCCGCCTTCAGCGCGTTCAAGCCTTTGGGATCAACAAATACGGATAACGCAGCACCGAAGGTTACGTCCGGCGTCAATGCATTTAAAGCATTGGAGACAAGCCAGCCGGAAGCAAGCGCTCCATCTGAGCCGGTAGTTCCCGTTACGGCAGTCCGC
>JAILIB010000111.1 GCA_024695505.1 Saccharofermentans sp.
GCTGCGATAAAGATCGTAGCGAAAGCCAAAACAAATACGACGGTAACGAGGATGGCTCCACGTCTGCTCGACTTCTTTTTGTTAAACTTTCTCATCATAAGAAGCACCTTCCTTCATATGTGTATAAAGTCTTAAATCAAATGCTTTGCGCGGTTTACGCGTACAAATATCCAATTTCCTGAGCCTATTTTACGGTATTGACGGCCAAATTTCAACAGAAAATTCCAAAATTGCTAACTTTTTTTACATACTTTGTTAACATTTCGTTTACAAAGTGTTGCTTTCTTCATTTTTATCTTCAGTTTGTTCGGCCGGAGCACCGTTTGAACCGTATTTATCAAACTCTTCCTTTTTTGATGCCACCAGGTAATAATCCGTCTGCGTTGCAAATCTCAGGACCGCGGAAGCATAAAACATGCCGTTCTTATTCTTCTTTATCCTCGCCCTGGAGAAGATCTCGCCATGCTCGGTGCAGCTGAAGAGCGCATACTGGGATTTCCTGATTCTGAACTTTCCTATCTCCGCTTTGAGGTTTTTACCGCAGACCGGGCATACGCTCAAGAATCCGTCAATAAGCTTCAAAGCCCCTTCTGCATTCTGTGATTCGTTTCCTACCAGAGAGAACTCGCTCTTGATATCAGGATCGATCGATGAACTCGAGATCGCGGATATTACTTCAGACGGCTTATTGTGCCTGAATATCTCTTCGAAGACTGCACCGGTGTACTGGGCATCGGATGTAGCGCTGTGGAATATGTCTTTCTTTTCTATATTGTAAAAGTCAACGGCTGCCTCAACGCTCCGCTGTTTTCCCTTCTGCCCCGCAAAGAAAGAAAAGATGGGCTGAAGATCGAGGAACTGCATTTCCAGTTTGGGATCCATGCCGAAAAACTTAAGATTCATCTTAAGCATGGCCGGATCCGAATTGCCCCAGCCAACCAGTATGGCGTCAGGACCGCAGAACTCACGGAAACCTTTATAAGCTTCCGCAAACGGCTGACCGTTCTTGAGATCGCTGTTCTTCTTATGAGTAACTTTTCTCACGTGATAGTGAAGCCTTGTATAGACCACGGGAACGATATCAGCTGAATATACTGCCTGACATACGAGGTCTCCGTTATTGTAAACATAACGGCATGCCCCTATCTCGATGATCTCCCCGGTAAGGGTGGAACAGTCAAAATCATATGTTTTTCCGGGAATCGGCTGATTCCACTCCAGATCGAATACTACGAACTCACAACCGTCAACAATCTTTTTGCTAAGCATTTACTCAGGCTGTTCCAAAAGATCAATATCTTCGGAACGCTTTCCCTTCTTTTTATTTATATTAGTATACTTATATACCAATGGAATTGCGATCAACGCAAGACAGACCGCTGCGGATACCGTAATTCCGCCTGCTAATCCGGGAACGGTTTTCGAGATCCGGACATTATACTCGGAAGTATTCCCTGAAGCCTCGAAAATGCATCCGGTAAGGCCGAGATATTCGAATGTCCTGCAATTCCTGCCGTTAACGCTGATCCTGACCGAACCGTCATAAGGCAGGGATGTAATGAAGGACAACCGGCCGTTTTGGTTCCCGGGAATATCTTCGTTCCTGAAAGTGAATTCGTTGTTCTCAAAAGATCCGGTCGCTTTCTCAAGGTTCCCCAGGGCAGGCTGTAAGCCCTTCATGATAACAAGTCTGTTGTCTGAAGCCTCGTCCAGATCAAAGAAAAAAGCGATCTCGTGCCTGCCGGCAGCTGATTCAAGCTCACAGATCCTGGGTCCGGAAACATCTATTTCCTCTTCAAAGTCATTATAGTTGTTCCTTATGGTAATGTCGCCGTTAAAACCGTTATAAACGAACATCCTGTCGCCTTCCAGACATGTCAGCTCAAAAGTGATCGAAGAAAAACCCGAGCCGACACGAAAAACATCATTCTGCTTGAGTTCAGCCTGATCATTGTAGACCAGAGAGATCTCATAATCCTGAAAACAGTCTCCGGCCCGTGCCATGTTAGACATATAATTAATGCCGTCTATAAACCAGACCGGCCGGTAATTGCTTACGTCACCTGATAACAACAGGTATCTGTGTTCTTTTGAGAAAACGGAAAAACCTTCAGCATCGTCGTAAAAATCCGCTTCCTCACCGTCTCCTGCATCAGCAAACATGCTGACTCCGGAATCAGAAACGCTGACAGTATTATTGAACATGATAAATGCCGCGTTTACGGTTACCGCGGACGCCCCTAGAACTGCGATAAACACCTTGAACTTTTTCCCTGCGGGATTCAGTGCAAGATATCTGATCACAAGGCCGCACACGATCATAACAACGGCCGTGCCAAGGTTTATCGTTGTTGAAAACTGGATGTCGGAATAATTGTTGCCTGAAAAGACAAGGAATGCCAAAGGTATCAGGAACGCCGCGTAAAGTGCTGCCGGCTTGATGCCTCCGATGTTCTTGAGCGATATGGCTGCATAGATGAAAAGAAACGCTTCCAGACATATCAGTCTGGATGAACTGAGTATGGTGCTTTCGCCGAAGATACTGACAGCCTCGCTTACAAAAGAAGACGAACATGAAATATACCAGACAGACAGGATGAATGCCGCCGTGACCTTAACACGGGTCGGTATCCTGAAATTTGCCCAAAACAGTACAAGAGCCTCTATCGTAAGGATTCCGATATAGAATACGGGCGGCATGTCATTATCGATTCCGCCGGACTGGGCAACAAATGTATGCCTCAGCATATCAAAGAACTTATATCTCATCTCGGCGCTCTTGAACGCCTGGACCACATCAAATCTGGGGGTCTGTACGATGTATCTCGGTATCACGGAAAAGGCCGCCATGGCAGTTCCTGTGATCACTGCTCCCAAAAGCTTTAACCAGCACGAGAAGATCTTACGCTTTTTGCTGTAAAGTCCGACGGAAAGGACAAGAGCAGATCCCGCAAGAAAAGGGACTCCGGAAAGGAACCCGCAGTTTCCTGAAGCAGCTATAAGAGCACATACGAGAGAAGAAAGTGAAAAATACTTCCAGGTACGCTCCCTGAGATATGAATCGAAAGCCGAAAGCGCGCATGGTATGAGGATCGCCATGTTCATTACCTGCGAAAACTGCGCAGTCATGATGATCTGCGACGAGAAAGCATACATCATTCCGAGCAGGAACGAATAAAGCCTCCTGAGTCCCACATGACGGTTGCAGAACGCATACATCATCGAAGCAGCGAGTCCGAACTTTAAGAAATATCCTATAGTGAGGATACTCTTTGCCAGGCCCATCGGCAGAATCAGTGCGATAAAGAAGAACAGATCCAGATTCCGTTCGGATATCAGAGACCACGTCTCTGCCGCTCCGAGACCGTTTCTTATGGCAGCAACGTCATTTTCCGCTACTTTCAGTCCTGCGATGATGTTCTCGCTCATATCCCCGGTCCTCATCGAGATGGTCGTCGGAAGGATCTTTCCCGGACTTACTGAAAGTCCGATATTGAGGGCTATCGTGGCAGCACATGCGGCAGCGAGGAAACAGATCACGAACCCGTCTATGAATCTTGCCCTTTCGGAACGGGTAACTGTCATTGTTTGTTTTCTCCGTTATCTGTAGAAGGATCTGCCGTTTCATCCGCAGGAGACGGTATTTCAGAAGGAACCTGTTCAGCAGATGTTTCTTCAGAAGAAGCAGCTTCGTTATGTGTTTCCGGAAGCGTTTCAGGGGCCTTCTCCGAAGTTTCGGCAGGTGTTACGGGACCGGCATTTTCCGGGGTGCCCGAAGTATCAGAAGCGGCTCCGTCAACTGCTGCGACTGTTTCAGGAACAGCGGCGGCTTTAGCCGCTTTGGCAGCGCGTCTTTTTCTGAAAAGCGCGGGGATCACTGCAAGAAGGATTATCGTGACTATCGACGCGCAGGTTACGCAAACGCCGGGCTTGAATCCCGCCGGGATGTATTCGATCCTGACGTCGTGCTTGCCGGCGCTCATCTTTATCGACATAAGCGCGTCGTTTATAGGAGTGATCTCTGCCCTCTCGCCGTCAACCCATGCATACCAGCCTTCGGAATAAGGGATCGTAAGGAACAAAAGACCGTCTTTCTTCGCTGTAACGGTTCCTTCGAGAGAAGTTGCGTCGTATTTCGTAACTTCAAGCTGTTCATCGGAAAGTTCTTTTAACATTTCCTTATAAGCGTCAACGTCGAGCTGGTAGCCGTAAACATACAGCGGGGAAGCATTCGGCGGATCATAGTAATCGACCTTGAGCGTCATGGGAGTACCGTCATACACTCCGAGCGGAATGATCTGGAAACTCCTGATCTCAAAGGATCTTTTCGTTTCGCCGACCGTAACCGTAGCGGTTCCGCCCTTGCTCGAACCTGCATAAACGTATATGTCAGCACCGATCTTCGCGTTTTCGACCTTCACCGTGAAACCGCAGTCGTCATCGTCATCAGCGGCGATCGTGTAAAGGATAAGGTAATTCTGCTTGTCTCTGGTGCTCATTCCGACGCAGTCGTCAACGGTAAGATTTACTGACTTGTAGACTTCCCTTTCGAGTCCCATCGCCTGGATCCACTTGTTCGTCTTCTGGAAAACGTTGCCCTGGTCATTGTATTCAGGTACATATTCCGGCAGTTTCTCAGAAACCATGTATCCGACGCTCAGAGCATCGGTATTGCCCCAAGAAGTTACGGGACCTTCCTCATACTCTTTTTCGAAAAGCGCAGGAACTGTCTTCGTCTTCTCGGTCTCAATAAGGTTCCTTACGCCGAGGAGCGTAGCGGTTACCCTCGTGAGTCCGGCATTCCTGAAACCGTTTATACCGTTATTATGGAAACCGAAGTTTCTCATATGCTTAACAAAGCTCTCTCTTGCAGTGGACGAGAAAATGGAGATTCCCTTAACGTCGTACAGTGCCTGGATGTCGCAGATGTTGTTCGGATATAGCTCGGACCTTTCAAAACTCTTATGTCCCTCCGTGCCTTCTACGGAATTTACATATTCCGTGATCTGAGGCTGGTTTCTGCCGTAAGAATCGTAATATGCGAAACCTTCATGCTGTGCGACAAGGCCGATCGATACACAAGATGCCGCAAAGATCTCGACCAGCATCGTGATGGTAAGCAGCGTCTCGCAATAGAACGGGGATTTGCCGGAATTTGCGTCGCTGACGACCCTGAGCGCGGCGCCCTGGATGATGAGGAACAGGAGCGTGCATCCGATCTGGATATAGCTTTCGTTACCCTTGCCGTATTTTTCATACAGTACGAGGAACATAAACCAGGCGGCTACGGAACCCATAATGGTCCCGATGCTCAGGCTCCTTATCCTTCTTATCGTAAGGAATGCGACGAAAACGAGCAGGAAGCTCATCAGGAAAGACTCCCTGTAAGGGATCTGGTTCGGGAAATGGAGTCCGTGCCAGATGAAGTTCAGGGTCCTGTTCGTAAAGCTCAGATACATTACAAATATCATGAGGCCGAAAGTGATCTTGTGCCTCATGGTGATCCCTGTTCTCTTTGGGAGCATGAAGAACAGCGGAAGCAGTATCGCAACAACGACTCCGCTGTAAACGTTTGCCATACCGTCACGGATATTCGGGTTTGCACCGACCATCAGCCTTCCCAGGAAATCGAAAAGGTTGTTCTGGAGCGTAAAATCCTTTGGGATCGAATCTCCGGTCGCCGAACAGTGCTTGAGGATAAGATACGTCGGTATTGTCAGTATGGCAGTGGCACCGGCTGCGACAGCACTAGAAAAAGCGAACCTGAAAGCCGCACCAAAGAAAGTCTTGAAGCACAATCTCATCGGATCGTCCTTCGGCTTTCCGGGAGTAAAGAGCATAACGTAGTAGCATGGTGCGAACATTACAAGGAACAGGCATACAAAGAATCCCGCATAGTAGTTGCTGTAGATAAGGATTGCGAGCGAAACGGCATAGAATGCGCATTTGCGCTCGATAAGGAGCCTTCTTAATCCAAGCATAACGAGCGGGAGCAGCACTACCGCATCGCACCACATGATGTTCCAGAAATATGAGATATACCATCCGCAAAGCGCATATGTGCAGGCAAAGACTACAGTTATGTTGTCTACCCTCTTGTTGTCGTTCGCAGCCAGGAACATCATCATGAACAGGCCTGAAAAACCGGCTCTCAGGCACGTTACTATGCCTATATAGACGGGGATCGTCTTTGCGGTAAAGAATACGGCTAAAAGATTGAGCGGGCTTGCCGCATAATTTGCATACGCCGCATAGAATTCCTGGCCCAGACCGTCATTCCAGCTGTAGAGCAGAGACTGGCCGGACAGGATCTTGTTGCGGAAAGTAACTACGAAAGGCGCGTACTGGTGGTAAAGGTCGACCGTCAGCATCGTGCGGTCGCCGTACGGAAAGCATCCGCATATTATCAGCGCCGCTAAAACGGTCAGTACCGGAAACGAAAATGACAAAAGGAGTTGAGGCCAGAGTGACGCGACTTTTGTGCGCCATGGCTTGAGAAGTGCCTTATTATTGCTCAAAATATAACCTATCTTTCTTATTTATTTATAATAAAATTACAAACGTGTTAATAATAGCACACTTTTGGCTTTTACATTGGATTTTTATGTTAAAGTGTCAATAATCAAAAATTATGTTTATGAAGGGAGCTCCTGATGGGCCTTAGACTCAAGATAATCCTCAACCCGTCTTCGGGTAGGGAGACTGCGCGCTCAAACATTGAGAACGTGCTGTCTTATCTTGCCATGAAAGGCTCCATCGAACGTGCCGACATAAATTATACGGCCAAGCGTTTCGACGCGATGAATTACGCGATCGATACCGACCCCGAAGAATATGACATCCTCATCGCAGCCGGCGGTGACGGAACGGTCAACGAGGTCGTTACCGGGCTCATGAGATCAGAGATCGATATCCCGCTCGCCATATATAACTCCGGAACGGTTAACGATTTCGCTACGATAAACCGTCTCCCCTCCGCTCCCCAGGAATTCGCCAGAATGCTCGAGGACCCCGAACTCGTCAGGGTCGACTGCGGTAAAGCCGGTGATTCGTATTTCATGAACGTTCTTGCTGCAGGGTCTTTTGCTGACGTCATCTACAATGTCCAGCCTGATCTCAAGACCGCGTTCGGACCGGTAGCTTACTGGATATCAGCCATGAAAGACATCCCTTCGCTCAACAATTCCGAGCACATAATCATCCATAACGGTGATAAGACCATAGAGACCGATGCGGTAATGTTCTTCGTTTCAAACACGAGCAGTGTCGGCGGATTCAGGAACCTGATGTCGCAGGCAGACGTTACCGACGGACTTCTCGACGTAATGATCCTCAAAAAGATAGAAAGGAACGAGATAATGCCGCTTTTCGGCAGGATCATCGTCGGAGACCACATCAACAGCGATAAAGTCATTTATTTCCAGGCAACCGATTTTTCTATCGAGGCCCCGGAAGCGGAAAACAAGATAACACTGGATCTCGACGGCGAAAGAGGTCCGTCACTTCCGATCAGGATATCCTGTGTACCGCGCGCCATAAACCTCGTAACTCCAAGGAAGGATAATCAGATCTGATGAAAAACAAAGACAAAAAGCAGAATAAGATCCGCGAACCGAAGATCAAGGAAGATGCCTTGGCGGTTCATACCGAATCTGAGGAGCACGTCACCCTCCAGAACGTTTCCGAGATCGACCCCGAACTTCTGACGGGAAAAGAGACAGCCGAGATTTCCGAACCCGTTTCGGAAGAAAAAGAATCCGATCAGGAAAAAGCAAAAGCCGAAGAACCCGAAGAGGTAACCGAGGCCGTTTTCGAGCTGGACAGGCTTGCTGACAGGATCGCGGAAAACAGCGAGGACAAGAAAGAGCGCATCCGCAGGAACGCAGGTATCGGCTTCGTCGTCATCGCAGTCCTCATCGTCTTCATTGTTGCCGCCCTTTCGTTCTTCATCGATACCGGCATGGACAAATCCTTCAGAAGCCCCGTCACGATCCACGGAAAGGATATTCCGAGTGACGAGTTCAGCTTCATGTATCATTACGAGCTTTTAAACGAGGGCGTTGATCTTTTCGCGGCCTCCACCGAGACTATGCTCTCGTCAACTTATCCCGATGACGACTCCTTCCCTACCTACAGGGACTATTTCCGTTATCTGACAGCCCAGGACCTCCAGAAGATGGAGATCCTCTACGATGATGCGACGGCAAAAGGCTATTCTATCGAATCCAGCCATTATAACCGCGCCAACGCTTACCTTGACTGGCTCAAAACAAAGGCCGCCGAACTCGGCGTTCCTCTCAACACTTACATCAAAGGCGTTTTCGGCACACAGGTAGACGAACAGTGCATCGTCAGGGTCCTCGCCAAAAAGTACTTCACTGATGACTACGCTGAAGATGAAAAGCTTGCTGAGCTTTCTGCTACAGAAGAACAGGCCGAGGAAGCCTACAACGAATCAAGAAACATCTACGATGTCGTAAGCTACAAGCTCCTCAGGATCAATTACGACCAGAGGGATCAGGCTTTCATCGAAACGGCAAACCTTCACGCCCAGGAGATCATTGACGCTATGGGCCGCGACCCTTCCAGATTCGAGAAGGAAGCAGCGAAGATCTTCCCCAAGGGTGCTGCAGCCAACACGCTCGAGCAGGAGGATTCAACCCTTGTTCCTGATGCGCGTTACGATGATTTCACCCATACCGAATTCAGGGAATGGCTCTTTAATGAAGAGCGCACTACAGGCGATGCCACGATATTCCCCGATGAGGACGGCTTCCCTATCATCCTCGTCTTCGTTTCAAGACAGCGCATGATGTCTCCTATGCGCAACTGCTACATCATGAAGATCAGCTCGCAGACAAAGGAAGGCGAGACTCCCGATCTTTCCGGTACACAGGCTCTTGCCCAGAAGATCTACGATTATCTGACTGACTCCAACAGCTGTGCGGAAGTCGAGAACGTATTCAACGACAACGTGCTTTCCGGCCAGCTCGAGATCAAGCAGGATGACACCATCTACTATGAAAAGTATTCAAGTACGCTCGCGGGCTGGATCTTCTCCGATGACCGCAAATTCCAGGACAAGACCCTCGTTGAGGAAGACGGAACTTTCTATGTCATCTTCTTCATCTCCGAGTCTTCAAACCCCGAATGGTATGACAGGGTCAACAGCTATATCAGGATGAACAACTATCAGGAATTCATCAATTCGAAAGCAGTTGACTACATGTGGGAATTCCACAAGGAAGGCCTTGACCAGATAAGCGACGTGCCTTGATCCGGTTCACAGGTCAACAACAACAAACAATGAAAACGCCCGGCATTTGCCGGGCGTTCTTATTGTGTCAGATCTGATACCGTATCACTTCTGGAACTGTGACATGAGCACGATGATGAACGTGCAGACGAACGTCAGGAGCATAGCTCCGATGATCACCCAGGCAACCACCTTTGTTCCAACCTTTTGTCTGTTTGTACTGCTCATTTACGTCCCCTCTCTTTTTTCATAAAGTCACTCGTCATCCTCATCACGCTGGGTCCTTCTCGGCCTTTGCGTCGGGGTAGGAGTAGCCTGCGTCTGGAAATCGCCGCTGTCACCAACGACCAGCGTCAGCGTGAGTCTTGAACCGT
The DNA here is from genome assembly GCA_024695505.1 of Saccharofermentans sp. Classification (GTDB taxonomy): domain Bacteria; phylum Bacillota; class Clostridia; order Saccharofermentanales; family Saccharofermentanaceae; genus Saccharofermentans. The sequence goes on from JAILIB010000111.1 coordinate 9,631, forward strand.
TACGCTCTACGACTACCGTGATACTGTCACCCACCTTGTGAGAATCGCGTACACCAATAATATCATTAGAGTTCTTAATTTCAACTCCGCCAAGGCTGATAAGCCTGTCGCCGACCTTGATGCCCGCTTTTTCAGCAGGACCTCCGCGGGTTAATTCCATACAGTATACGCCGGCTTCAGCGCCTTCTTTATATTCGCCTTCTGCAAACTTCTTAACGGAAATACCGAGATAAGGACGGCCCGTAACTTTTCCGTGGTTGATGATGCTCTCGATATCTGACTTAACGGAATTGACGGGAATCGCGAATCCGAGTCCTTCAGAGATCGAAGAGTTGATCTTCGCATTCGTGATGCCTACGACCTCTCCGAAAGAATTAAGGAGCGGGCCGCCGCTGTTACCGTTATTGATCGCGGCATCCGTCTGGATGACCTTGATCATGTATCCGCTGGCGCTGATATCGCGGTTGGTTGCAGAAACGACACCTACGGTTACCGTATCATCGAGCTGACCCATTGCGTTTCCTATGGCTATTACGAGCTCACCGCTCTTAAGTTTGTCGGAATCACCGAATTTGAGCGAAGGAAGCTCCCTGTTCACTTTAACCTTGAGTACGGCAATGTCAATCGTGGTGTCAGAACCGACGATCTCCGCTTCAACGAGATCAGTTTCATCAGGAAGCAGCACTGAGACGCTGTATTGTGAAGGCGACTGGGTAACGTACTTGACCACGTGGGCGTTCGTGACGATATAGCCGTCTTTGGTAATGATGAAACCGGTGCCTGAAGCTGCTTTCTTCGCTGTTGAACCGCTACCTTTCATGATATATACAGGGATCGTCGCAGGGCTCGCCAGTTCGACTATCTCAGTTGTCTTGAGAGCTTTCTTGTTCGGATCATTCGCTCCGGCCGCCTTTTCTATATCAAACCAGGGCTCGCCTTTCTCATTGGTCTCCGTGGGTTCTTCGGGTTTGGTAGTCTCGCCGCTCTCACCGCTCTCGCCGGGTTCGCTCTCGTCGGTCTCCCATGAAGTCGTTTCTGATGACTGGACAGGCCGGTCTGCTATCTTCTTATTGAGTCGTGATATATAGAACGTCTGACCGACAGAATAAAGAAAGAGTACCGCCAAAGCGATGGAACAGATCACCGGGAATACTATGCTCCTCTTACCGCCGTTGCCCGCCTGAACCGGAGCAGGCGCGGAAGCAGGTTCCCGGGAAGCGGGGGCCGGCTGGGGCGCCTGCTGGAACTGACTTACGGGAGCACCTGCCGTAACCGGCTGATACTGCCGGACCTGCGGGGCGGGAACTACCGGCTGCATCGGCCTCACCGGCTGTGCATGCTGGACATATGCGCCATATCCGTTTGGAACGGGTCTTGCATAGTAGTTCTGCTGGACTACAGGCTGCTGATAAGGTGTAGCGGGAGTAACCGCCTGAGGTACAGGCTGAAAAGGCGATGGCTGGCCTGCCGGTATTACGGGATCAGACGCAGGCGTCTCGATCTTGTTTTCAGATCCTGTTGAAAAAGTATTGTTGTTATCTGACATGTTTCCACCTCATTCCATGAAACAGGCTAATCTTACATATACAAGTTTAAACTTGATAATACGTGAATTGTAGGCAAAAATGCGTTAAGTTCGGTCAGCTTAATGAAATCGTTTCGCCTGGGATCAGTATTTCGTCTCCTGATTCGGGAACGACCTTTCCACAGCTCTCGTCAGCAAAAAAAGTCTCTGCCTCTTTAACTTCGGATTCCGGAAGAAGGAGCGAAAGCGAAACTTCACTGCCAAACCCGACGTTCTCCATCGTCCAGCCCTTGAGACCGGCTTTCCGTGAAAGCTTCTCGTAAAACGAGTAATCACAACTGATCTTAAGTTCCCTGCCTGGCGTCATTATGACGGGGTTGCCGTTTGAAAGAGCCGCAAGACCGCTCTCCCTGTATGCGCGCATGAGTCCGCCTTTTCCGAGAAGGATGCCTCCGAAATATCTTGTTACGCAGATGATCGCGTTATTTATCTCATTATCGGTCAGGAGCGCAAGAAGCGGCTGTCCCGCCGTGCCGGAAGGTTCGCCGTCATCGCTCGACTTCTGGTTTGCGGCCTCGCCGTCCGTCCTCCACGCATAACAAACGTGCCTTGCGTCAGGATAAGTCTTTCTCTCTTTGGCGATGAAATCAGCAGCTTCCGCCGGGCTTGAGACAGAAGCGCAATGACCTATGAAAATGGATTTTTTGATCTCGATGCGGGAATTGCCCTCCGAGGTAAGTCTGGACTCGTTAGGCAAATCAGGTAAGCTCCCTGTATTTCTGACAGGCCATCATGAGCAGGGCCTTGTCCTGACTGTATGTAATGCGTGCGAGGGCTTTCTCGACGTTTTCAAACTTTGCGCCGACCGTGCCTGTCTCGGGAGTTATGACGATAGTTTCCTCCTGGGCTGACATGACAAACCAGGATATGTTGTTATGAACCGGCTTGTTGCGCGTGATCGAATAATACTCATAATTGGTCTTCCCGCATGGCGCCAGGACCGTTGCGGTTATGCCGGTCTCTTCTTTGATCCTTTTTGACACGATATCGCTGAGCTTGCTTTTGTCTGATGATCTGATGACGCCCTTCGGGAAACCCCATTCATGTTTGTCATTGCAAACGAGCAGAACCTTGTCACCGCAAAAAACGACTCCTCCTGCACAATTGCGTACGATCATATCAACCTCTTCAAAAAATCAAAGATTTATAACAAGAATATTTTAGCATAAAAGCGCCTTCTTCGGTATAATGTTTGTCATTTTGAGATCGCCTTGTATAATTATCTTTATGAAAAAGAACACGAACGGAAAGAAGCCCAAAAAGATCAATTCTCCGTATGAAGCCGCGCGTCTGTTAAGGCTCCAGAGAATGTTCACGGTCATGACCGTCATAGCAGTCGTCATGGCTCTGCTCATCACCGTTGCAGGCGTGACACGCATAACAAAGAGCATCACTGCAAAGATAGAAGCAAACAAACCGACGGGCACCGTTGTTCCCATCATTTCCACCGAGAATTCCTTCACGACTCTGGCTTCACTCCACAAGGAGCTCCTCCCTGACAATCCGGAAGCCGATGCTATGTTCGGTCCTCTCAAAGAGCTCCCGGAAGAGGAAGTTAAGGTTCCCGAGCATTTTGAAGTAAAGGGCCTTTACGTCGGAAGCGGCGGAAAGATAGATTCCGCCATCGATCTGTGCAAGAAGAGCGATCTTAACACGATAGTCCTCGATCTCAAGAACGAATACGGCATCCCCTACATGTCCAAGAACGCGACCGCCAAGAAGATCGGTTACGTTTGGGACAATTACGTCCTCAAGGACATGATCGACAAGTGCCACGCAAACGGCCTGCGCATAATCGGACGTATCGTTTCCTTCAACGACTCGACTGCTGCCAAGAAATTTCCCGAAAGAGCCATCAGGGACGAAAACGGCGACCTGGTTCTCTTTTCGAGCGAAGGCAAGCGCCCGTTCTTAAGTCCTTACAACAGGGAAAACTGGGAATACCTGATAGAACTCGCCGAAGAAGCAGCATCTTACGGTATCGACGAGATCCAGTACGACTACGTAAGATTCCCGGTAGGTTACAAGAACGACAAGGTGCCTTATTTTGGTGCGGAGGGAACATATCCTACAAAGGCAGAAGCCATCAACCGTTTCCTTCAGGAAGCAAGGATCCGTCTCCAGGATAAGATGGGTGTTCCGGTATCTGCCGATATCTTCGGTATCGTCCTCACTTCAAAGGGTGACGCAAAGATAATCGGTCAGGACTTTGAAACGCTCGGAATGACAGGCATCGATTCCTGCTGCCCGATGGTCTACCCTTCCCACTATGCATTAGGCACGAGACTCGGAGGAAGAGTTTTTCCTTATCCGGACAAAGAGCCTTACCTCATCGTTTACAGTGTTCTCTACAGCTGCCAGGAGGTCTACAAACAAAAAGGCTTCACGAAAGTAAGACCGTACATCCAATCTTTTACCGCATCCTATATCGGCAAAGGAAACTACATAAACTACGGATATAACGAGATAAACGCCCAGATAAAGGCCTGCAAGGACCTCGGAATAACAGAATTCATACTCTGGGATCCGTCGGTCAATTATCCCGCAGGAAAATACGACGGCAATATGTCAGTCGATACTGATTGATAAAACACTTTTCGAATAATAAAATAGGTGAATTATAAAAGGTAAAAGGAGATCGATATGCTCGATATCAAATTCCTCAGGACCAACCCTGACATAGTAAAGCAGAACATAAAGAACAAGTTCCAGGACGAAAAGCTTCCTCTGGTAGACAAAGTCATCGAACTTGATAAGGAATTCCGTGAGAGCAAGACCCGCGCGGAGGCATTAAGGGCCAACCGCAACAAGGTCAGCAAACAGATCGGCGCCCTCATGGGCCAGGGCAAGAAGGAAGAAGCCGAAGAGGTCAAGAAGCAGGTCACTGACATGGCCGAAGAACTTGAGGCGCTTTCCGTCAAGGAGACCGAGCTTGAAGAAGAGATCAGAAAGATCATGCTCGTCATCCCCAACATCATCGATCCTTCCGTTCCGATCGGCAAAGACGATTCAGAAAACGTTGAGATTGAGAAGTTCGGCGAGCCTTTCGTTCCCGATTTCGAAGTTCCCTACCATGTTGATATCATGGAGAAGCTCGACGGCATCGAGCTCGACCAGGCAAGAGAAACATCCGGCAACGGCTTCTACTACCTTAAGGGCGACATCGCAAGACTTCATTCGGCATGCCTTTCCTATGCCCGCGATTTCATGATCGACCGCGGATTCACATATTACATCCCGCCTTACATGATCAGGTCTTCCGTCGTTACCGGCGTCATGAGCTTTGCCGAGATGGAAAACATGATGTACAAGATCGAAGGCGAAGACCTCTATCTTATCGGAACTTCCGAGCACTCCATGATCGGCAAGTTCATCGATACGATCACAGACGAGGACAAGCTTCCTCAGACGCTCACGTCATACTCTCCCTGCTTCCGTAAGGAAGTCGGTGCCCACGGCATCGAAGAGCGCGGCGTTTACAGGATCCACCAGTTCGAGAAGCAGGAGATGATCGTCGTCTGCAAGCCTGAGGATTCCATGAAGTGGTACGACAAGCTCTGGCAGAATACGGTCGATTACTTCCGTTCACTCGATATCCCCGTAAGGACTCTCGAGTGCTGCTCAGGTGACCTCGCTGACCTCAAGGTCAAGTCATGCGACGTTGAAGCTTGGTCTCCCAGACAGAAGAAGTATTTCGAAGTCGGTTCCTGCTCCAACCTTGGTGACGCTCAGGCAAGACGTCTTAAGATCAGGATCAGGGGCTCCGAGGGCACATACCTTGCCCATACTCTTAACAATACCTGCGTTGCTCCTCCGAGAATGCTCATCGCTTTCCTTGAGAACAACCTCAACGAAGACGGCTCCATCAGGATTCCCGAAGCATTGAGACCTTACATGGGCGGTAAGTCTGTAATCGAGATCCCTTCAAAGAAGTAACCTCGCAATTGCGTAGCATAAGCAAAACAAAAGCTCCGGTTTTCCGGAGCTTTTTTACTATTCTCTCAGCAACACCTTGAGGCCCTTACGGACCTTCTCTTTGTAGCCGGTCTTCTTTTTTATGAATTCCACCAGTATCGAGATCGAAAGACAGTAAGCAAAGCATCCGGCAAATCCTATTACAGGGATCTTTATATTCAAAACATGGAGCAGATAGTTATAGAAGAACCAATGGATAAAGAAGATATTTCCTGAATGCGTCCCCAGCTTTTGAACCAGCTTAGATATCTTTCCGTCAGTCCTGTAAAGATATACGAACAGGATTATTATCAATGCCATCACCGTGGAAACAGGGCCTATGCTTAGATACCATTTCTCCGTGGTATAAGGCAGCAGAATGTATCTGACTACCATAAGCACAGACAGAAGGACAAGACAGCACAAGGTAACTATAAAATCCTTTTTGTGTTTGAATCTCTCCAGTTTCTCAAAAACGCCTTTCTGCGCAAACAGTATTCCGGCCATAACGACAAGCAGATAATAGTTCAGCTGTCCCCCGTGAATAAATTCCATTTTATAAGGTATAAGCTGCGTTACCAGTATGACTATCGGTATGCTAAACCACGAAGTCCACTTGGCAAGATAGTACAGGAGCGGGAAAAGCACTATAACCACTATAAGAAAATTTACATACCAGTAGGATGCAATTTCGGGTTTCCCGAACAGACTGTACATTCCCAGCATGTCGATGGGAAGATTGAAAACCGATGATCTGAAATAATCTATCAGGGTGTGATCCCAGATGATATTTACGGTCAGATTGAAAAGATAGAAAAACCACATCTGGGAATAAAGAAGCAACACTCTCTTAATTATGAACCTGACAGGCTTCTTTTCATATTTGTCCTTCATCTGCAGAGTAAAGCCATATGCAGAAATAAAGACGAAAATCCATACGCAGACCCTTGCTCCGGATTTGGGAACAAATCCCCAGTCCGAATCAAACGGAAGATGGTGATATAACAAAAAAAGAATGGCTACACCCTTCAAAAACCATGTGTCATCTTTGCTCATAAGGCAAGTATATATGTTTAAAGGGGTTGTAACAATAAAAAAGGCTGAAGTTTGAACTTCAGCCTCATTGAATCATTTGTTAGATAGCTCTTACGCTCTCTTGACCTTGCCGGAACGCAGGCAGCGAGTGCAGACATTCATTGTCTTGGGGGTGCCATCAACAACAACCTTAACTCTATGTACGTTAGCCTGCTGCGTTGTGAGCGCGCGACGTGAGATCTGTGAACGCGTGATTCTGATCTTTCTGCCAAAGAACATATCTTTCTGGCAAACTTCACACTTAGCCATGAAAACACCTCCTGTTAGTTTTTCAAACGCTTAACAATAATATCACAATGGCTCACGGTATGCAACAGGATTTTTACTTGGTTGCGAATACTCTTCGTATTGTAATTATCCTGCTCGTGATATCATCACCGGCCTTAAACTGTCTGAGCCTTATGGTTGTGGCCGCCGGAGAGATCATCAGGAGCATTCCCGTATCGGTACAGACCGCTTCCTCATATATGGATTCACTTCCGGGAGCCGACTGCGGACTCCTCAAAAATATAATGTCTCCGGGCATTATATCGCTTATTATCTCTTCACCTGTAACCGCGTCATGGGATAAGGTCACCGCCTGGCCGAGCTTGCTCTGTTCCGTCATATTTCTCGGCATACGGATCCCGTTGACCTCCGAACAGACATAAACAGCACCGTTGATGGATATTCCGTTTACAGTAACTCCGTTGGAAAGATACCTGGCATTAACAAAAGTCAGGAGCGAGCTGACAAAATATCTGCTCGAAACCACCTGAAGATCCTCTCTGGGATCGAGCTCGATAACACCCGACGACCCTATCCAACCGGTTCCGCCGTCAGGAAGGCTGACCTGATAAACACCTTCACGGCTTACGTCAGCGTATATTATCGTGTTCATCATTACCTTTGTTATCAGCGTACCGTTACTCGCGTGAGTCATAATATTTTTCGAAGGATCCGAGATTACGAGCTTGAATTTGTGAAGGTCCGGCTCAACAGACGACGTATCCGTTGTAAGGCTGTCGCTGGTTACCCAGCCGGTAAGACCGTCTAAAGTCTCGATCTTGCTGTATCCCTCTTTGTTATCACTGATGAATTTTACCGGCTCGTTGAACAGGACCTCTGAAATTCGCTCGGCCTCCGGCCAGGGATCCTTCATCAGTTTTTCGCTTGATTTCGTTATCACCCTGAAATTCTGGTCACTGTACTCGTATTCGATTACAGGCTGAATGAAAAGCTGGATGTTAGTTCCTTTGAAAAGGTCGGGAAGAAATCTCGGAAGAATATAAAATATACCCGCGATAGCCAGCAGGAAGATTCCCAAAGCAGTAAGAAAAGCGAAAATACGCTTTCTTCCTTTATGCTTTACGGTGGCCTGCTTGTCGGAAAGTCCCCATTTGTCCTGCATATCTTCAGCACTGCCGTATGTTCCGTCATCACTGAATATGGATCTTATCTCTCCGTCATCCCCGAACGTGACCTTCTTACTGATAAGCCTTACGCCTCTGGCCTCTTCCGGACGGTCATCAAGCGGGGAACCCTTCTTTTTGAAGGGCTTCCATAAAGAAGATTTCTTCTCATTTTCCGGCTTTTTGGATCTCATCCGGGATTGCTATCCTTTCCGTCAGCGAGCATTGTACAGTATGCGGAAGCCATACCTCCGTCATGGGTAAGGCTTACCGATATCGAGAAAACCCCAAGACTGTCAGCCTTTTCTTTGGCTTTTCCTTTAAGCTCGATAAAAGGCGCGCCTTTTGCGTCATTAAGGACTTCAATATCTGTCAGGCCTATGCCCTCGCTCATTATACCCGTTCCGAGCGCTTTGCCGCAGGCTTCTTTTGCGGCAAATCTCGCGGCATAGCTCTCTGCCGCGCCTTTTATTCCGGCTCTGGAATTGCAGGTCTCCTGCTCCCTGCCGGTAAAGCATTTGTTTATGAAGCTGCTTTCGTGCTTTTCAAGTATCCTTTTGAACCTTTCGACCTCGACAAGATCCGTTCCGCAGAGAATCCTCATCTTAAGATATCTTCCCTGCCCTTCCGAGCTTGCCGCTTACACGCATGTCACATCCGTTTATAAGATCAGCGAGCGGCAGAGCCGATACAAGTATCGTGCACAGTCCGGATGCCGTACGGATCTCAAGAATGCTGTTGAGGACAGAACCGATATCGCCGTGCATAGTAACATCGTCGGCAAAATCGTCTATGATCAGGAAATCGATCCTCTTCATGTCTTCCAATGTATCGTTCTCAAGGGATGCAAGGTTCTCGCACTTGGTGTAGAACGCACTCTTTCCGAGGCTAATAGCCGTCTTGGTGATGCATACGGAAAGATATGTCTTACCGGTCTGGGGGGCTCCGCTGTACAGCCAGAGCGCTTTTGAGGACGCATCACCAACACCGAGCATGACCTTGAGCATCTGCTTCTTTATTTCTGAGCGCTTCTGCCCGTCACCAAGATAATCGTCCCTGTAATTCTTCATCGTAAACGATGAGTAATCGCCAAGCCCGCAGCTCTCGTAGCATTCCTCGAGCTCTGCCTGCTTGCAGGAACAAACCTTAAGTGTGCCGTCCTTACCCTTAACAAAGCCCGTATCACCGCACTTGGGACAAAGGCTCTGCTCCTCATCGAAATCGGGATCGATATCGTTATCGCTTATGATCTGCTCCCTTTTGGAGATGAGGTTATTCTCTTCAATGTCATAACGCTTTGCCAGCCTCTCGTCATGATCGATCATGGCGATCAGCCTGTCTTTGCGGATGTCGATTATCCTGCTGTCTATTTCCCTGAGCTCCGGATATTCGGCATAAACACGACTCATATTCTCATCGCGTCTGATTCTTCTAGCTGCCTCGGTTTCGGCCAGTCCGGCCGCGATCAGTCCTTTAATCGTCTTCATTTGAATCTCCGAACATGTCGAGGATGTCGTCAGGTATTCCGCCGTCATCCTTGTTTGCCTTACCTTCGTCAGAACGTTCCTTGGTCTTATCCTTCTTTTCGGATTCAGGTTCCTTATCCTCAGTCTTTGAAGGCTCTTCGTCTGTCAGGGAAAGACCAGCCTCAGCACCCGTCTTCCACTTGGTACCGCTGCGTGTCTTGCGGTGGGCGGACTTCCTGGCATTCTCCTTATGCTCTTCCTCGTTAAGCTTGGCAGCCTTCTCAGCCGTATCGATCCCGAGATCGAACCACTTCTTGAGCGTTGTCTCGATATTCATCAGTGTCAGATTGTTCCTGAACTCATTTACACGGAATGCATATGCAACAAGCTCCTCAGTGGCGTTGAGATCTTCGACCCAGCTGTAGATCCTTGATATATCAAGGTCTGTCAGGTGCTTTCGCATTGTCTTGCTGCAGAGTTTGACGACACGCTCCTTGAGAGAATTCTGTTCAAGATACTTCTCGAGCCTGTCAGCCGTCGTGTATCCTTTCTCGAACCAGTGGGAAGCAACGCTTGCCATTGCGTTGTATTTCCTCAATATCCCCTTCTGGTAACCTTCCTCGAAGAGCTTATAGCATACAGTGCCCTCGAATCTGTATTCATAAAGGCACTTGTCGATAAGACGGTAATAGTTGTAATCCATAAGTCCGCGGAAGAAGGTTCTCGATATCGATGCAGCAAGCGTCTTATGCTGTTCGGGATCGCTCATCATGCCGGGAATGTCGCCTTCTTCTCCCCTTGCTTTGCAGGCTGCGACATAGTCCTTAACCTCGCGGCGCTTCAGATCTTCCATTACGAACTTATCTTTTGAAGATGCGATCAATCCCGCGCCCAAAAGCTCGGCCATCGTCTCCTTGACCTTGCTCTCCGGAATGACTCTGTATGCCTTAACGGAGTCCTCATCGAACTCACCTGTTCCGGCGGTCATGTTAAGCCACAGATAAACGACTACCGCTTCCCGTGACAGATCCTGAAGGTATCTGATCACGAAAATATCATCCAGCTGGCTCTGAGATATCACAAGCTCACTGTAATCGTCATTCATCGGGCAGTTCTCCGTTCCTTATATTAAATCGAAGATAATTATATCATGTTTGCGCGTCCTATACGGGTTTGCTGCCACTTTTGGCCTCAAAAACAAACCCGGTCCGGAACAAGTCCGGACCGGGACAGGTGATCCTGATTTAATTGTACCGTTTAAGGCCTGCTATTAAGCCTCGGTTGCCTTCTTAACATAAGAAGCATAACGGTCTCTGGAATCCTGATAGCATCTCTGGAAGAGGCCGTCAACAACATCTGCATCATACTTCTTGTACAGAGAGTTGTAACGAACTTCTGCCTTGAGGAATTCGAAGAAGTCTGCTGTAGGCTCCTTGGAATCGAGTGAGAAAGGATTCTTGCCTTCTGCTGCGAGTGAAGGGTTGAATCTGAAGAGGTGCCAGTAACCGCACTCAACAGCCTGCTTCTCTCTGAGCTGAGCAACCTTAAGGCCGCCCTTGATACCGTGGTTGATACAAGGTGCATAGCAGATTACGAGGGAAGGTCCATGGTAAGCTTCTGCTTCTGTGAATGCCTTGATGAGCTGGTTCTTGTCAGATCCCATAGCAACCTGAGCAACGTATACGTAGCCGTAGCTCATAGCCATCATACCGAGATCCTTCTTCTTAACATGCTTACCGCCTGCAGCGAACTGAGCAACAGCACCCTGAGGTGTGGACTTTGAAGCCTGTCCGCCTGTGTTGGAGTAAACCTCTGTATCGAGAACGAGAACGTTGACATCCTCACCTGTAGCGAGAACATGGTCAAGTCCGCCGTAACCGATATCGTATGCCCATCCGTCGCCGCCGATGATCCACTGGGATCTCTTCATGAAGAAGTCCTCATACTCGAGTGCCTTCTTAGCAGCATCGGAACCTTCTGCCTTGAGCTCTGCTGCAAGTGCATCAGCGAGTTCACGAGCGCCTTCGCCTACTGTGAAGCCGTCGATCCAAGCCTGAGCAGCAGCCTTGAGGGAGTCAGAAGATGTAGCAGCTGCTGTCTCTTCAACGAGCATCTTTGCTCTTGATCTGAGCTGCTTGTAACCGAGGTACATACCGAGACCGTGCTCAGCGTTATCCTCGAAGAGTGAGTTGCCCCATGCAGGACCGAAGCCC
>JAILIB010000071.1 GCA_024695505.1 Saccharofermentans sp.
TCGAAAAGGGATTTGCAACGCTCCCGAACATTGATTGATCAAAGATTTATTGTGTGTTTTTACCCCGGATGACGGATCGGCATCCGGGGTTTTTCTTACGAAGACTTCGTATTATAATATGACCCATAAGGGTGTTCTTAACTTTTTTTGATTAAGGCAAGCAAGATGAAGAAAAAAGGAAACTTCTTTTCGTCCAAAAGCACAAAGATCATACTCCTGATCGTCATCGGGGCGTTTTTGCTTGCCATAACTCTGGTTACGATATGCGTAATCCTTACCAACAGGATCCTGACCGATAATACCGCATCACAGATGAACCTGTTCTGCGAGGAGCGCGGTGATGATCTTGATACCGAGTTCCTCAGGGTAGAGGACGCCGTCGGTTCCCTTGCCAGATGGACCAGGAACAAGATCCCTGACGTCAAGACCATATCCGAAGACGGCAAACTTCGTGATTCCATTGTTGATGACGCGGATGACCTCATCCGTTTCATGACCGAACACAACGATTTCATCCAGGGAGCATACATTCATTACACTCTTGACGTTACCGGCGTTACCGACCGAGAGGAAGGCGTTTACTATACGCGTGACAGCGAAGGAAAATTCAGCACGATCCCTTTTACGCAGAAGGAGATCGAAGAAGACCCCGTTGCGGATTACTGGTATTACGGACCGATAAAGAACGGGAAGGCCCAATGGACAAAGCCGTACTTTGACGGAAGCGCAGATGACCATATGATCTCTTACGTTGAGCCCGTATTCATCGGAGATACCCCGGTAGCGATCATCGGCATCGACATCAGCTTTACGAGACTTCTCAAATGGGTCGACACCCTGAAGTACCTGGAGACCGGTTACATGTACCTTAAGGAAGCTGACGGAAGCGCCCACTATCATTATAGTGACATTAACCTGGATCATCTGCATACCGATGAGGAAGACCAGATCACCGAGAACGGGGAACTGATGTCGCAGCCGAGTACGGGCGGTGCGCTGATCCGTTACACTTTCCAAGGCCACGACCGTGCCATGGCTTTCATGACGCTCCGAAACGGAATGAAGTTCGTTCTCTGTGACGGCTATGAAAGTGTTTTCAAAGCCAGAAACCGTGCGATTAACATCATGATCTGGGTTTCCGTCGCAATGACGACGGTTCTTGCCGGAATTGCCGCGATAATGGCCAACCGCATCACAAATCCTTTGAGAAAGCTTACGGCCGCTGCAAACGAGATCAGTGAAGGCGACTATGATGTAGTATTGCCGCCCGAAACGGATGACGAGGTCGGTGAACTGTCAAAGGCCTTCCGTCTTGCCGTGGACAAGATCCGTGCGAGGGAGGAAGACAACAAGGCACGCGTTGCCGCCAAGGAGCGCCGCATAGAGAAGGATGCCGAGAAGATGAAGCAGCAGCAGAGCGACCTCGTTGCAATGAAGAACCTGGCATATTCCGATTCGCTTACGAACGTTAAGAATAAGACCGCGTATGATGACACCACCGGTTATATCGATGAGCAGATCAAGGCGGGCACTGCCGAATTCGCAGTCATCATGTGCGACCTTAACTACCTTAAGATCATCAATGACACCTGCGGCCACCAGGAAGGCGACAAGGTGCTCAGAAGGGCAGCCCGTCTCCTGTGCATGGCGTTCCCGATGAGCTCTGTTTTCAGGATCGGCGGAGACGAGTTCGTGGTCCTGCCTTCCGGTATCGAATACGCGAAGCTTGACGATCATTTGGAGAACCTGAGGCTGTTGCTCAAAGAAGAAAGGGATTCTTCAGATAAACTCGAGCAGAGGGTCTCTATCTCCGTCGGATGTGCCGTGTTTGACAGAGAAAATGACAAGTCCTACCAGGAAGTTTTCGATAGAGCGGACGGACTTATGTACGAGGGCAAGCAGAAGATCCATGCCCGCGACGGAATAGCCGGACGCGGCCGCTAATAACCAGTGAACCCGAAGGAGTATAAGATGAAAAGGCTTAAAGCTATGGTACTTGCGACTTTATTGACTATGACGGTTGTGGCAACGGGATGCAGATTCCCCATTCCCAAGGTGACCGATGGTACGGAGACGACGTCTGAAACAAAACCTTCAGTTTCGGAAACTGTCTCTGAAACGGCTTCTGAGACGGAAACTACGGTTTCAGAGACGACTACAGCTTCTGAAACCACGAAGGAGACTGAATCCGGAAAGCTCCCCGGCCAGGACTTTGACGTACGCGAGGTGCTCTTCAAGCTCCGTTCTGACGAGAGCGTCAAGCAGGTTCTTTTCATACGCTGCGAAGAAGGCTCCAAAGCCCATGCGCAGTATCTTGTAAAGAATACGACGGAGGATGGCAACACGGCGTGGAAGATCGCCCGTGAATGCGATGCTTACATCGGTCTGAACGGTCCCGGGAAAACAAAGGAAGGCGATACTAAGACTCCTCTCGGTGTTTTCGGCGTAAGGGGTGCATTCGGTATCAAGAGCAATCCCGGCACGAAGCTCGCGTATACAAAGATCACGCCCGATACTTATGCCTGCGGTTGTGAGAAGTACTACAACCGCATCATCGATGCAAAGGTGACCGGCCACAAGTGCACCGAAGGCGAGCAGATGTATTACTACAGCCCCGAGTACAATTACGGACTTGAAACTGATTACAACTCCAGTAACGAACCCGGCAAGGGCTCCGCGATCTTCATCCACTGCATCGGCACAAAACCCTATACCGGCGGATGCGTCGCGATCCCTGAAGACGATCTGAGATACATCCTTCAGGACGCCGATCCGACGATCAGGATCGTAATCCAGAAGTTCTGAAAACAGAGAGCACAATTCAAGAAGTAGCATAATCCTCTGATATTTTTACTTTATTGGAGGATTTTGCATATTTTGCTTTTATAAAATTCTCCCGAGTGTATAATCTCCTAATTGCCTCGGAGGTTAAAAATGAGCAAGAATTCCGGCGGAGTCCGGGTAATAGATGAAAAGACTTCACTGTTCGTGATCGCGGGACCGATGTTTCTGGAGCTTCTCCTGAACATCCTTCTCAATAACATGGACACCCTGATGCTGAGCCACTATTCCGAGAATTCGGCCGGAGCAGTCGGCAATGCCAATCAGGTCATGTTCCTTTTCATAATCATGTTCAACATCATCGCGACCGCAATATCTGTAGTAGTCGCGCAGTATCTCGGCGCCAAAAAATACGATGAGATGGACAAGATCTATACTCTTGCGTTCCTGGTAAACATCGTATTCGGAATCGTCCTTTCGTCTTTGCTCGTTATCGGAAAAGGCTTTATAACGTCATTTCTCAATGTCTCGGCAGGCATGCTCCCGGATGTCCACACATATCTCAACATAGTCGGCGGCGGGCTTTTCCTTCAGGCCGGATATAACGTAATGCTCCAGATCCTCCGCTGCAACGGATATACGAAGACAGGTATGTTTATCTCGGTCGCCATAAACCTGATAAACATCGGGGGCAACTATCTGTTCTTATACGGACCGCTCAAATACCTGAATCTCGGCGTCGCAGGCGTCGGCATTTCCACCGTGACCGCAAGGGTGGTGGCCTTGATCTGCGCGGTCGTGTTCTTCTACCGCAAGAAGATAGGAAAGTTCAGCTTAAAGCTCTTGGTGCCTTTCCCCGGCAGGATGTTAGGGAAGATGATAAGGATCGGCCTGCCTTCAGCGGGAGAGAACTTTGCTTACAGCATGTATCAGCTCGTGCTCTTATCTTTCGTTAACCCGATGGGTGACGATTCGGTCAACGCGCGTGTCTTCTGCAATTCACTGATATCTTTCTCGATGGTCTTTTCCAACGCGAGTGCCATGGCGACCCAGATAATCACGGGACACTTAGTCGGTGCGGGAAAAGAGGAAGCGGCCTACAAGAGGGTGTTCCAGACGCTTAAGCTCACGCTTCCGATAACCATAATCATCTCTGCCGCCAACTGGGTCCTTTCGCCTCTCACGCTGAGGCTCTTCACGAAAAACGGGGACATCATAAAGATCGGCTTCATGATAATGGCAGTGGACATCTTCCTGGAGATCGGCAGATGCCTTAACATGACTGTCGTAAGCAGTCTCAAAGCTGCGGGAGATTATATTTATCCGCTGGTGGTCGGACTTGTTACCATGGTGCTCTTGGGTGCCGTCGGAGGATACGTCTACGGAGTCGTATTAGGATTCGGCGTGGCGGGTATTTTCGCAGGCACCGCTTCGGATGAGTGCATAAGAGGACTTATCGTCCTCGATCACTGGCGCCGCCGCAAATGGTTCGGCAAGCGTGTCGTCGATGACGGTGATGATTAAATAAGCCCCCCAAACTGATAGATTTTGTCGGTCTTCATTTTTCTTAAAAGAATATAAAGTTATAATAGTTTATTCTGCCTTACAGCGGGCGGATCACTTTATTGTTTTGGAGGAATTATGAAGAGAACCACGGAGAAAATCTTTGCAGCCGGCTTAGGACTTGTGATGGCCCTTGCACAGTGCGGCTGTAAGGCAGGACCGTCGGCAGAACCGTCAAGATCATTCGGACCTGACGAAGTCCATACCGATATTCCCGATCTTTGTTCTGTTGTCGCAAGCAAGGACGGCCTCGGTGAGGATGCCATCATGGGAACCTGCTACAGCAACGATGAGACAAGCGACGCGAAGCTCATGCAGCTCGTAACAAAGCATTTTAATGCGGTCACGCTCGAAAACGAGCTCAAGCCCGACTGTATGTTCGGCTACAACAACGCGGCTCCGGCTTCCGGAAGCATCCACAAAGAAGAGCTTAACGGTGAGCAGATCGACGTTCCCACGCTCGATCACTCAAGGACGGATCCGATGCTCGATCAGCTTGTAGAGTGGAACAAGAAGAATCCCAAGCACCAGATCAAGGTCAGGGGCCATGTTCTCGTATGGCATTCCCAGACGCCTGAGTGGTTCTTCCATGAAGGATATGACAAGACCAAGGACTATGTTTCCAAGGATGAGATGAACAAGCGTCTCGAGTGGTACATCAAGACGGTGCTCACTTACTACACGGGCGATCAGAGCAAGTATAAGGACCTTTTCTACGGTTTTGACGTTGTAAACGAAGCGATAAGCGACGCTACCGCGACATACCGTACCGATACGGAGCAGGGCGGAGACAAGCTTTCCGATGACACGCACGGTTCTAAATCCAGCTGGTGGAAAGTATATGGAAGCAACGAGTTCATCATCAACGCTTTCAAGTTTGCCAACAAGTATGCTCCCGCTTCTGTAGAGCTTTACTACAACGACTACAACGAGTGCGACGCGAAAAAGCGTGGCGGCATCATCCAGCTCATCAACGACGTTAAGGCTGCTGAAGGAACCAGGATCACCGGTTTCGGAATGCAGGGACACTATTCCGTAAATGCTCCCTCTGTAACGCAGTTTGAAGAAGCAGTCAGGGACTATGCAAAAGTCGTGGACAAGGTAATGCTCACTGAGTTAGACATCAAGCCTTCCGCTACATTTGACGGCTCCGATGCAAAGCTTGCGGACGAGCTTAACCGCGAAGGCGACTATGTTGCCAAGCTCTACGATACGGCAAAGAACCTCAAGAAAGAGGGCATTAACTTTGCAGGCATCACGATGTGGGGCGTAATCGATACAAATTCATGGCTCCAGACAGCGAACAATGTTGGCGGCGCTTCTGACGGCAAGTCGAAGGTGTTCCCGCTTCTCTTTGACGGCAGTTATCAGGCTAAACTGACCTACTGGGCTTTTGTCGATCCCACTAAGATCGAACCTGTGGAAGGCCTTAAGAGACCTACCATGGAGATCAAGCAGGGCACCGTAAACATTGACGGTGAGATCGATGATGCATGGAAGAATGCGGAGGCGGTCACCCTTAAGATCGTAGTCCAGAGCGTTGCAGTCACATGCGATGCCAAGCTCCTCTGGGACAAGGATTACCTCTACGTTCTGTTTGACGTAAAGGATAAGGATCTTAACGATAAGAGCTCTGACGAATGGCAGCAGGATTCCATCGAAGTCTTCATCGATGAGGACCACAAGAAGCCTGAATCCTATCAGCCTGACGACAAGCAGTACAGGATCAACTATAAGAACAAACTCAGCTTCAACGGCGAAAAGTGCAAGGCTGAGAACATGAAGTCTGCAGCAAAGCTCACCGACGGCGGTTACCTTGTCGAAGCAGCTTTCAAGTGGACGGACATCACCCCTGAGGCGGGCAAGACGATTATCGGACTTGAGCTCCAGGTCAACGATGCAACTTCTGCAGGTTCCCGTTCAGGAACCCTCAGCTGGGCTGATGACACCGGTACGGGTTACATGAACCCCTCAGTACTGGGTAACGCAAAACTGGTTTAAGTATAATTCGGACCTTCGTGAAAGCACTCCCCTGAAGCCTTATGACTTCAGGGTTTTGCTTTTTTTAGAGGCGCTGTCCGGGCGGGCTTTGAGCAATTTGAAATGTTTGATTAACGATTTGTAACTACCTGAAAAGTGGCTCCCGAATATGATAAGATATCTTTATATTTTGATAATTTGACAGGGAGGTTTTCTACTATGGGAGATAAGAAGATGCGTCTTGTTACCAGAAGTGATTTCGACGGTCTGGTCTGTGCAATGCTGCTCAGGGAAATGGATATGATCAGTGACATCAAGTTCGTTCATCCCAAGGATGTTCAGGATGGCAAAGTTGATATTACCGAGAACGATATAACTACAAACCTTCCTTTCGATCCGAGGGTAGGACTCGCTTTTGACCACCATGAGACAGAACTCATAAGGACGGACGAGGACGAGTTCGGCGAGAAGTTCGTCTGCGTTGCAGGCGCTAAATCCGCTGCCAGAGTCGTTTATGAATTCTATGGCGGCAAGGACAGATTCAAGACCGTTACCGAGGAGATCCTCGATGCAGTCGATAAGGGCGATTCCGCTGATTTCACTGTAGATGAGATCCTTAACCCGACCGGATGGGTCCTCATGGATTTCCTTATGGATGCAAGAACAGGTCTCGGCCGTTTCCACGATTTCAGGATCTCCAATTACGATCTCATGATGGAGCTCATCGACTATTGCGTTAACCATACCGTTGATGAGGTCCTCGCATTGCCGGATGTAAAGGAACGTGTCGACATGTATTTCGAACAGCAGGAGCTCTTCAAGAAGCAGCTCCAGGATGTCGTAAAGATCGAGGGCAAGGTTGCGGTGATCGATTTAAGACCTCTCGACATCATCTATACGGGCAACCGTTTCATGGTCTATGCAATGTGGCCTGAGATCGAGACGAGCGTGCATGTAGCTTGGGGCTTTAAGAAGCAGAATACCGCGGTCATGATCGGCAAGTCGATCGTAAACAGGGCGAGCAAGGTGGATATCGGTGAGCTCTGCTTCTGCTACGGAGGCGGAGGACATGCCAACGCAGGTACATGCCAGCTCGACAACGACATCGTCGATAAAGAGCTTCCTAACATCATCGCAAAGCTTAACGAAGAAGGATAATTCATACTGCCCCCCGCAAACTGCGGGGGGTCAGTATGTATGAAGGCGTAATATGAAGCTGATCAACAAGAAAAAACACGTTGTCAAAAAGGCTGCGAAAGCAGTCTTTATTCTGTTTGTCCTGTGGATCATCTTAGACAACGTCACCATTCACACGACCCTTACGAGAGTAACGATCAAGGATCTCCCGGAATCATTTGACGGATACCGCATTGTTCAGGTGTCTGATCTTCACAATAACGTTTACGGTCTCAACCAGTCTTATCTGCTCGCGAAGATCAGGGAGGCAAGGCCTGACGTCATCGTCGTTACCGGAGACCTGATCGACCGGAATACAGCAAACGTTGACAATGCAATGCTCTTCATCAACGGTGCGGTCAACATCGCGCCTGTCTTATACGTTACCGGAAATCATGAAGCGGGTGTAGGGAAACCTTATGTTGACCTCATGCTCCGTATGAATAAGGCGGGCGTAACGTGTCTTGACAACAGTGCCGTATCGGCGGTCTCAGAAGAAGACGTCATCACCTTTGCCGGCGTGCGTGATCCCGCTTTTGACTGGAGCAGAGAGAACGCGAAGATAGTAGATGATGAGATCAAGAGCGCGCTGGATGATGAGGGCGGCAAACATGTCAAGATCCTTTTGAGCCACCGCCCCGAACTCATAAAGACCTATTCAGAGAACGGTATCGATCTCGTTCTGACGGGGCACGCGCACGGCGGTCAGGTCAGACTGCCGTTCATTGGACCGCTGTATTCGCCGTCACAGGGGATGCTTCCCAAATACACTTCGGGGCTCTATAGGGAAGGCAATACTCAGATGTACGTAAGCAGGGGCATCGGCAACGGACTGGCTCCGTTAAGGTTCAACGACGGCCCTGAACTCGCTGTGATCGTTCTGTTGAAAGAACGGTAATATCATTTCCGGTAGATCAGGATCCTGCCGCCGCTTTCGGCGAAGAGAGTGAACCCGGACGCTTTAAGAAGGGTTACCATATCCTCCGTGTTGCCGTCTTGAGTATTCAAAACGAAGAAATCGTACTTGTTGATATCTTTGATCATGACTACTTTGCCATTGGCAATGACGATATCATCCTCGCTTAACATATAGATCTCTTTCCGCGCGGCGATATGCGGCAGATACTTGGTGTCTGACATGACTATTGCATCCTGCGGTATAGATGCCAGACAGGCCTCTATCTTCTGGTAATTCTCTTTGTTTAATACATAGTTCTCATAGTAATGGAGAGTGGGTCCGGTCATGAGTGCCATAGAAGTGATCAAAGCAGAAGCGGCCGCGACTGATATAAGCTTCCGGCAGGTTTCCTCCTTAAGTTCGGAACAGTTTACTATCGAAACGAAGATGAGAAGTGATGCCGTTCCGAAGGTATAGTGGAAGCCTATTTCCGCAGCATAATGGTACCCGGAACCGATGACCAGGTTCGTTATGACGAAAGGCAGCATCAGCAGGTATCTGTGTATCTTCGTGGTCATGAAAGGCAGGAAGAGGAGGGGGAGCATTATCTGCAGGAAGAAGACCAGAGACTTCTCCGAGAAGATGAGACTGAACAGATATGAAGGGTTTCTCAGAACGTTCATCACGACGCCCGTTAACCCCTGATTGTCCCCGAAAACAAGATTGCTGAACCGTTGTTCCATCATCATTTCGGTGCTTCCGGAAACTGCCAGACGCTTCATCATGATGACCAGATATGCCATTGCGAGAACCGCCATGACCGCGCCATGCCAGCGCTTTTTCCCTTTTTCGTCAGCCAGAAGGAAGAGACCGATGCAGACCACAAAGACCGTGGCATCTTCTTTTACCAGGCAGGTCAGGACTGAAAGGATATAGACCGGAAGAAACTTTCTGGAGTCGACCGCATATATAAGCCACATCAAGAGCGGAGGCAGGAAACAGTTCTCGTGGAAATGGAAAAGGCACGGCAGCATGATCCCTACGTTAAAGACATACATGAAACAGGCAAATACCATGAAAAGTCCTTTAAATCCGTGCTTTCTGGCGATCAGCACTGTGGGGATCACGCCGGATACGACAAGCAGAGCCTGTGCGATCATCAAAGTATAAACGTTTGGGAACAAAGCGTAAAAGGGCAAAAGGACATAGAGTATGTACGAAGAATGTATCTCAGCATGCGAGAGCAGGAAATTGCGTTCGCAAGTCGTGTTCATCGTAAGATCCTGCTTCATCGAATGGAACATCTGGGCGAAGATGCCCATATCGAAACAGGAGGTGTTGAAAGTCTTGTGTATGCAGACGGATATAACGGTCAGGAAAGCCAGCATGGCGGCTGAAATGAGTGCGATGATCACTACCGCAGCAGGGAAGGGAAACTTGTCAAATGCCTGAAGATCTTCTCTTCCTGCGGCATAACCGGCAAAGACCAGAGTTACCGCAAGGACGCCCAGGATAAAGTAAAAGTTGGTGCTCTTGTACAGCGCTGTGCATGCGAAAAATACGCTCCCGGTGAATAAAGCCACGGAATCGGATATTTCAGGATTCTTACTTTTCTTCAGAAGGAATCTTATCAGGGTAAGGAGGGCAAAACCTGCCAGCGTTCTTGCTATCAGGGTGACAACAGGCACGCCGTTTACGAAATCCTGCCACATAGTCACGGCATTGGTCTCGGTTCTTCTTAAGATCATGAGATCCAGTCCCGCGAACCAGAAAAAGACCGCGATAAGGCGCGGCAGACCGAAGGACTTGAACAGTCCTTTGACCGGCAGTTCTTTTTTGACCTGGAGCTTATTCTCCTCCGACATTCTCAGCCTCCCTGACGGATACCATTATAATAGGTTCTATCAGGTCTGTCGCATATTTTTCGGGATCGCCTGACTTTATCATGTTTTTGACCGTTTTCGAAGTCGTCACTTTTTCTATTTCACTTAAAAGATGCGCTGACTGTTCGTGGTCCAGACCGTTTTCAAACTTGACCCGCTCATATTCCGCGCCAAGGATCCCGAGCATGCGCTCACTGTCGCTTACGTAATATCTTGAAGAGACCTTGTCGAAAAGTTTTCCGGTGACTATGCAGACCAGGATAGATACGATGAATCCGGTGATGAAACCGCCGATCTCTGCAAGAAGGCCGGTGTCTCCGAGAAGCGATTTGGCCGCCAGTTCCCAAAGGAAGAAGGCAAGGGTTCCCCAGGTAATGACCCATATGTTGCTGATGAAATTGACTAAGACCTGACGGCCCGTGCGTTCCTTGCGCAGCCAGATAAAGACGTCGTAAAGGGTGAACAGGCCAAGCGTTACCACGGCGGTTATGACGTTTGCCATGAGAGCCCTCATGAGGCTTCTTAAGATGGTTACGGAATACATGCGCGAGCCTGACCTCAAAACGTTTGCGAGGACTCTTGCGCTGCGGGCGCTGACGCGTGCGGCTGATCTTCCGCCGGATCTGACGATGCCTTTGCCTATGCTGCTCTTTAAGGCCTGCCTTCCGGCGGTCTTTGTATAGGCGTGAATATTCTTGACCCGGGGTCTGTCACTGCTGCCAGGCATGGTTATCCGACGTAATAATCTTTGTTGACTGCCGTCTGGACGTTATTAATGAATTCTGTCTTTTCCTGTTCGTTCGGGAAACTTAAGATGAGCTCGCTTATCTTGTCGAAAGCCTCTCCGCTTGCCATTGTACCGCCGATCTTTGTCTTTACCTTGTCTTCCTTATCGTAGGAGATCAGGTTTCTGACCCATCCGTCCGAGTTGTTCATGTAAACGGAAACTTCCTGCTGTTCAAGCGGATAAGACTTTACAAGATCATAGATGTTCTTGTATTCGAGATTGGTCAGGCCGATCTTTTTCCCTCTGTATATCTTTCCGTTGAAGATGCCGTACATTTCGAGCGTGCAGTCGGTACCTATGCGGTAGTGCTGCTCCCACTTTTCATTCTTTTGTTTGTCTTTAGGTTCATATACGGTGAGCTCGATGAGATACTTTCCGAGATCGGGATCTTTAGCCATCGACGGAGCGTCACCTGTATTGACCGTGTTTATTATGGTCGGGACGTTCTTCGGCTCCTCTTTTTTGCATGAGGCAGCGAAAGACGCCGCGATAACGGCTGCCATAAGAACTGATAATGTCTTAAGTGTTCGTTTCATATCTATAATTGTTGCACACTTTTATCAGAATCCAAAAGGTCAGAAAAGAATGCCCTGAGAATATGTAATTCATCGGGGTAAAAGATATGTTTTTTTTATTGGAACTATAAGCGGCGTGGTGTTAAGATTTTTTTATATATAACCGAACGGGGGATCCAATATGAGCGACCTTAGTCACAGAAAAGCATCGAAGACCATTAAGGTGACAGATGTTAACGGGGTTCCCGTCCGGAATGCAAGATTGAAGCTGACCCAGAAGAGTCACGAATTCCTTTTCGGATGCGGAGGATTTGATTTTGTTGCCCTCATGGATCCGAAACTTGAAGGCAAAAAGGAGTTCATTAAAGATCTCACCGACAAGTGGCTGAAGATATATAACTACGTGACTCTCCCGTTCTATCTCGGAACATATGAACCGGAAGAGGGCAAGCCTGAAACAAAGAACAGGATGGATGCCGCCAAATACCTCAAGGACAGGGGAGTTACTGTCAAGGGCCATCCGCTCGTCTGGCACACTGTCTGCGCAGACTGGCTCATGGCGTATGACAACAAGACGATCCTTGAAAAGCTCCTTGCAAGGATCGACCGCGACGTTACTGATTTCAAGGGCGTCATAGACAAGTGGGACGTTATCAACGAGGTCGTCATAATGCCTGTGTTCGACAAGTACGATAACGCAGTAACAAGGATCTGCAAGGAATACGGCAGAGTCCCGCTCGTAAAGGCCGTTTTTGACGAGGCTCATAAGATGAACCCGCAGGCGGAGCTCCTCCTCAACGACTTCAACACCTCAAGCAAATATGAAGACCTGATCGCGGAATGCCTTGACGCAGGCGTTCCCATCTCGACAATAGGAATTCAGTCGCACCAGCATCAGAAATACTGGGGCCCTGACAAGATCTGTGACGTGCTTGAAAGATTCTCCAGATTTGGCCTTCCGATCCACTTTACGGAGAACACTCTCACATCGGGCGACTACCTCGTTCCTGAGGAACTGGAAGATCTCAATGATTTCCAGGTGACTGCTGAGGAATGGCCGTCCACGCCGAAGGGCGAGGAGCGCCAGATGAGACAGATGGAAGAGATGTACAGGATCCTTTTCGAACATCCGCAGGTCAAGGCTATAACGGGATGGGATTTCACTGACGGCATGTGGCTTAACGCTCCGAGCGGAGTCGTTCGCCGTGACGGTTCGGTTAAGCCTTCCTATGAGCTTTTGGACCACCTGATCAATCACGAGTGGCATACTGATGAACAGGTAGTGACCGATGCGGAAGGCAATGTGACGGTCACCGGTTTTAAGGGAGGATATGAACTTATTCCGGAGGATCCTTCGATAACACTTTCAGCTGACGTAAAAGAGTTTATTCTTTGAAGGCATGGCATATGAAAAACAGGATAGCGGTCTTTGCGAACGGTTATAACAGATACTGCACGCTTCAGGCTCTTGAGGGCATGAAGGTAACGGGCGCTGAAAAGGATTTTGACATCGATGTCTTTGTCGGATATGCGGCATTCAACGACAGTGCGGATCTCAACACGGGACGCGCGGGGATCTACTGGCTGCCCAAGCTCGAGAATTATGACGGCGCTATCGTCTTCTCGGGACTTATAAATGATTTCAGCGTTGCAAAACAGATCTGCCTTAATGCCAAGGAAAAGAATGTTCCCGTAGTAAGTATCGGCGAATATGTTGAAGGCATTCCTTTCGTAGGTTCAAACAACGAGACCGGCATGAGGGAACTTGTCGAGCACCTCGTCAAAGAACACGGCGTAAAGAAAGCAGTTTATATCGGCGGCAGCAAAGAACATATCGACACGAGCATCAGGCAGAGCGTTATCGAGGATGTTTTCAGGGAACACGGACTTAAGCTCAGGAAAGAAGACGTCTATTACGCTGACTGGGTCAATGAGCACGCGGCCGATATAGCAAACAGGATAGCTGATTCAGAAGAAGGACTTCCCGATGCGATAATCTGCGCAAACGACGTCATGGCGCTCGCGGTCTCAGGCCGTCTCATAAAGATCGGATATGAACTTCCGGAAGCCGTTATCGTTACGGGATTCGATCACATTGAGGAAAGCGAGATCACATATCCGGCTCTCACCACTGTTGAACAGGATTATTTCACCATCGGCAAAAACGCAAGCAGGCTCCTCTTCGACATTATCGACGGCAATTCAGGCGCTGCCAAAGAGATCGTTTCTTCACGCGCCGTCATAGCCGAGAGCTGCGGCTGCAGGAACAATAAAGAATACGACAAGTTCAGACGTGATTACTGCAGGTCAGTACATACCGTTAAGAGAGACGTTGAGTTTTTTGAAAGACTCTGCCGTATGGAAAGAAACGAGATCCTTAAGTCGGAGGGATATGAAGACCTTAAGGAACACCTGAGAAACTTCTATAAGGACAACCACTACATCACAGGTCCTGACTATTACGTAGTCCTGAACAGGGAATTCTTTAACGATCCGAATCCGGATGACAGTTTGATCCTTAAAGACGGCTACGATGCAAAACTGGATGTGACGGTTGCGCTGAAGAACGGAAAGTTAGTTGACGGCAAACTCAAAGACGGCGACCTTATCCCGGGCTATAAGAAAAAGCCCGGCAAGCAGAGTATCTATTATTATTTCCCGCTGAGTTCCGGCAGGTATAGCTGCGGCTATTTCGCCTTCAAGGGAACTCCGGTCATGATCTCAGAGAACCTGAGGGTCTATGAATTCATGGCAAAGATCGAGCAGTCCTTTATGGAATTCCGCCTTAAGATGAGGCTCGATGCCGCCAATAGAGAACTGACGGATCTTTACAACAAGGATCCTCTGACCGGACTTTACAACAGATTCTGCTTTGACAGCATCGCCGACCTGTTATACGAGGAATCGCTTGATGACAACAAGCCGATGTCGATCATGTTCACGGACATCAACTATATGAAGCACATCAACGATGAGTATGGACATGCCGTAGGAGACAAGTCCATTATCGCGGTTTCTGATGCGATCATGGCAAGCGTCGTCCCGGACGCCCTTGCTGTCAGGTATGGCGGAGATGAGTTCATCATCCTTTCTCCCGATACTGCGGAAGAAGGTTCTGACGAGATACGTACAAAGATAGAAAAGTATCTGGCTAAGCTCTATAAGGCAAAGAAGATACCGTATAAGGTTACCGTTTCATGCGGCTACGTCATCACGGATCCCAAGTCCGGCAAGACTTTTGAGGAATACATTAACGAAGCCGACAAGGTGATGTACGAGATAAAGAAGAAAGTCCACGCAAAGGACTGATCTCAGACAGGTCTCCAGAAGATCCAGACGAACAGGAATCCCGAAATGACCGCGGTCAGCGTGAACGGGATGCCTATCTTCATGAAGTCGCGGAACCTGACCTCGTAGCCTTCTTTTCTGAGCATTCCGACGCCGGCGATGTTGGCTGACGCTCCGATGGGCGTGAGGTTACCGCCTAAAGTTGCTCCTACAAGAAGTCCGAAGAACAGGAAATATGGTTCGATGTTCATCGCGTTTGCAACGCTTGCGAGGATAGGGAGCATCGTCGCGGTATAAGGAATGTTGTCGATGAATGCGGATATGATGACCGAGCCCCAGACTACGATGGTGAAGAGCAGTAACATGTTGTTGCCGCCTGCCTTGGCGATGAAGTTTGCGACGTCTTTGATGATGCCGACTTCATTGATGGCTGCGATGACGACGAAGAGACCTGCGAGGAGTGCCATCGTGTCATAGTCCATAGCGTTGAGCGAGTGGAGCATGCCTTTTAGTGATCTCTGCTTTATGAGTTCCCAGACGATCGTAAGGATGCCGCAGGCCATGCAGATGTAGCCGTTGATCATGTCGGGAGTGTTCGGGATGAATGACGCGATTATGAGAAGGACGACGTGACCTACCATTGTGATCGTAGGCACGTAGTCGGTGACTTTGGTATGCTCGTTGCTCGATACGGGAGCCTTGTCCTTGCGGAAAAGGATCATCATTATCGGGATCGTGAGGAGTGCACCCAATTCGACGGCAAAGAACATGCCGGGCCTTCCGTGCATCCAGAAGAAGTCGTTGAAGTTCATCTTTGCCGCTGCCGCGAGCATGATGGAAGTGGTATCGCCGACCAGCGTAGCTGCGCCCTGAAGGTTGGAAGATACCGCGATCGCGATGATCATCCCGACGGGGTTCTTATTGAGTTTCTTGCAGATCGCAAGACCAACGGGAGCTACCATGAGGACCGTTGCGACGTTATCGATGAATGCTGAGATTATGCCCGAGAACAGAGACATCAGGATCGTGACCCAGATGACGTTGGGCGCGAGCCTTAAGAGCGCTTCCGCGATCTTGTTCGGCATCTTGGATTCAATGAAGTAATCTACGATGACCATCGTTCCGAAGAGCATCATGAGGACGTTCCAGTCGATCGCGCCCGGCACCTTGGAGATCGGAAGGATCTGCAGGATGACCATAAGCGTTGCCGTTGAGAGTGCAACGATCGCACGGCGCTTAGGAAGCAGGACCAAAAGAACGTACATCACCACAAACAGGGCGATGGCGAGATATTTCATATATTGAGCATTTGCAAAAAATCCGGACATATTCTCTCCTGAAAACACTAAAAAAGAATAAAAGACGGGGCGGAGCAAGTCAATGAGGACAATAATTAAAGATATTTATGATAATATGTTCTCATATGGACGAAATGACCAAGACAGTACCTATCGTAATACCTTCGTATGAGCCGGATGAACGGCTTATTACGCTGCTTAATGACTTGAATGCGGCAAGTCTTGGCCCGGTCATAATCGTTAATGACGGCAGCGGCACAGAGTACGATGAGATCTTCTCCCGGGCGGAAAAGCTCATAGAGGTTAACGGCGGAAAACTCATCTCATACCGTCCCAACAGGGGTAAGGGAAGAGCCCTCAAGACTGCTTTCGAATACATTTCCAAAAACATACCCGACGCGCTGGGCTGCGTGACTGCCGATTCTGACGGTCAGCATACTCCCGGCTGCATTGCTTCCATAATCAAGGCTCTGAGGGAGAATCAGAATTCCCTCGTGCTGGGCGTCCGCCAGTTCGACGGCGAGAACGTTCCCTGGAAGAGCCGCATGGGAAACACCATCACCATAAAGGTCTTCTCGTACGTGTCTGGTGTCAGGGTCAGCGACACGCAGACCGGACTCCGCGGGATCCCGTTTGAATTCATGAAGGACCTCATCGACTGCAAGGGCGAAAGGTTTGAATATGAGACCCAGATGCTCCTTGAGTGCGCCGGAAGGCTCAAGATCCATGAAGTCCCGATAAAGACCGTTTATGATTCCAAGGAGAACCATCAGACGCATTTCGATCCGTGGAAGGACTCGGTCAGGATCTACAAGATACTCGGCAAGAAATTCATCAAGTACATATTCGCGTCGCTGTCTTCGTTTGTCGTGGACATCATATTGTTCACCATCTTTTGCAAGGTGCTTGCGGGAGCAGTGCCCGAAGGCTATCTTGTTCAGGTCTCGACCGTCTGCGCGAGAGTCATTTCGGCGACTTATAACTATCTGGTCAATTACTTCCTGGTATTTAAGAGCCGT
The DNA here is from genome assembly GCA_024695505.1 of Saccharofermentans sp. Taxonomy (GTDB): domain Bacteria; phylum Bacillota; class Clostridia; order Saccharofermentanales; family Saccharofermentanaceae; genus Saccharofermentans. The sequence continues at coordinate 17,189 of JAILIB010000071.1, forward strand.
GCAGGCAAGGCGACGTCGCTCGCCAAATATGCCGCGCTGGCATTTGTCCAGATGCAGGCAAGCGCATGGTCTGTCGCGGGGATATGCTTCCTTCTTCCGATGGTATCCAAGACCCTGATCAAATGCATCGTGGATACGTTCCTCTTCCTGCTGAGCTATTCGATCCAGCAGAGATTTGTTTTCTCGTCAAAGAAAAAAGCTGCGGAATAAGATTCAGCCTGATGTCTTTTTGAACATGCTCTTGAGCAGTATCGGCACGGCTATCGAGCTGAACAGGATCAGCATGATGACGCCGGTGAAATACTCGGGTGTGATGAGGCCGACTGCAAGACCGGCCTTTGCGGTTATGAGGGCGACCTCGCCTCTGGTCATCATGCCGACGCCGATCTTGAGCGAATCATTGAAATTGAACCTGCAGAGTCTTGCGACTGCGCCGCAGCCGATGATCTTGGAAATGCAGGCTACTGCAACGAAAGCAATGGAGAACAAAACGAGCTTTAGGTTCATCGTCTCGAAAGACACCTTAAGGCCGATGCCTGCGAAGAAGATCGGGGCAAAGACCATATAGGCGCTGATGTCGACCCTTCTTTCAACGTACTTGGCGTCGTGAAGGTTGCAAAGGACGATACCCGCGACATAGGCGCCTGTGATCTCGGCGATGCCGAAATAGGTCTTTGAAACATACGCCATGACGATGCAGTAAACAAGGGCGATGATAGGGATACGCCTCGTATGCTCGTAACGTTTGTCGAGCCATTTGAATATCTGATAGACAATGAATCCTGTGATGATGGCGACCGCAAAGAACAGGATCGCCTTGAGGATTATCATCCAGACGTTGGTGTTGGTATCCTTTGAACTCAGGACGAAGGTCAGGACGATGATGCCTATTACGTCGTCGATTATTGCTGAACTGACGATCGTCGTACCCACGGTCCCGTTGAGCTTTCCGAGTTCCTTGAGGGCGGCAACCGTGATGCTGACTGAAGTTGCGGACATTATCGTACCGATGAAAATGCCCTTGAAGAAGTCCTCGCTGCCGATGGGAGCGAAACCGTAGAATGCCATGAAAAGTATCGTGCCGAGGATTATCGGAACAAATACACCGGCGCAGGCGATGGCGGTAGCCTTGAGTCCCGTCTGCTTGAGCTTTTTCATGTCTGTGGCAAGTCCTGCCTCGAACATGAGCATGATGACGCCGATCTCTGCCATCTTGGTAATGAAGTCTGTTTCGCTGACGAAACCTAAAATGGCAGGTCCGATGAGAACGCCGGCTAGTATCTCGCCGACGACTTCAGGCGCGTGGAGCTTTCTTGCCAGAATGCCGAAAGCTTTTGCGCTGAATAATAATATTGCAAGATCCCGAAGGAATGAAAAATCTTCCAAAAAACTGCTCCTTTATTAACCCCAAAGCATAATAGCACGCTTTTCGGACGTCGGTTATAAACAGAGTGCAAAAATGTTATTATATTGTTTAGACTTATTTTGTACATGGGGGCAATATGGCAATAAAAGAACTGGAATATCCCTTTGATCCGGACTATATCCTGCGAAAAAAGAAGGCCATAAAAAGACAGCTCACCGAGCGTGAAGGCGTCAGCTACACCGACAAGAAGATAGCGATCTTAGGCGGTTCTACGACCAGCGACATCAAGCTGATACTTGAGCTTTTCCTTCTTAATTACGGGATCAGGCCCGAGTTCTACGAATCCGAATATAACCAGTACTATGAGGACGCGGTCTTTGGAAATGAGGAGCTGGACAAGTTCTCGCCCGATCTCGTTTTCATTCACACGACATCACGCAACATAACGGCGTATCCGTCCGTGACCGACAGTGAGGAGGACGTCAAGGCTCTCGCGGACCAGACGATGGCGCGCTTTACCCAGATCTGGAACAAACTCGATGAGAAGTTCCACTGCACGATAATCCAGAACAATTTCGAGCAGCCTTACTTTAGGCTTATGGGCAACAGCGACGTGTCCGACATCCACGGAAGGCTTAACTTCATAAACAGGCTGAACGAGCGTTTCTATGAATTCGCAAGAAGCCATGAAAACTTCTTCATAAATGACATCAACTACATTTCAGCGGTCTACGGGATCAAGAAGTGGTCCGATCCGAGCGACTGGTACAGATACAAGTATGCGGTCGCGGTCTCGGCCATCCCCGAATTCGCTTTCAATCTCTCGCACATAATCAAGGCTGTTTACGGCAAGAACAAGAAGGCGTTCGCGCTCGACATGGACAACACCCTCTGGGGCGGTATCGTTGGTGACGACGGTCCCGAGAACATCCATATCGGCCACGAGGATGCCGAGTCCGAGCTGTTTACCGAATTCCAGCAGTATGTCAAAGCACATAAGGATCTGGGCATACTCCTGACCGTCGCTTCCAAGAACGATGAGGAGAATGCGTTAGCAGGTCTCGAACGCCCCGATTCTACGCTGAAGAAGGACGATTTCCTGGTTATAAGGGCAAACTGGGACAACAAGGACATCAACATCAAGAAGACTGCGGCCGACATCAACATCGGTGCCGACAGCTTTGTCTTCGTTGACGACAACCCGATGGAGAGGGCCCTCGTTGAAGCACAGGTCCCCGGGATCAGCGTTCCCGAGGTCGGCGCTCCCGAGACATATATCGACATCATCGATTCAAACGGCTATTTCGAGGTTACGGGGCTTTCCGCAGAGGACCTTAAGAGAAACGGCATGTACAAGGCAAACATCGAGAGGGAGAAGGCCGCCGCGACTTTCGAAGACTATGACGATTACTTAAGATCCCTCGAAATGGAGGCCGAGATAAAGGCTTTTGCTCCCGTATACATGGCAAGGATCGCGGAACTCACGAACAAGAGCAACCAGTTCAACCTCACGACAAAACGCTGCAGCCAGGCGGAGATCGAGAAGTTTGCAATGGATCCTTCTTACATCACCCGTTACGGCAGGCTTGAGGACAAGTTCGGCGATAACGGCGTTGTTGCCGTGTCTTTCGGCCATGAGGCTGAGGAAAACGGCGAAAAGGTCTTCCTCATGGATCTCTGGCTCATGAGCTGCAGGGTCTTGAAGCGCGGCATGGAGTTCGCGATGATGGATGAGTTTGTCAAGGAATGCAGATCGCGCGGAATCGCGAAGATAAAGGGTTTTTATTATCCAACTGCCAAAAATAAGATGGTTAAGGACTTTTACAGCGTGCAGGGATTTGTTAAAATCCGTGAGTCGGAAGACGGGTCCGCCGAATGGGAACTCGATCTTTCCGCACCGTACACCAGCAAGAATGTTGCCATTAAAGTCAATTGACATAAGGAGATAAGGTAATGACCAGAGAAGAGGTTTTCGCAAAGCTTAACGAGATCTTTCAGGATGTTTTCGATGACGAGGACATCAACGTAAATGAGAATACAACCGCAGCTGACGTTGACGGCTGGGATTCGCTTGAGCACATCAACCTGCTCGTAGCCATCGAGAGAGGCTTCGGCATCAGGTTCACGATGGGCGAGACCACGGGCCTCAAGAACGTCGGCGAGATGGTCGACAAGATCATGGCTCACCTCGGATAATCCGTAATGTCGCTCGTATCAGCTGCTTTTCTTGCATTTGTTGCCTTTACGGCGATCGTCTACTATCTCACGCCGGGCGGCGCGAGAAGGTGGATATTGCTCTTGGCAAGCCTTGCGTTTTGCGCGTCCTGCGGATTCTATTCGCTGGCCTTTGTGCTCCTCGCGGCTGTTACGACCTTTATCGGAGGCCTTCTTTCAGGGCCTTCAAAGAGCAGGGGCTTGAGAAATGCCGCATGCGTCATCACCGTGGTCCTCAATTTGGGGATCCTTTGTTCCGTCAGATACTATGGACTGATCGGACACTTTGCCGATAATCTCAACAAGGTCTTCGGTGCTTCCGCTAACACCCGCACGTTCATGCTGTACGTGCTTCCGGTAGGAATGGCGTTCTATACGCTCCAGCTCATCGGATACACGCTCGACTGCAGATGGGAAAGGACGCAGCCTGAGAAGAACTTTTTCAGATATCTTCTGTTTGCGACGTACTTCCCGTATTTTACTTCCGGCCCGATGAATTCTTACGCTGACCTCTCGGTCAAGCTTGACGGTTCAAAGGACGCGAAGTTCTCTTTTGACAGACTCAGGGACAGCGCGATCAGGATCGCCTGGGGCTTTTTCAAGAAACTCGTAATCGCAGACAGGATCGCCGTAGTAGTCAATGCGATCTACGGCGACCATCAGACATACGGCGGACTTTATGTATTTATCGGTGCCGCCTGCTTTGCAATCCAGCTCTATGCCGACTTCTCCGGCTGCATGGATGTCGTGCTCGGTGCTTCGCACCTTCTGGGCATCGAGATGCCTGAGAACTTCAACAGCCCGTTCCTCGCGCATACCATCCGCGAATACTGGCAGCGCTGGCACATTACGCTCGGAGGGTGGCTCAGGGATTACCTTTTCTATCCGATGCTGCGCACCTCCGTTTTCGTTAAGATCGGAGACGGAGCCAAGAAGCTCTTCGGCAAGAAGAAAGGCAAGAAAGTTCCCACGTATCTCGGACTCATAATCCTTTGGGCTGCCGTAGGCTACTGGCACGGCGGACTCATGAAATACGTCATCGGCACGGGCATCCTGCATTGTTTCTACATCATCCTGGGAGAACTGTTCGAGCCGGTTTCGGTCAAGCTCAGAAAGGCTCTTCACAGCGAAAAGCTCCCTTACAAGATCTTCCAGACGGCACGCACCTTCTTCCTGATCTGCCTCGGCCACATCTTCTTCAGAGCCAACAACGTGCCTGACGCAGTCATGATGTACAAGTCGATATTCCAGCCGTTCTCGATGAGCAAAGAGACTTTGGCTTCGCTGGGACTTGACTCCGGAAACCTCATAGTCCTGCTCGTATCGTTTGCGTTGCTGGTTGCCGTTGACATCTATAAGTACCGCGAAAAGCAGGAGGAAGAACCCCGTCTGGTTCTGAAGAGTATCGCATCCAAGCCCGTCATCGTATCATGGGCTGCATTCATGATCCTTGCCATAGCAGTGCTGATCTTCGGCATGTACGGTCTTGGATATGATTCCGGAGCATTTATCTACGCAAGAATATGATCTCTCGCCCGAGAGGAATCAGGAGGTAATGACATGAACATTGTTTGTCTTGATATGGAAGGTGTATTAGTACCCGAGATATGGATCGAGTTCTCAAAGAAGACCGGTATTCCGGAGCTTACGCGCACCACACGCGACGAACCCGATTATGACAAGCTCATGCACTGGAGGCTCGGCATACTCCGTGAGCACGGTTTGGGCCTTAAGGAGATCCAGGATGTCATCGCACAGATCGATCCGCTCCCCGGGGCTAAGGAGTTTTTAGATGAGCTCCGCAAGGACATGCAGGTGATCATAATCAGCGATACCTTCACGCAGTTCGCGATGCCGCTCATGGCAAAGCTGGGCTACCCCGCGCTTTTCTGCAATTCGCTGATCGTAGGTGAAGACGGAATGATCGAAGACTTCAAGATGAGGATCGAGAACTCCAAGCTTTCCAC